>JARGOZ010000014.1:69546-69774 GCA_029213025.1 Verrucomicrobiales bacterium
ACCACCACTACCCATGAATATATTCTGTCTGGACTTGAGGTTCGGACCGATGAAACGCTACTCCTTATGTTCGCAGCCACATTGCGCGGAGCAGCTGCGAGGCAGTGCCGGGTAGCTGATCAACCCCGGATCGGTTGTTTCGTCCGTTGATCCTATATCTGGTAGTGGTGATCTCCAGATCGCCACCATGGGCAATCTACAAAGTGGCGATCTGGAGATCACCACTAC
>JARGOZ010000274.1 GCA_029213025.1 Verrucomicrobiales bacterium
CAAATCTTAGCGTCATTCCAAGGTACACTTTTGGGTTACGTATATATATTTTCTCACTCATAAAATTTGTCCTTGTTGTTTCAATGATTTACGAAGATCCCCCGCCGGGACCTCGCGAGCCTGGCACCCCCGCGCGATAGTGATATGTGCTGCCGTTCCCGCCGCCTGTCCGAGACACATCCACGTCGGTTCCATACGAATAGAAGAATAAGCCACGTGGGTCGTGCTGGCCGCAACCGGGACGAGCAGTCCGTCGATCAACTTCGGAATCATAATCCGGTAGGGAATCTGGTAGGGGCGCGTGACCGAATCAAGCATGCCGAGATAACCTTCCAGCACAACCGTGTCACCGGCTTGTCGCTTGCGGCAGGGGAAACTGTCAATAGGGAATTCGCCGATCGCCACCGTATCGGGATGACTGAAACCGGCCTCCGTCGTCATGTCGTGTTCGGTCAGGGTATACTCACCCACAAGACGACGGGCTTCGCGGACGTAGAGCTGAAAAGGGAAATGACCGTTGTCACCCCATTCATCAAGCGGCAGATGATACCCGCGGGCGATCTCGCGATGGTCAAAGGGAATCTCTTCGTCGTTCTGGAGAAACCAGAGCAAGCCGAGAACCAATTGACGATGTCGCTCACAGATGCGCTGGCGGGTGGCGTCGTCGCCTTCTACATAGTCGGCATTCTCTTCCGGGAAAGGAAAACCGAGTGGTCGCGGGTTGATATTGACATCGGTCTTCTGATTCGGAATTTCCGAGACGGACAGGGCCCGAACCATCGTATTAAAATGGTCTGGATTGTAGCCACGCCCGGGTTTCACTACTTGCGGCCCAGCGAGCCGACCGGTAGCGAGATCGTCGAAGTATCCGGTATAGTTTCGCCTGTCGTAGCCGACAGGTGATCCCGTCAGTACGTGGGCATTGTCCGGGTTTGTGGTCAGACAAAGGCGATAGGTGTAAGCGGGCAACCGGTCGTCGGCCTCCCCTGTCGATCCAGGAAGAAACTCGCCGCGCTGATAGTCAAAATAAACAACTCCGGCATGCGGCTCGCCATACTCTTCGCGCGATTCGCGCCCGAGGCGATATTCCGCGCCCGCCGCAGCGTACAGATCACCCTCGTAAGAGGCATCGATAAATACCTCCGACGTCAACCGGCGAATCTCACCTGACCGACGATTCATGATTTCAATCTCAGTCAGTCGCTGCCGGCTGGTTGTGGCAGAAGTCAGACGCCATCCCTTCAGCACAGTGATACCCGACTGTTCGGCTATCATTTCTTCAAAAACACCCTCGGCGACCGAAGGCTCTGCGTAGTAGCCGTCCTGACAAAGCCGCGCATTCTCCGAATTCTCTCCGTAGAGATCGTGATAATATCGGCGCACCCGGGTGGTAAACTCCCGAAACAATCCGCCGATCAGTTCACGGTTCTCCACGTCACTTTTGCCAAGCCCGCTGGTGGTCATACCGCCGATGTGGTTGTGGTACTCAACCAACGCAACCGACCGGCCCAAACGGGCGGCAGCCACCGCTGCGGCAATGCCTCCGGGCGTCCCGCCAATGACAATTATATCAAACAGACTACAGGACTGGTTCATTTCGGCACCTCCTTCATCGTCCAGACGGTCAATCCGCTGAGGTCCTTTTTATTGCGACCGCAAATCATGGCTGATATACCGGCCAGTAAAATAAAGGCGAGATTTACCAGTATTCCCGTCCAGTAGGAGTGAACCGGCAGGCTAAGCTGTTCCGGCACCCACCCAGCCGCATTGATGCCCAGGTAGACATTCAAAATAATCGCACCACACAGTCCGATAAGCGCAGCACGGTTGCCAATTCGAGTCGTGAAAAAACCGGTCATGAATAATCCCAGCAGGCAACCGCCAAACACCGACGCGACGATCCAACTGAGGTCGTTCATACTCTCTTTTTCAATCGAACTGAACAGAATCGCCCCCAGGACCATCAACACCGAGGCGAAAATCGCCACGATTCGCGCCCAGCGGAGGTAAAATCGATCACCCCGGTTCCTGGCAAAATACGGCTTCATCAAATCCACTGTCACAACGGTGGAAATGGCGTTAATCGAAGAGTCCAGGCTCGACATCGCCGCAGCCAGAACTCCGGCAATCACCAACCCCGTAATCCCTACAGGAATCTGCGTCAGGATAAAATAGGGAAAAACCGCATCGGCCTCCATGCCTACAACTTTTTCGTCCGGATGGACCGTGTAGAAAACATATACACAAGTTCCCAGAAAAAAGAAAAACGCCCAGGTCGGCACAGCGATCGCCGAGTAGATAGTCGTCGCTTTCCGGGCTTCTTTCAGACTCTTCGCGGCAAGGTAGCGCTGCACGACATTTTGATCACTCGAATACATCGTCAGCCAACTGACAATTCCAATCAGTGCTACCGTCCAGAAAGTCCTCTCACTCAAATTGAAACCTAACGAACCCATATCGAACTTATGATTTTGCACTCCGACTTCGAAGATCTGCCCAACTCCGCCTGGCAACTGCCAGACGACGGTTATGAAGCAAACAATCCCGCCAACCCAGAGAACAATCGACTGCACTACATCTGTCCAGATGACCGCGCCGATGCCACCGGCGATTGTGTAGAGCGAGATAAAAATGCCGACAAAAACGATCACCAACCGGATATCAAATCCCGTTAGCAGGCTGACCGGAATCGAAACGAGAAACAGAACCTTCCCCAGCCGGATCAATTGCAGCAGAATAAAGCTCAACGTTCCGTAAAGCCGCACGCCGGGTCCAAAACGATCGCCGAGATACTCAAAAGCGGATGTGGTATTGCCGCGCCGGAAGAACGGGATAAACACAATAATCGCTAAAACCGCGACAAACGGCAGCATCAGGTTCGAGACCAGCTGCCGCCAGTCCAGGGTGTAAGCGGCAGCCGGAAACGCGAGGAAAGTGACCGAACTGATCGAGGTTCCAAGCATCGATATTCCAATAACCCAACCCGGAAAGGCCCGCCCGCCGAGAAAATATTGCTCGGTCGTCGTGTTGCGACGCGAAAACCAAATGCCCAGCCCGGCCATTCCCAGTAAATAGAGAATGATGACGGCGATATCGAGGGGCCGGGCTTGAATTGAGTCATGCATTCACCGGATCGTAAACTTTTTCAGGTGGAAACCAATGGCAGTTACGCGCATATTTTTAACAAAAACGATCATGCCGAATTCGAACATTTATGTGGGCGGCGCTCACGTCCGGTTTCATCAGGCCCTTCATTTGCGCCCGCGAAAGATCGGCAATTACCGATTCCTTTTTGTCGAGTCCGGCTGTGGCGAGTTCTTTTTCGCCGATGAATCACTGCCGGTCCACGGGCGAACGCTTCTGTTACTCTCGCCGGGCCTACGCGAAATCCATTATTCCGCTACCGAACCGGTTTCCTACTTCTATATCGAATTCAAAAGCCCGGATACTCTGATCACTGAACCATACCTGAAATGCCCCGGTGCGTCACCGCATTTTCCAACAGTTGTTTACCTGCTCCAGTCGATTCTGCGGGAGAACGGTGAGACAATTCATCTGATTCCCGCCGCCATTGAGCTGATCTTGCGCAGCCCGCAAAGCTCCAACAACTACGGAGAGATAGATCCCCGAATCAGCCGGGTCCTGCAATTCATCGATAGCAACCTGACCCGTCCGATACTCGTTTCCGAACTGGCGAGGGAAGCCGGGATTTCCGAACCTCAGTTTCGGCGGATTTTTCGAACTGCAATGGCGGTTGGCCCCAAGGAATACCTCCTGCGTGAACGGATGAATTACGCTCGCCGGATCTTACAAAGCGAGGGGTTGCGTATCGGCGAAGTAGCTGATTTGCTGCAGTTCGAAACCATTTATCAATTTTCGAACCAATACAAAAAAGTCCACGGGCACAGTCCGGCGCAGGACTTAACCGGTTCAACCTGATCCAGGAATTGTAACCGGCGTAGATTATCGCTTCACCCCACTCCTTTTGATCGCCTGCCGGAGGAGGTGGAGTATCTGTATTCGGTCATGGAGATAACATCCATATAGCAACAAGTAAGCCAGCACCGACGTGATGCGGACACTCCTGTCCGCATACCCGATAAGCACCGGTTTTCAACAACTCCGCAAGTCGCGGACAGGAGTGTCCGCGACACACAATCCCCCAATTCCCAACTCCATTCAATTGTCCACTTTCTCCCGGATCATACCGGATTCACTTCCGGGAAACCGCCCTGCGCAAAACAGGGAGGATGGATCGCTGACAATTGAATGACACCAGCCGGGTTCACGCATACCATTCCGGTATGAAGAGTCTTGCTGTCTTTTTCCCCGTTTTCTTTCTCACTTTGGCAATCGGTACCGGCGGAGAATTGGTCCTCGGCGAAGCGGGGAAAACAGACTTTCAGATCGTACTGCCGGATCAGTCGCCTGATCCCGGGATCGATGCCTCGCTGGTGCAGACCGCCAGGCTGCTGCAGACCGCTTTTCTGGCCAATGGAATTTCCATCCCGGTGATCCGGGAATCGCAACTCGAAGGAACTCCCGGGATTTTTCTGGGCAATACGTCATTCGCCCGGCAACAGGAGCTCGACGTAACCAAACTGGAAGGCTGGAGCTATTTCCATCGAGCCGTCGGCGGACGCGACCTGATCCTCGCGGGACACGATCATCCGGCGGCGGTCAAATTCAACAACTCGCGACGGCCGGAATGGGATCGTGTCGGAACAGCAAAAGCAGTGGTGGATTTTCTGCGGGAATACGTCGGGGTGCGATTTCTGTTTCCCGAAATGGGACCCTACCGGGCCCTGCCACGCGCGGAGGAAATCGATTTTCTCGAGTCTCCGGCGATCGAATTTTTGGCCACGCCGCGAATTGCGGTCCCGGATAGTCTGGACACCGAACACACGCCTGCGATTCAGTTCAGCACGGCGCATCCGCAGGGCGGCGCATTCTACGATCTGGCCCACAACCGGTTTCCGCGTGTTGATGAAGTTTTCCGGTCTCATACCTGGAAAGATGCCGTGCCGCCGGGTAAATATGCCAAAACGCATCCGGAATATTTTGCGCTGGTTCGCGGCAAGCGGCTTGCGGAAGATTCACTGGAAAAAGGGCGCGGTCAGTATTGCCTTTCCAATCCCGCAGTGCAGCAATTGATCTACGAAGATCTCGCTGCCAATCTCGACAAGGGACTCGCTTCAGTGGATATCGGTCAGCCGGATGGGTTTCGCGCCTGCGAATGCGACAATTGCAAAGCACTATATGATACCGGTGACGACTGGGGCGAGAAGATCTGGACCTTCAACCGGACTATGGCTGAGCGGTTGATGCAGTCGCACCCGGAGGGGAAAATTTCGATGATCTCCTACATCCAGACCGCATCGCCACCGAAAACATTCCGCAAATTTCCGGCCAATACACGAATCACTCTCACCGGCACGAACGAATCGGACATCGCTCCGTGGCAGGACTATGAAGTTCCCGGTGGATTTACCGGCTATCTATACAACTGGTGCCCGAACCTGGGCACGCGCTACACGCTGATGCGAACACCTCTATTTGTCGAAAAACAGGCAAAGCGACTGCACGCGAACCGGGTCAAGGGATTCCACCGCGACGGACCGGGTGCGCTGTTCGGGCTGGAAGGGCCGGTTCACTACACCATGGGCCGCATGTATGACGATCCCGAAAACCTTTCCGCCAGCGTGCTGGTTCCCGAGTTTATCGATGCTGCGTTCCTCGAATCATCGTTTTTTATGAAGAGGTTTTATGATCACTTATTCCACACCATTACCCTTTATTCGGATCAAATCGGAACGCGATGTCCCACCTGGACCTATGAACCCATGGCTGGTCGCCGACGCAAAACAATTAGAGATCCGTTCCGGATGATCGCTTTTCTCTATCCTCCGAAAGGGCTGATTGAAATGGAGAACTGGCTCACCTCCGCCGAGAAAAAAGCCCGCAATAGTAAGGTGAAACAGCGACTCGCCCTGGTACGGCGGGAGTTCGACTATGTCAAACACTTCGCCCGCGTCGTACATCTTCATCAGGCATACGAAATTCAGCCGGATTTGGCATCACGCGACCGTTTGCTTGATGCGATCGACGCCCGTAACGCCGAAATTGCCACCTATTTCAACGAACGCGACCGACCCACCCCGGTATCCGACGGATGGGCATATGTCATGTTTCCCCCGGCCGGTCATAACGAAGCACACATGCGACTGGCTCATAACAACTACCAGGAACCCTACGAGGATACCTGTTTTAACTGGGACACCACAGCGATGCGTGGCGCGCCTCTACCAGGCGCAAAACAGCTGCGAGTAACGCAATTGACTACTAAATCGCCGCTATCGCCGGCCAGCCCGGAATGGGACAAAGCGGAATCACACCCGCTACCGGGAAGCGAAGGCGCTGCATTCAAAGTTATCGCCGATGCTACCACTATATACATTCGCGTTGACGCGCCGCAGTCGGAAAGCGGAAACGATGTAGTAGCCGCTTATCTGCAGCCGAATCCCGGCAGCGACTACGCCTGGCGATTTCGCACCGGCCCGGATTCAGCCGACAGAGACGCAGCCGCAGCCGGATTTGTCAGCGATGTCATGGATCCCCGCTACGGACAATTTGATCCCGACTGGAAGGGCGAGTGGCAATGCCAATCCCGTCGGCAATCGGAAAACGGGAGCTGGCATGCGCTGTTTGCAATTCCGTTCAGCAGCTTGTCAACCACCGCTCCTCAGCAGGGCGCGTTCTGGCGTGCCAACGTCGTCCACCTTGCCGGGGCCGGGATTTCCGCCTGGTCAACCTCCGCTGGATTCCGGAATCCGGATGATCGCAATGCATTCGGTGAATGGCTCTTCGGGGCCGACGCCGCTGGTGAGTGAACGATATACCAAAACCGCGATCACTTTGCTTCATAGATGGAGCGGTTGAACTCATCGTTGCCGTTGTTCAATTCCCAAAAATACAAAAAACCTGACAAAATATGTTCACGTGGAACAAAATGCGGATTCGCTATTTACCACCTATTCGACTGTTAAGTTTTGGCGAACAGGGGGGCCAACAATGTGTTGCGGACACTGTCCGCAGTCCGGGAGAACACTGGATATCAATACCTCAGCAAAACGCGGACAGAAGTGTCCGCGACACAAAAACCATCACACACGATACCGGCGATACCGGCGACAGACAACCACACCGGAATCCCTGCTTGATGATTCGAGGCTCGGATTCAATTATCTGTCTGCCCCAGTTGCCATCTTTCCTGGAATGATAGGAGTTCCAGGGACTGCTCAACTTGATCAGCGCTACATGATCAAAATGGGCAGAGGAATGGGGGCAAAGGAATAAGGCAAGTTCGATTCCTCTGCCCAC
>JARGOZ010000015.1 GCA_029213025.1 Verrucomicrobiales bacterium
AACTTAACAACTCTTAACAACCTCGCGATATTTTTTATGAAATATTCGGGCTAGGTAATATTACCCTTTTTGGCCGGAGGCCTTACCCTTCTCTTCCGCGAAGCGGATCTATTTTTTTGGGCTTTGCCCAGTCCCAATTTGCGTAGGCTTTCTGCAGCCCTTCCGCGTTGGCCTCTTTACTGGATTGATACCAACCGAAGTTTGATAAGGCTCAGGAACGGTAAAACCGGGAGTCGATCTTCTGCCACCCCTGCCGGGGTGGTGGGAATTTTCGGTCTTTTTCTCCCGGTGTTTCGCTGCGCTGCACCCCGCGCTACTATCTTGATGCTCCTCCGGAGCACGGGAATGTATTTCACGGGCGGTGCTTGGTCGGATAGGTCGGATAGGACCCATTGGTCCCGCTGCCAGACGCCGCCGCCAGAGTATCCCAACGGGATT
Organism: Verrucomicrobiales bacterium; assembly: GCA_029213025.1. Lineage (GTDB taxonomy): Bacteria > Verrucomicrobiota > Verrucomicrobiia > Verrucomicrobiales > DEV007 > Arctic95D-9. The sequence goes on from JARGOZ010000015.1 coordinate 439, forward strand.
ACGCAACATAGCCCGGGGTTGCGACAGCTACCCCGGGATACCACGGTAAAAGTGTATCTACCCCGAAGGGGTTGCGGAAGCTTTTCAGGGCATAATGGGTGGCCGGGAGGAGCAAACTTGCGAAGCAGAGTCCAAATGGCGCGGCTACATAACGTCACCTTTTGGGGGCTTCACAAATTGCGAGCACGGGTACGTTCTCAGCGCGATTCGACCGTACCTTGCTGATTCGCGCAAAATCAAACCAGACCGAGGATTTTATCCATCCGCTGGGAGATGTCGAGCAGGCGCATGCGGTCGCCGCCGCGCACTTCGGCGGTGGCCCAGCCTTCGTAGTTGATTGACTTGAGCGCTTGTCTCACGTTCGCCCAGTTGATGGTGCCTTCTCCGAGCTCGGATTTGAATCCGGCGCGCAGGCCTTCTTTCTGGTGAAGGCGCTCGTCCCATTCTTTGATATCGAGTTTGCCGATCCGTGAACCCAAAATTTCGATCCAGTGCTCGGGAACGCCCCATCTCACGTTGTTGCCCACGTCGTAGTAGGCTCCGAAGGACGGGTGACCGATTTCATCGACGAAACGCTCCATATCGAGGGCGCTGATGAGAAATCCCGCCCAGACATTTTCGACCAGAATTTTCACGCCGTGTTTTTCCGCCGCCGGCAAGCCATTGCGGATCACCGCCTGAGTTTCCTTCCAGCTGTCCATGAGCGGGCGCTTTTTATCGTATCGGGCGACGTAAAGAACGCTGGTTCCTCCGAGATCGGCGGAGAATTTTACCGCCGTTTCGAGGTCGGGATTGGAAGAGTTCACTACGCCGTGAACTTTGAAATCGGATTGCGCGAGGGCTTTTTCAAACTCGGCCCGTCTTTCGATGTCGGTAGTTCGCAATTCCGTGCCGTGATAGCCGAGATCTTTGAGCATTTTGAACCGGTCGACGATGGAGAGGGTCGGTTCGTTCACCATGGAGAACTTCACTCCTTTTTTAATGATCCCGGAAAACTCTCCCTGACCAAAGCTCAATTCGCGGGCTGCGGCGAGAGCCGTACCGGCGTAGAGAGCTGAATTTCGGAAAAAGTTACGGCGTTCCATGCGCTAAATTATGGGCGGATGGGTAGTTTTCAATTCCGCGTTTCAGTCTCCGGAGAAGGGGATTCTTCCCTAATCCCGAACCGTAATGAGGCGACGTTGTTCTTTTCTCACCATCAATTTGAAATGCATAATGACATGAATGAGCAGATCGATGAGCAATTTCCCCCCAATAAAGGCGAACGATGCCCACATTACCATTTGTAAGTGGATGCAGCCGTAGGTGGCCCCGACTGCGAATGCCATCACCGGGATGACCCGCAGATACGGGGCAAACATGCGTCGCAGCACGGAAGTCCGTTTGAATTCCCGCTGAGCGATGAAATTCCAGCAGTAGGAAAAGATATGCGAAATGACGAGGGGCCAGAAAATCAGTTTCGATTTTCCGGAAAGCATCTGGATGATTTGGTTTCTAACCTCGAAGTTCTCCTCGCCGAAAAGCACCTGCATGCCCAGCCCAATGCCGACGCAAAACATCCCGAAATGGCCGGCGAAAAAAGGGATGTAGGCGATTTTCAGCAGGTGAAAAGCGGGTGTCGAGCCCTGCGGATTGACGATAATCATCCGGAAAATATTGATCACTCCGATGAGGATTGTTTCCGTCCAATACAGCACGAGAAGATCGTAGCAGGTCCAGTTGTGTTTCCAGACTGCGATGAGCGGCAGCAGGTTTGCCGCAAAAAGGATGAGTCCGGAAGCGAACACAGAGCGCTTGTTCTGATCGGTAAGGTGCTGGGACATTCAGGGCAGGGTGAGTTACGGGACTGAAGCGGTAAATATCCCATGCCTGAGACAGGCGGTAAAGACCGGGTTACTTTCTTTTCTTTTCCAGAACCGCGGCGGCGATTTCCCTGATGTGTTCAAAATCGGTTCCGCAGCAGCCGCCAATGATTTGGATTCCCGGGGCGACATCGAGCAGTTCTGCCATTTCCGAAGCGAGATTTTGGGGGGTTCCCCGGTCGAGAGTTTCCGATTGATCGAGTTCCTCGTGCGACATGGTGGAGGCGTTGGCGCGGATGCCCCGGATTCGGTTGATCCAATCGCCGCCACCACGAAAAGTTTCCGCAAAGTGGGTGGGATGAGCGCAATTGATCATGTAACCGGTCGCGTAATCTCCCGTTTCCGAATCGCATTTATCGATGGCCTCGGCAAGCGGTTCCCCGTTGGGCAGGCGGCCATCGGTTTCGACGGTGAAAGAGATGGTCACCGGCATATGGCAGGCCCTGGCGGCTTCGATGATTCCGATCGCTTCGCCGGGATAGCTGAGGGTCATGGCGGTGACAGCGTCCGCCACCGTGTCGGACAGGATCCCGATCTGAGTGTGGTGGTATTCGGTCGCTTCGGCGGCCGTCATCATTTCGCCGGGGATGTAGCCGTCGCCTCTCGGTCCGATGCATCCGATAATCGGCATGGGGCTGTCCGGCGTTTCGTTCTCCTCCCGCAGCGATTTCATCAGGCCGATGGAATCACGGATCACCGTTTCGAGTTGATTTTGGTTCATGCCCAGCTTTTGCCCCCACGCCGGGTTCGCGCGCCAACCACAGTCGACCAGCTGAAAAGCGCTTTTCAGTTCCACGGCCAAATCGATGTAGGGCTGCAGATAGTCGCGGAAAAGTTGCTCACCGTCTTCGCGTTTGAAGAGGGTGAAGGAAGCAAACTCCGGCAGATCGATTCCGTGTTCAAAGACGAGAACCGTTTCCAATCCACCATCCGTGAGGCAGATTTTGTCCTCCGGCAGGTCCGGTGAATTTCGATATTTCATTGGCTTCGATTCGATTGCAAACTATAGATCGCAACAGACCATGGCTCAGGACGGTAAGCAAAAAAAGATTGTCGTGGCCGGTGGCGGACCGGCCGGGCTTCGCGCCGCCGAGGTCGCTGCGGAAAGTGGTGCCGATGTTGTTGTTCTGGAAGCAAAACGCTACGTGGGCAGAAAATTTCTCGTCGCCGGCAAGAGCGGATTGAATCTAACCAACGCTGAATCTCCCACCACTTTCGCGGAGAAATATACCGGTTCGGCTCCTGCGAATCGATGGCAGGCAATACTGGGCGAATTCTGCAACGATGATCTGCGTGCCTGGGCCGGGGACCTTGGTTTTGAAACGTTCGAGTCTTCCGGTGGTAAAGTTTTTCCCCGGCCGATGAAGACCGCGCCTCTACTCCGTGCCTGGATGAAGCGGCTCGATTCTCTCGGCGTGAAATTTCGCTTCAAAGCCAACGTGCACTCGCTTGAGCCGGGCCAACTCACTTTGGATAGTGGTGAGCACATCGCTTTTGATGCGGCAGTGCTGGCCTTCGGAGGCGCGTCGTGGCCGTCGACGGGCTCGGATGGAACCTGGCTGGATCTGTTGGCTCCCCACGGAGTCGCGATTGCCCCGTTCCAACCCGCCAACTGCGGTTGGCAGGTGAATTGGCCTGCGGAATTGATCGAAGTGGCGGATGGGCTGCCTCTAAAAAATGTCGTCGCCCGCTGCGGAACTTCTTCGGTGGCAGGGGAGTTGATGGTCACCCGTTATGGTCTCGAAGGCGGTCCGGTTTATCATCTGGGACCGGTGCTGCGGGGCATGGAGCAGCCCGAAATCTTCCTCGATTTGAAACCGGAAATCAGCCTGGAAGAGGTCAAAAAGCGGCTTTGCCCGGTGAAAAAGAATTTTGTCCGCGAGGCCCGACGCCGGTTGAGGATCAGCAATGCCGGTGCCGCTTTGTTGAAATATTTGCCCAATCTCGGTCCGTGGAAAGACCCGGAACATCTGGCGACGGTGATTAAAAACTGTCCGGTTGCACTGACAGGCCCGCGCCCGATTGCGGAAGCGATATCTTCGGCCGGCGGGATTGTTTGGGGTGAATTGGACCGGCAGTTGATGCTGAAAAAAATCCCCGGGGTGTTTGTCGCCGGGGAAATGATCGACTGGGAAGCCCCAACCGGTGGTTATCTACTTCAGGGTTGTTTTGCGACCGGAACAATCGCCGGCAAAGGAGCTTCAGCTTTTGCTGAAAAACCGTAGAGCGATTCCGCCCTCCCATTCCTGCAGCGTTTCATGTTTCCTTTTTGTGGTCGCAAGAAATTCGCGGAACGCTTTCAGATACTCGTTTACGATGATCACCTCGCCGTCGTAGCGGTCGAGGAATTTCCCGATTCCGGAGGCGGTGGCCTGGCAATATATAGAAAAGCAGGCGACTGCTAGATCGCATTCCGGGGGAACAGCGATTTTCGTAAAGTCGCCGGGTATCAGTTGGTAATTAGTTAATTCATTAATGTCGAGTTGTTCGGCGCAAAGTTTCAGGGACAGTTCGGATAGATCATTCAGATAGATATTCTTACCGTATTTCGCCAGTGCGAGCGTTTCGATCCCCGCACCGGCTCCGAGGATAATGATATTACGGTTTGCTACCAGATGACGGTTTTCGGCAAGCCAGTTCGAGAAATTTGTCGTCAGTCCCCAGCGGTTGTCATAGTAGACATCGAAACCGGTGTCCATTTCATCGAGGATCAGGCTTTCGATCGTGGGGTGATCGAAATTGAGTAATTTATATGACTCGGTGCCGATGGTGTGAGCAAGCCATCGCGAAGATGAATTTTTTTTCATAGGATACAGAATCCGGGCGCGGCCTTTGAAACTGTACCCTGTTGAATGCCGGACTGTACCCTGTTTAATCGATAGGGACATCAAAATATTCGAGGGCCCATTCGCGCATAAATCTCACCCGGGAGGGTTTGATTTGGTAGATGATCAATTCGGGATTGTTGATCGAACCGAGGTATTGGCGCAGCAATGGGTTGGAGTCCCATATTTCCTGAAGCAAATCCGGGTCGCTGAGGACTTCGGCCTGTCCTGTGATTCGAACCTGGTCGTGATCGGCAGCCATGTACGCCAATTCGACTTTCGGGTTCGCTTCGATTTCGGCGGTTTTGTGGTAGGAGCGTAAATTGGCCACGTAGATGGTGAAATCCTCGTCCACCCGGACCGGCGAAACCGGCCGCACTCGGGGCCAGTCGTCCTGATCGACCGTTGCGAGCATCGGAAATTTGGCGGATTTGATGACAGCGTGAGAAAGTTCCGGCAGTTTTTCCGGGTCGACGGGATCGGGTTCAGGTTTCATGGTCACGGCACTATACAAATTCTTTCAAAAAAATGAAACGCCTCTTTCTGATCTTCCTGATTCTCGCAGCACTTGTGCTGATACCGTTTGCCATCATGGGCGAGCGGATCGAGGACGCGATGTCGATGGAAAATACAGTGAAAGCTCTGCAGGCCAGGGGGCAATGGGCGTGGGCGGTGGGGATCGGACTTCTCCTCGCGGATTTGTTCCTTCCCGTTCTCGGAACTGTGGTGATGTCAGCCCTGGGTCTGACTTATGGCTGGTTACTCGGCGGGATATTTGCCTCGCTCGGGTCCATTGGTGCGGGATTGCTGGCCTACGGATTGTGCCGGGGGGCGGGGCGCGGAATTGCGGAAAAAATAGCCGGGAAAGAGGGGCTGGAACAAGGGGAACGACTGTTCTCCGGCGAGGCAGGCGGCTGGCTGATCGCTCTGTCCCGCTGGATGCCGGTGCTTCCGGAGGTAATGGCCTGTATGGCAGGACTGACGAAAATGCCGTTGCCGAAGTTCGTCGTCGCTTTGGCGAGCGGGAGCGTTCCGCTCGGATTTACCTTCGCTGCGATTGGGTCTGCCGGAGTGGAAAAACCGGTTTTGACCCTGTTGCTGAGTGCCTGTTTGCCGCCGGTGATATGGCTGTTGCTGAAGCCGGTGTTTTTCGGGAAAAAGTGACTAACCCCTCTCTCCGAAAATGGAAGAACCGACCCGGACAAGGGTGGCACCTTCTTCGATAGCGACTTCGTAGTCATGACTCATGCCCATCGACAGCTCCGGCAGTTTTCGACCGGAGGCCTGCTCAAGCCGGTCGCGCAACTTCCGCAGGTTGGCGAAATGGATTCGCGTATTTTCCGGATCGGGATCAAAAACCGGAATCGTCATCAGGCCCACGATTTCCAAATTGGGCAAATTGGTTATTTTTTCGAGAGCTTCTGCGGTTTCGTTTTCGCCGAAACCGAATTTTGCTTCGTCTTCGGAAATATTTACCTGAACAAGTGCTTTCGTGGTGATCCCCAGTTCACCGGCGATGCGATCCACCTGGCCGGCCAGTTCAAGAGAATCGAGAGTATGCAGCAGATCACAGAAAGGCAGGGCTTTCCGGATTTTGTTTTTCTGCAAATGCCCGATGAGATGCCACTGAATCCCGTCGGGGAACGCAGGGCTTTTGGTGATCAGTTCCTGCACTTTGTTCTCGCCAAAATCGATCTGACCCGCTGCGACCGCTTCGGTGATCATCCCGTTGGGTTTTGTCTTGCTCACTGCGACAAGTTTTACCGCGCCGCGGCTGCGAACTGACTTTTGGCAGGCTGTGGCGATCCCGGACTCAATGCGGGCCAGATTTTCAGCAATCGACATCGCGAAAAGTGCCATTATGAGATCAAGACCGCAACGGAGAGATTTATTTTCAATTTTGATTGCCGAATTTCCTGAAAATGTGACGATGCCGCCACAGTTTAACTCCGGGTTCGGATTATGATTTTCACTATTCTTGAGATTTTAGGTAGCGTAGGTGTGTTTTTGTACGGCATGAAGGTCCTCAGTGAGGGCATTCAAAAGGTGGCCGGACAGAAGATGCGAAAGTTCATGGAAACCATGACTCGCAACAGGTTTTCCGGAATTATGACGGGGTTCCTGACCACTTGTCTGCTCCAGTCGTCATCGGCCACGACAGTGATCGTGGTGAGTTTCGTGAATGCTGGACTGCTGACCTTAATTGAATCGATCGGGGTGGTCATGGGGGCGAATTTGGGAACGACTTTGACCGCCTGGATCATCGCCTTGATTGGCAAATTCAGTTTGTCCAAAATCGCTTTGCCGATTATCGGTGTGGGACTGCCGTTCTTGTTTATCGGCAAAAACCGGATCAAAAGTTTCGGGGAGGTCTTGATTGGATTCGGTCTGTTGTTCTTTGGTTTGGGGCTGCTAAAAAACTCCGTTCCGGATGTTCATGCGATGCTTGAGAGTGATAATGCGATGGTGGCCGCTCGAGCCACAGCGACTCTGGAATGGATCAAAAGCGTCAGTGGATACGGATATTTCTCCCTGCTGATTTTCCTGACTCTCGGCGTGATATTAACCTTAATGGTTCAGTCGTCTTCGGCTGCGATGGCCATCACCGTGACTCTGGCGGTCAATGGCTGGATAGGATTTGAGGAAAGTGCAGCGATTGTCCTCGGCGAAAATATCGGTACAACTGTGACCGCCTGGCTGGCCTCAATTGGGGCCAATCTAAGTGCGAGGCGGGCGGCCCGGGCTCACTTTATGTTCAACGTTCTCGGCGTGCTCTGGATGTTACTGGTTTTCTATGCATTCACGCCATTTGTTCAACAACTTGGCGATATGTTGCCGAAGTCATTCCGAACCGAAAAGCATTCTACTGACATGGGTTTCGATCTGGCGATTTTCCATAGTTTGTTTAACGCTTTAAATATTATTCTGCTGGTGGGTTTTGTTCCGTTAATTGCTAGTATTGTGACCCGGTGGGTAAAAGCGAAAGGGCCGGAATCGGATGCGCCCCGATTGAAGTATATCTCTCAGAATATGCTTAATCTCGGGGAGTTGAATCTTCCGGAGGCGGAAAGTGCTACGAGGGAGTTCGCATCACTTACCAAAAAGATGTTCGAAGGCTTCACCGGTGTGTTCGCCAAACCGAAGGAAGATCTGTCTTCGGAGGTGGTACGGTTAAAGGATATGGAGGATGACGCCGATGTGTTGACCCATGATATTACCGAGTATCTGGTGCGCTGTTCGGCGGCGGATATCGGAGTGCATCATGCCGGGGAGGTCGCTTCGATGCTGAGGATCGTGGCCGAACTGGAGGAAATATCGGATTGCATCTACCGCCTCGTTATCTATACCGAACGGAAATACAAAAAGAAGCGGGATTTTTCTCCGGAAACACAGGAGGAAGTTCTGCGGTTTGCCTCACTGGTTTCGAATTACATCGATTTCTATATTGAGCACTTGTTTTCAGAAATCGATGCGAAGACCGTTGAGGAAGCGGAAAAATACGAGAGACGGATTTCTTCGGCAAGAAAAGCGCTCAACAAATCTGCCATGAAGAGGATGCCTATGGATGAGTATGACGTGAAGACAGAAATGCTGAACATAGATATCAACAACCACCTCGAGAAGATCGCGAGTCACGCAACCAATGTGATCAACTCTACCTATTACCTGCAACACGGTGATGATGTGCCTGACAAGTACCTGGACAGCGATCTGTAGCAGAGACCGCTGCCGGACTTTGTTGTAGCTACTACACCGTGCAGATTTCGATTCCCTGTTTCAGAGAAGCGATTTTGTCTTCCCGTGCGGGTTGGAACTCCTGTCCGAGCCAACCTTTGTATCCGGTATCGACGATAGCACGGATGATGGCCGGGTAGTAGAGTTCCTGCGTCTCGTCAATCTCGTGACGCCCCGGAACTCCGCCGGTGTGGTAGTGGCTGAAATACTGATGGTTTTTGCGAATCGTAGCGATCACGTCGCCCTCCATGATTTGCATATGATAGATGTCGTAGAGGAGTTTGAATCTTTCTGAACCGACTTTTTCGCAGAGTGCCACGCCCCAGTCGGAATAGTCGCACTGGTAGTCTTTGTGATTCACTTTGGAATTGAGAAGTTCCATCGACATAGTTACTCCGAGCTTTTCGCAAAGCGGCATCAGTCTTTGCAGCCCTTTGGCGCAGTTTTCGAGTCCTGCTTCGTCGTCGAGGCCTCTGCGATTTCCGGAGAAACAGATCACGTTGTCGTAGCCGGCTTCTTTGGCCGCTTTAAGTTGGGGTTCGTAAATTTCCACGAGGGTGTCATGATTTTCGAGGCGGTTAAAAGCGTGGCCGATACTGCCTATTTTCACTTTCTTGCCGTCAACCGTTCCCGGAGCGGAGGGAAAACCGACCATGGCGATGTGCATCCCGTGTTTTTTAATCGTAGCAAAATCCTCCGGACCGAGCAGCTCCACTGACCTCAAGCCGAATTCTTTTCCGGCTTCACACAACTCATCGAGAGTCACTTTGGGATAACACCATTTGCAGGCGGAGTGATTTACGGCACCGGCGACCCCGCTTTTTTGGGCTGCCTCTTCAGCCAGAGAATACCGTTGGTGGAGCGAAGCGGCCACGGTTGCTACAGTGGCGGCCGAACCCGTGACAAAGCGTCGACGATTGAGATTAGGGACTTTCATGATAGTCATTCTAGCTCGAATCCGGGGTGGTTCGAGTAAACAATTACGTAACAGGATTCTCTTCCCCGTTGATTGTTTTTTTCCTAGGTTCCCCGCATGAAGAATTCACCGGGCCTGACCTCTACAAGACGCAATTTTATCGAAAAGACCGGCACAGCCGCCTCGGTCACTCTCGCGCTGGCGGCAGGCCGGCAAGTTCATTCCGCGACGGAGTCACCAAATCTGAAGCTTGGTTTAGTGGGGTGCGGCGGGCGCGGTGCGGGGGCGGCGAATCAGGCAATGAATGCGGATGATCATGTCAATCTCCACGCCATGTGCGATGTGGACCGGCAGACGCTCGACAAAGCGGAGCAGATTCTGGCAAAAGGAAAGCCGGGCAGGGTGTCGGTTCCGGAGGAGCGCCGGTTTTCAGATTTCGAGGGATACAAGCGGGTCATCAATGAGTGCGATGTGGTGATACTCGCTACGTCTCCGGGGTTTCGTCCCCAGCATTTTGAAGAGGCTGTCAATCAGGGGAAACATGTGTTTATGGAAAAACCGGTGGCTTCGGATGTAGCCGGGATAAAAAGAGTTCTCAATGCCGCCAAAGTCGCCGACGAGAAAAATGTAAAAGTGGCCGTGGGCCTGCAGAGAAGGCATCAACCGGGATATCAGCAATGGATCAAGAAGATTCAGGACGGGGCGATTGGTGATGTCCTGACGATGCGCGCGTTATGGAACGGTTCCTCCCGTGCGGGAAAACTTCGCGAGGAGGGGGAATCAGAGCTGGAATACCAAATCCGGAACTGGTACTATTTTACCTGGTTATCCGGGGATCATAATGTGGAGCAACATGTCCACAATCTGGATGTGGCGAACTGGATTAAAGGTGAGCAACACCCTGTTGTAGCTCGCGGAATGGGCGGGCGCGAAGTTCGCAACAAGCTGGAAAACGGTCAGATTTTTGATCATCACTTTGTCGAATACGAATACGCCGACGGGACGCTGCTCTACAGCCAGGCGCGGCAAATTCCCAATTGTGCCCGTGAGATAGGGGAGACGGCCGTAGGTTCCATCGGGCGGGCCGAACTCACTCAGCGACTGTTTACTATCTCGGGCCCCAATGCAGTGAAGAAAAATTTCCGCAGAAACGAAGACGGCCATCAACTGGAACATTTTCCGTTTTTCAAAGCGATTCGCGAAGATCTTCCCTACAATGAAGCCGAGCGCGGTGCCAATGCCACAATGACCGCGATTATCGGCAGGATGAGTAATTATTCCGGGCAGCCTGTCACCTGGGATGATGCGATGGCCTCGAACCATATCCTCGTTCCCACGGATTTAGTTGATTTTACCTCTCCGGCCCCGGTCCAGCCGGATGAAAACGGTTGGTATCCGGTTGCTGTCCCCGGTGTGACCGGACCTTTTGACTAAAGGGATGACAGAGGTCCGACTTGCTTCGCCGGTATTCAAAGGCGAACCTGTGTCGTATTTTATTCTATGGCCTTCGATGTCGAAAAAATCCGGGAGGATTTCCCGATCCTGTCTCGCGTTCTCCCTAACGGGAATCGCCTCACCTACCTTGATAACGGTGCCACTTCCCAGAAGCCGGAGGTTGTAATTGAGCGGTTGAACCGTTTTTTCCGGGAGGAAAATGCGAATATTCATCGCGGACTGCACTACCTGAGTGCCGAGGCGACTTCAAATTACGAAAATGCCCGCAATTCCATTTCGGAATATCTTCAAACACCCGAGGACAGCGAACTGATATTTACCCGCGGCACTACGGAAGCAATTAATCTGGTAACCCACGGTTTCTCCGGGGAAATCAAGGAAGGCGACGAAATCGTCATCACTCTGATGGAGCATCACGCCAACTTTGTCCCGTGGCAGATCCTGGCTCAGAAAACCGGAGCGAAAATCCGCTACGTAACAGTAAAAGATAACGGGGAACTCGATATGGAGGACTGGGAAGCTGCGTTCACCGAAAAGACGCGGATCGCGGCTTTTACGCACGTTTCCAATGCACTCGGGACGATCAATCCGGTTGCTGAAATGACGGCTTTCGCGAGGGAGAGAGGCGTTCTCACTTTAATCGACGGTGCTCAAAGTGTTCCTCATGGACCGGTGAATTTGCAGGCTCTCGGCGGTGACTTTTTCGTCTTTTCCGGGCATAAGGTATTCGGGCCGGACGGTATCGGCGTGCTTGTCGGCAACCGGGATATCTTGAATCGCTTTCCTCCGTATCAAAGCGGTGGTGACATGATCGACAAGGTGGCTGTGGAGGGAACCACGTTCCGCGAGGCGCCTGAAAAATTTGAGGCCGGGACGCCCAATATTTCAGCGGTGATCGGGCTGGCGGCAACCTTTGAGTACCTCTCGGGACTTGATTGGGACGGCGTCAGGAAACATGAGCAGTCTTTGCTTCAGGAAACTACTGAACGGTTGAAATCAGCCGGAGGAGTCAGGATTCTCGGCGAAGCCCCCGGTAAAGCGTCGGTGATTTCTTTTTTGATGGATGATGCTCATCCACAGGATATTGCCACAATTCTCGACAACGTCGGAGTTGCGATTCGGACCGGCCATCACTGCGCCCAACCGCTGATGACCCACTTTGGGATCACGGGCACGGCGCGGGCTTCGTTTGCGTTCTACAACAACCGGGATGACGTCGACGCGCTGATGGCGGGGATCGAGAAAGTGAAACGAATTTTTTCCTGAAAATACGCTTTTTCGCCGTGGAAACGGCTTCATTCCGACCGAAGTTTGTGGATGATTAGAAAGTGTCTTATTTTCCTGCTGGCGGCGAATGCTGTTACCGCTGCGGAATATTTTGATACTGCCTTAATTCCTTTCTTCGAAAATCACTGTTATGACTGTCACGATGGCGACGTGAGTAAAGGTGGGCTGGATTTACTTTCCCTGAGCCGGGATCTCCAGAAAGAGGAACACTTCGCCAAATGGGAGCGAATCTATGACCGGGTCACGAAGGGCGAAATGCCGCCGGAGAAAAAGCCCCGACCAGGGAACGACGAATTGGCCGCATTCAGTAAAAGTCTTTCCATGCCTTTGGCTGCTGCTCATGAAAAAGGGAAGGGGACGGTATTGCGGCGACTGAATCGAAAAGAGTACGAGAATACGCTGAACGACATTTTCGGAACTAAAACCGATCTGGCGAATTTGTTGCCGGAGGATGGCCGGTCGCATGAATTTGATACGGTCGGATCGGCACTGGGTATTTCCATGGTTCAGCTGGAGCGATATCTCGAAGGTATCGAAGCCGTCCTCGACGAAGCCATTGCATCAACCCCGGAAAAACCCGAAACCAATGTGCTGAAAGCGGACTATGTGAGTTCCCGCGAAGGGCAGAAGCACATACCTTCCGCCTGGGGAAAAGCGCCCGACGGAGCCGTTATATTTTTCCGTCCCATCGGTTATCCCTCCGGCATGTTACGCGGAACCGGGGTCCGGGAAGACGGGTATTACAAAATCCGGGTCACGGGATACGCCCACAATTCCGACAAACCCATCACGTTTTCAGTAGGTGGAACCAGTTTTGCGCCGGGCTCGGAAAAACCAGTCTACGGATACTATTCTTTTGCTCCGGGAAAACCGCAGACGATTGAGATAACACAACTGATTCGGCGTAGCTACATGGTGGATATTACTCCGTGGGGGTTGACGGATGAAAATAACTACATCAGAGAGAAAAAGTCCACGGAGGGATATCCCGGCCCCGGATTGGCTATTAATCATGTAGAAGTGGAAGGGCCGCTTCTCGAACAGTTCCCCACCAAAGGCCATCAATTGTTATTCGAAGGACTCGACCGTGAAGTAACCAATCCGGGTAATAAATGGAAAAAATATACCTTTCAAATCAACTCCACCGATCCCACAAAGGATGCGGTTACCGTATTGAAAAGAGTTGCCGCCAGGGCTTTCCGGCGTCCGGTTTCGGAAAATGATATACAACCCTATCTGAAGCTTTTTTCGGAACAGTTGTCTGAAACGGACGAGTTTGAACCGTCGCTTCGTGCCGCTGTTTCAGCGCTGTTCCTTGCTCCTGACTTTTTGTATCTCAAAGAAAATCCCGGTTATCTCGATGACTATGCATTAGCGTCAAGACTGTCCTATGCATTTAACCGAACCCTGCCGGATGATGAGTTGCTCGCCGCCGCTACAGCAAAGAAACTGAGTAAAAGCCCGTCGGAATTGTGGAAGCAGACTGAAAGGCTTATGGCGAAACCGCAATTCGCCCGGTTTATCGATGAGTTTTGTGATTCGTGGCTGAATTTGAGGGAAATTGATTTCACCGCTCCGGACAAGCAGTTATTCCCGGAATACGATCGTTTTTTGCAGTATTCGATTATCGAAGAAACCAAAGCCTATCTCCGCACATTAATCGAATCGAATCTGAATGTGGCGAATATAGTGAAATCCGATTTTGCTATGCTCAACAACCGGCTCGGTGTTCACTACGGAATTGACGGAGTACACGGACCGGAGATCCGCAAATTTCCTCTGCCGCCGGGTAGTGTCAGGGGCGGCCTTTTGTCACAGGGTAGTATATTGAAAGTATCCGCCAACGGAACCAATACTTCTCCGGTGGTTCGCGGGGTATGGGTGCTAGAGCGCATCCTCGGAATTTCACCGTCTCCGCCGCCTCCGGGCATTCCCGGAGTTGAACCCGATATTCGCGGCGCGGAGACACTGCGGGATATTCTCGATAGACACAGAGATTCGGAAAGTTGCAACAGCTGCCACCGGGAAATCGACCCGCCGGGTTTTGCTCTCGAAAGTTTCAATCCGATCGGTGGATGGAGGGAGAATTTCCGCAGCCTTGGCGGGGGCGAAAAGGTCAATTTGGAAATTGATGGACGAAGAGTCAGGTATCGAACCGGACCGGTAGTTGATTCTTCCGGGGTAATGAAAGATGGGCAGGAATTCGCCGGTTACCATGAATTTCGAGACATTCTCGCAGCCGACGAGGATCGCCTGGCGCGGGCCTTTGCCTATAAATTTTTAACTTTCTCGACGGGTAGAGAAATGGGTTTCTCGGATCGACCCGAAATTCATGCTATTGTTGAGAGGTCGGCGAAAAACGGCCACAAAATTCAGGAACTGATACAGGCAATTGTGCTCAGCGAAATCTTTCGCAGGAAGTAGTAACACCGGAATCTAATGAAAAAATCACCTCACATCGCTACCAACCGTTCGCTTGATCGACGTCATTTCCTGCGCGGAGCGGGCGGCGTATTTCTCGGGCTACCGATGTTGGAAGCAATGATTCCGGCTTTTGCCGGCCGGGCCAGCGCTGCGGAGGCAGGAAATCCGAAACGGTTTATGGCGGCCTGCGCCGGTCTTGGGTTTCACGCCCCGTATCTGTTTCCGGAAAAGCCAGGCACGGATTACTCCCCGACACCCTACTTGAACAAACTGGAGAAACACCGCGATAAAATGACGGTATTCTCCGGTCTTTCTCATCCGGAGCAGAGTGGCAACAACGGTCATGCTTCGAGTATGACCTGGCTGACCTCAGCGAAACGACCGGGGCTGGCTGGATTCAAAAACACCATTTCCCTGGATCAGTTGATCGCTCAGCAAATCGGTATCGAAACCAGATTTCCCTATCTTGCTTTGTCGTCCGGCGGGCAGTCGCTGTCGTGGACATCCAACGGAGTGGCTATACCGGGTGAGTCGAGTCCGGCAAAACTTTTCAAAGCCATGTTCATTGACGGAACAGAACGGGAAATTGAAAGCGAAGTGCACCGGTTTCAAACCGGTAGGTCGATACTTGATACGGTTCTTTCCGAGGCAAAAAAGTTGAGTAACGATCTGGGTCACCGGGATAAGGAAAAACTCGATGAATACCTCACTTCAGTGCGGGATTTGGAAGGCCGCCTGCAGCAGTCGGAAGGGTGGGTGACCCGGCCGAAGCCCAAAGTAGACGTAGAACCGCCGACAGATATCCAGGACCGGAACGATGCGATCAACAAACAGAAACTCATGTATGATATGATCGTATTGGCTCTGCAATCTGACTCGACGCGAACGATCACCTACTCCCTCGGCGGGATGAATGCGGTTCCTTCGAATCTGCCCGGAGTGAAAACGGATTGGCACAATCTTTCCCACCACGGCAGGGATGAAGAGAAGATCAACGAATTGAAACTCATCGAAGAGGCTGAGTTCAGTGCGTTCAATGGATTTCTCGACAGGCTGGCGTCGATTAAAGAAGGAGACCAATCGCTCCTCGATATGACCTCGGTATTGTTTGGCTCGAATTTGGGGAATGCGAGTAGTCACGATTGGAGAAATCTGCCGATTATCGTGGCCGGCGGCGGCTTCAGGCACGGAGGGTATGTAGCTCATGATGAAAAGGACAACACTCCGCTGGCGAATCTGTTCGTTCAACTCGGCCAGCGTATGGATCTCGAAACCGATGCATTCGGCAGCAGCACAGCTTCCGGGGTGAAAGGTCTCGGTTAGCGCCTTTTTGGTGTGAATTTGGGCACGTATTTCTGCCGGAACCGGTATGCCCATAAAAAAAGTCGGAAAAATGTTCGATTGCTGAACATTTTAGAAATCGCCTCCGGGCAGTAGGTATTCTGCCGGAAAACCGGCAAAACGGTAGATTTTTTATACATCGGGGTCGGCGCACGATTCTTTACGGGAATATAATTTTAAACTTCATCGGTTACGACCGGTTCGGGCCGCCAGGAAGTTTTCATAAGTTTCCGTTCCGGTAGTCGGACATGAACACAACTCTATCTATGAAACAAACGATATCCCGTTATTCGATGACCCGGCAGAAAGCTGACAGTGAACTGTTGGAGATGATTCATTCTGATATTAAATTCTTTACCGTAGAGGAGGATGGTTCCTTCGCTCTGAAGAAGAAGTCGAGAGACGAAATTAAAATGATTCTCGAGAAGACGGGCAATCTATAGATATCGTTTATTTCGATCTCATATAGTAAGGGAATGCCGGAATCTGACGATTCCGGCATTTTTTTGTTTTCGGCGGCATTCGTCTGGAAAATTGCTTCGGATGAGCCACTGTTGCGACTCATGAAAAAACTCTTCCTCGTTGCCGGCGAAATTAGCGGCGATAGCCATGGTTCCGCTCTGTTGGAGGCGTTGCCGGGGGAAGGGTTTTGTCTTCTCGGCCTCGGAGGACCGAAGATGCACAATATCTCCAGCCAAATTGAAAACTGGCTGGATCAAGCTGCCGTGCTCGGCTTGTGGGAGGTATTAAAAAAATACGGCTATTTCAAAGCAAAGATGGAGGAAACCGTCGCCCGGATTGATGCGGAAAAGCCGGACGGCGTGGTATTGATCGACTATCCCGGATTTAACCTGCGTCTCGCAAAACGACTTCGCGACGAAGGCTACACGGGTAAGTTGATCTACTACATCAGTCCCCAGGTGTGGGCCTGGAAAAAAGGCCGGGTCAAGGTGATGGCGGAACTGCTTGATTTGATGATATGTATATTTCCTTTTGAGAAGGAACTATATGAATCCAGCGGTCTGGAAACCGTATTTTGCGGTCATCCACTGGTCGACTCTCTTGCTGAAATCAAGTCTGCTGACATAGAGAGAGAGGCAAACCTGGTAGCGTTACTTCCCGGATCCCGGGAGAGGGAAGTGGTAAAACTGTTTCCGCCGATGCTGGATGCCGCAGAGATTCTGCTCGAGGAGCATAGCGGCTTGAAATTTGTTACTACCGGTGCAACTCCGGCTCTTACCGAAAAACTGCGCGGGATGGTTGATGAGAGATCTCTCGGGGGGAGTATCGATGTTCTCGAAAGCAGTGGCCAGGAAATTATGCGCCGGGCGCAGGTTGGTGTAGTCGCATCCGGCACGGCCACATTGGAGGCGGCAGTTCTCGGTTTGCCTTACTGTTTGGTTTACAAGGTTGCCTGGCTAACAGCATTTGCCGCGCGGCGGGTCCTGAAGGTGAGGTTTCTGGGTATCGTTAACGTGATCGCCGGTCGGGAAGTGGTGAAAGAACTCCTCCAGGACAAGGCGAGGGGAGAAGACATGGCGAAGCAGCTTAGCGCATTGCTGGACGATCGTGACAAGCGGAATCAGTTGATTGAGGACCTCGACAAAGTTGTCCGCGGGTTAGGCGGCGGTGGCGCTCACAAAAATGCCGCAGACGCCGTGGTAAAAGCACTTTCTGAAACGTAAAAGTAGATATGGTAAAAGAGGGTAAATGGCTTCGAATTGCAGTGGTGGCGCTTCCCGTGGGATTATTTATTCTCGGGGTTGCATCGATGATCTATACCAATTTCAGACCGGAGCGTCCCGAGTATGATGAGGACTATAGAAAACGTATGGACGCGGCGAGTTTGAACCGCAAACCGGTAAATCGCGCCGATTTGGAGAGATATACGAAAATTCTGGCTACAGAAATCGGCGAGCGAAATCTGGCTCATCCGAAAAAGCTGGAAAGTGCCGCGATATGGATTCAGTCGACTCTGAAAGGCGGAAATCTCGGTTACCGGGTGAAATCTCAGGTTTTTGCAGTGGATGAAAAAACCGAGGTTCGTAACCTACACGCCGATTTAACAGGCGGTTCCCGGCGCAGGGAAATTATTGTCGTCGGGGCGCATTACGATTCCGCCCCGGGCTGTCCCGGTGCCAATTCGGGGGGCAGCGGAGTGGCCGCCGTGCTGTCTCTGGCTCAGGCTTTCGCGGGGGATCCGCAGGAACGCACAATCCGTTTTTCCTTTTTCGTTAACAGCCAGGGAGAGATGCCGGGCAGTCGGGTTGCCGCTAAACGAAGTGAGGAGGACGGGGAAAATATTGTAGCGATGTTGAGTCTTGATTCGATAGGGTATTTCAGCGAGGCCGAAGGCAGCCAGAAGTGGCCGGAGGGTTTGGCCCCGGATTTGCCGGACCAGGGGAACTTCATCGCATTTTCGGGTGATGAACTCGCCCGCTTCCGTATGGATTCCGCCAAAACCTTGTTTTCCGCCTCATCCGGTATACCGGCTGTTGCGATCCGGATTCCGGGATTGGAATCGGATCATACTTCTTTTGCCAGGTACCAGTTTCCGGCCGTTCTCGTTACCGATACGGCCCGCTATCGCGATCCCTCCTACGGGAAGCCGACCGACACGTATGATAAGTTGGACTTCGACGCTCTGAAAAATGTGTCTGTCGGTTTGAAGTCTGTGGTCGAAGCGTGGGCGAATCCGTAGGATCGTACCCTGTTGACTCGCTCATTGTACCCTGTACAATGATGCACCGTACCCTGTTTAATTGATATGAGACCTGCCCTTTCCCTTTTTCTACCGGTTCTTTTTTGTTTCTCGAGTTTATTTTCTCACGGGGCCGGCGGAACGGTCACCATCACGCAGGCGAAATCGGGCAACTCTCTGGAAATCGAGGTGGAGAGCATTGAAAACGGCAATCTCACCTTCAAAACTCTGCAGGGAAGGCAGTTTACTATTCCGGTTTCCCAGTTGACGCCGGACAGCGTGCAGCGCTTAAAAGACCATCTCGCAAAGGCTTCCGCACCCTCTGCTGAATTTTTGGAGACCGCTAAATTGCTAAATAAAATCATCGGGCATGATTTGTTCGGTGAGAAAGAATCGATCTGGACGGAGGACTCCGGCGATGTAGCGAAACGCCTGAATTGGAAGTTGGAAAGTCGAAAGAAGGATTCCAGCAGCTACCGTTACTATACCAAACTGGATTATCACTTTCTCGGTGCTCATCCCTATTGCGCTACGTTGTATGGCGGCGAGGGTGGCAGACCGGAAAGAATCTCGCTGGTATATGCGAACAAAGGGGATTTCGGCAGTCGACTTGGCATGGGCCCGGAGCATTTTAAAGTAATACATCCCGACCGTGAGCCGCCGGAAGATTTGGAGGAGGCGATAGAGATCGATGCGGAAGTGATCGCGGAAAAATTGACGGAAGGCCTCGGCGAGGCGGAGCAGCAATACTACGGGGAGAAAGAGGATAAACGAAAGGTAAAACGCTGGAACTTCGGTGATCACGCTTTTCTGCTGTCCAGTCTCGAAGGGGAATATACCAGTCTGCTGGTCGTGCCGAAAGAGGATGCGGATGCCCAGGGCAAAGTTCGGTTTGTGGCGGATTCTATACTGAAAAAGATCCAAATCACCAATGTGACCAAAGGTGAAAACGGAGATGTTTGGATCGACAATATCCCGATGGTGGATCAGGGACCTAAAGGGTACTGCGCTCCGGCGACCTTTGAGAGGGCGATGCGGTATATGCGTATCCCGGCGGATATGTATTTGCTGGCTACAGCCGCCACTGAAGCGGGCGGGGGCACCAATACCACAAAACTTTCCGAAGACTGCAAGCGGATCGTCAGCAGCAAAGCCCGCCGGATAAAGGAACTCGATCTCAGGGAGGACTTTGAGATCAAAAATTTAAAGAAATTTATAGATAAAGGTGTGCCGGTTCTCTGGCAGATGCGGAGTCTGGAAGGCTACAATGAGTTGGCAAATGCCCGCTCGGAAGCGAGATCATCAGTAACGGATTTCGGGAAATGGACCGCTGAAATCGAGGCGGAGGCGCAGCGCAAATTTCTCCAGTTCAAAGAGAATAATTCCAACCATCACATCTGTATGGTGATCGGGTATAACGAAACGACCCGGGAAGTAGCGGTAAGTGATTCGTGGGGGCCAAACTATGAGCTGCGCTGGGTTCATGAAGATATTGCCAGGGCAGTGACGAGTTATGGCGGTTTTGTAATCGATTTCTAATCCACTCCGGTCCAAAGAGTAATCGCTATTGTAGTGGCGGAACGGGTATTTACCCGGTACAATTACGGAATTCTTTATGGAACCGTTAGTTATATTGTTTATTCCGCTGGGCATCATTTTCTTTATCGGCATTTTCGCTGTCGCGATTTACAACGGTCTGGTTAGTAAAAGAAATATGGTGAGAAATGCCTTCAGCACGATTGATGTGATGCTGAAGAAACGCCACGATTTGATTCCCAATCTGGTGGAAACGGTGAAGGGCTTTGCGGCACATGAAAAGGCAACTTTCGAAAGTGTGATTGCGCTTCGAAATCAGGCTGTGCAACCCGGTATCCCGGACGACGAACGTCTCCAGGTGGAAGGGAAACTCGGTGTCCAAGTCGGGCGGTTACTCGCGATAGGGGAATCTTATCCGGAATTGAAATCAAGTGACCAGTTTCTCAATTTGCAGAGGAATCTTACTGAGATCGAAGAACAGATCTCCGCTGCGCGCCGTGCTTATAACGGCGCTGTTCTGGGGATAAACAACGCGGTAGAGACTTTTCCTTCAAATATCATAGCCTCGAAATTTGGATTTACCCGTCACGACTTTTTTGAAGGCGACGAAGCCGCCAGACAATCCGTTTCGGTCAATCTCTAACCCGGAATCGCAGTGAGAAATTTCGAGCAGGTCATCGAAGAGGTATACCCGACTCTCCAGGCTCTGGAACATGACCGGGCGGTGTATATCAACAAAAAGAGTAACTGTATCTGGGGAGTCATTGTCCCGGTCATGGTATGTGCCGGTGTGGCTGCCATGGTGTTCTTTCCCTTCGGTATCGTGGCTCTCATTCCGGGCGGAATTGCTTCGGCCGTGGCGTGGCATTTTATGGCGGGTAAGTATGGCAATGCCTATATCAGATCGTATAAACAAACGGTAATCGAAAAGCTGGCGAATCTGATTGATCCCGGCCTGCATTATGATCAGCAACGGGGAATCGACTCCCGGTATTTCGTGGCCAGTGAACTGTTTACCAGTCGGCCGGACCGATACAATACGGAAGATCTGATCTATGGCGAATTTGCCAAAACCGGTTTGCAACTCGGTGAGCTACACGCTGAAGACCGTCGCACATCGACTGACAGCAAAGGGAATACCCGGACGCACTACGTTACCATATTTAAAGGGCTCATGTTGATTGCTGACTTCCACAAGCATTTCCACGGGCGGACTTTTGTGTTGCCGGATGTGGCGGAAAAGACATTTGGCGGCTTCGGTCGTGCCCTGCAGAAGCTGGGCGGGCGGAGTGGCACGGAACTGGTCCAACTGGAAGACACGGAGTTCGAAAAATCTTTTGCCGTCTACTCTACCGATCAGGTGGAGGCGAGGTATATATTGAGCCCGGCTATGATGCGGCGGTTGCTCGATATGCGAAACCGGTTTGGCAAAGACGTTCGGATCGCATTCAAAGATTCGTGCGTCTGGATAGCGGTTCCACATACATCGACTTACCTGGAACCTGATACAAAAGTGGAAGCGACGGATCGGGTGCAGATAGGCAAAATGATGGATGAGATATCCCTGTTTCTCAATGTGATTGAGGAGCTGGATCTCAATACCCGTATCTGGACGAAAGTGTGAAGACACCACAAAAAAGCCCGGCTTCGCAGATCTGCAAAACCGGGCGGTAAAATGTGGCTGAAAACCGGAACCTAGGAATTTTTTGCCTCTTCGAAAAGCTCGAGGGCTTCCTTCGGTTTAAGACCGTCGTGGACAACTCCGGCAACAGCTTTGATCATAGCGAGAGGTGCTTCGGACTGGAAAACATTCCGTCCCATATCGACACCGCTTGCTCCGCACTGAATTGCGTTGTAGGCAAGTTCGAGAGCTTCGATTTCGGGAAGCTTTTTGCCTCCTGCAATCACAACCGGAACCGGGGTGCAGGCTACTACATTTTCGAATCCTTCTGTGTAGTAGGTTTTCACGATGCTAGCACCGTTTTCCGCACATACCCGTGAGGCGAGGCTGAAGTAGCGAGAGTCGCGAGCCATATCTTTACCTACGGCAGTCACACCCATTACCGGAATGCTGTATTTGTTTCCGATATCAACAAGACGACTGAAGTTGGCGATAGTGGAAGCTTCCGTCGCTGCGTCACCTACAGAAATCATCGCAGCCATAGCGGCGGGGTTCATGCTGATCGCCTGCTCTTCGGAGAGGAGAACGTTGTGATTCATCTCGGTGAGGATCGTGGTGCCTGTATCAGTCCGGAGACAGACTGGCTTGGTGTTCTCCGGAGGGATGCAGGAACGAATCGAACCGCGGCAGCCCATCAGGCAGTCGGCGTGTTCCGCGAGTGGCGCGATATTGAGATCAATCCGCTCCAGGCCGGATGTAGGCCCCATGAGGAAGCCGTGATCAAAAGCCAGCATCACGGTGCGTCCCGATTTGCGATTGAAAATTCGGGACATCCGGTTTTTGATTCCCCAATCGGTGTGGTTCATTCCTTTCAGGTAAAATGCACTGGTGTCGGCCGGGGTGCCCAGTCCAAAATTATCTCCGTCTCTGATGTCATCGAGGTCTGCCATGATATTTGCTCGTTAGTAGTTGGATTGTATTTATTTGTTTGAAAAATGCCCCGCAATATTATCCGGGGAATCAGGCTGTGCATCCTGGAAAACTGATCTTTTCATATTTGCGCTGTTTCTTCGATGGCCAGCCTCGCTTATTTTGTGTCCTATTTCGCAACCTTTTCCTGAAAAATATGCTAGGATTACATCAATGAGTGAGCCCGAAATGGCAGTCATCAGCCTCGTGCCGGAAGGGGAAAAGCACCAGGTGGTCGGTGAACGGAAGGTGATACTGCCGGGAATCAACCTGGAGATTTGGACCACCCGGATGATTGCACTTTCGAGATGGGAATTGCACGGATTAAACGATCCTTTCTGGCGGCTTTACATCCCGGTAAAAGGTGGAGCGAAGATTACGGTGGATGGTGATCAGGACCGGATCGAGTCGACGCTGCGGGTCGGCGAAGCCTATATCATCCCGCCGCATACCACGATGTTTTCGGAAACTTCGGGGGAATTCGCCAAGTGGTATGTCCATTTTACACTCGGCCACAGAGGCGACCGGGTTTCCCCGGGGATATTTCCGGTGGAAATGACCGGGGTGATGGAGGCTGCGGTCAAAAATTTGTCGAATTTGGAAGCTGGCGCATATCCGTGGGCTTCTCTTAATCTGGTGGGCGAAGCTCTCAAGCAACTGCCCGGTTCGGTTTGGAGTTTTCGAAAGCTGGACCACAGAGTCGAGACGGCGATAGAGTTCATGCATGTCAACCTGGGCAGAAAACTGGTCGCCCGGGAAGTGGCCGCTGCGGCCGGGGTAAGTGTCCGCAATTTGAATCATCTTTTCCAGCATCATCTCGGTAAATCGCCGATGAATGTGCTGCTCGATTTCCGCCTCAACCAGGCGTGCCGGCTGCTTCGGCACAGCAATATTTCCATCGATCAGATTGCGGAAGATTGCGGCTTCCCGAATCGCTACTATTTCAGTCGTATGATGAAACAGGTCCGCTCCACATCACCGGCTGCGTACCGGAAAGCGGAATTTTAGCGATCAAAGAATGACCTGGTCGTCCGTGGCCTGTTCCGGTTTTTCCTCGTAGAGAGTAATCTCGAAAACCGTACCGGAAGGGATCTGCCGCCCGTTCCAGCCGCAATATTGCTCGGCGACTTCGCCTTCACTGGTTGAAAGATGCCCGAAGCCCCATCCTCCGTAGGTAAATAGTGTTTCCACTTCGGTAGGGCATTCTTCAGAGAAGAAACCGAGGTGTCGTGCCCCGTAAAAATATTCGTTGGAGCCGTTGAACCCGCAGGGTTTTCCTTCGCCATTGGATTTAAGATCTTCGAGAGCGATTTCCGAGAATACTTCCTCACCGGTGTCGATTCTTTTGATTCCCATCCATTTCACCGCTCCGGTGATTTCGTTGATCGCAACGGCCTGTTCGTCATCTCCATTGCTGACTGTGGTATTCCAAATCTCCGGATTATCGGACCGGAAAATCACCAGACTGGCGGCTCCGTCAGGGCTCTCCTTTGCCGGACCAAACGGGTTGAAGCTAAACTTTTTGGATTTTTTTGAGTTTGCATCCAGACCGAAATCCGCCGGAGTGGCCCAGACTGACTCTGCGGGACCGTTTTCGCCGGAATCTTTTTCCGGCGGGGTAAACGGAGGAATTTCCTCCTCTTCGGCTGTTTCCGGCGGGCTGTCCGGTTTTACGGGGGGCGGTGTGTCAAAAAGAGTCGGCACCGGTTCCGGAATTTCTTTTTCCGGCTCATCCTCTCCAATCAGCGGCGGGATTTCATCCGCCGGATGCTCATTTTGTATGGGACTCTCTGTTTCCGGCGCGGCTCCGCCGTGAAAGGCGCTGATCGCTTTTTCGACCGCGTCGATCAGGTCGTTTCTGCCGCCGGGCCGGTGCTTGCTGCTGAACAAATCCATTGCGGTTTGCTCTTTCCAAACGGCGTGCAAGTCCTCTTCCGGGATGTGGCTGGTCGATTCCCTGAACAGGTCTTGAGCCTGTGCACCGGTAGTCTTCGCCACGGTCCTGAGGCCGTCCGGCAGATCGGAAAGCTTGCTTTTTGCCGCTTCGAGTTTGGCGATCGCCGCCGCAATTTCCGGCCCGGGAATCCTGTTATTCCGGGCTTTTTCCTCCAATTCGGAGATTTCACTGAGGACGTGACGGAGCAGATTCTGCGATTTACGGAGGTCCTCGCGATTACTCTGAATCATCTGTCTACACAGTGACATTTTGGAAAGCCACTTCTCCGTTCCGGCTCCCTTTCCGGTTTGGTTGATGCATTCCTTACCCAGTTTTCTCAATCTGCGGTCAATCAGGGACAGTTTGGAAATATCGGTGCCGAGATGCTGCCTCTCTTCGCGGATTGTTTCCGCCAGAAAAAACAACCGGGTCGCTGCATAGGTGAGAGGATGCGCATTCGCCGGAGCGACTGAGTTGATCAGGGTGGCGAGTCGGGAATGCTTTTCGCGTGCCTGGCTTTCCATCAGGAACCGCTTTTCCCGATACCACTCCAGCTCCTGGTTGCGGGCTTCGTTGACCTGCTCTTCGATCAACGCCTTTTCAGCTGATTTTCTTTCCTGAAGTTTTTTGAGTAAATACAAGGCCATAAGCAGACAAAACAGTACAAACACAATACAAACCAGGGCAACCGTTACCGGGGCCGACCCGTTCAACGGGTTGCTCGAAATCGAAAAGATAGTTTGCATGAAGGAACGGAAACGATAAAAGTCTCAGAATTATAAAAATAGCCACTGATTCTGGAAAGCCAAGTATATTTTATTGATTTCTTGATTCGTTTTCGAGATTTTTATTATTTCCGACGTGTGTTGCTGGTGGCGTGTCTCTTATCTTGAGTCTTGGAAAAACCGGGGCAGAATGGGAAATGAGACTTTTTTCGTGGATCTGTTTGTTGGCTTCGTTTCCGGTTTTCGTTTTCGCTCAGGACGGTTTGTCCGAAACTCAGATCACAAAAATCAGGGAACAGCTGAAAATTCTCCGGGAGCAGAACCTCACCGGAAATATCAGTAAAAACAGCTCGGCGGCCCAGTCTTTCCGGAACGCGGCATCGAGTCCCAAAGCTGCGCTGGAACTCTACTTAAAGTGCGTAAAAGAAGTTGATTTTTCCCGTCTCGGAAAATCCGACAGCGATTTCCGGGAGTGGGTCGAACCCAGAAAAGATTTGCATGATTTTAAGCCTTTTCTGACCGCGCTGCAGTTGCAACTCGAATATCTTTCGCTGTCGACCCGCTCCGCCCACGCCGAGGATTTGTCGAAAATCTTTCCGGACCTGACAACTTTCCTGAAAAATATGGCATCGCTGGATGCCCCGCCTCACCCGATTCTGGATCGAAATGTGAGCACAACAGTATTTGCCGACGTTTACGGAATCGATGAGCAATTGAATCGAAGTGGTGAGCAATGGGAACCCAACCCGATGAAAATCGGTTCGATCTACGACAAAACTATCCTGCCCTATCTCCGCGAAGCCCGTCCGGAAGCTCTCGATTCCGCCTGGCAAAACCGAATCGCTACAGAGGGAAATATGGCCAAACTCTATTACACCTTTGAAGATGAGATGGATCGTTTTGCGGAGCGGATCGATGACCGGAGACTCAAGGAGGAAATGAAACGATTCGTCCGGAACAAAGCTCTGGAAGGCGCTCAGTTCACAACGAGAGATCTGCCCCTGCTGATGTGGAAGCAACTCGTGGATCGCTTTACTTACGGCAATAAGGCGCTGGCCGCCAAGGCAATGCTCGATCACATCCAGAAGCATATCGCTCATGATGATGCGATGGAATGGATGAATTCTCTCGATGAGATGGTCAGTAATGACGCAGCTGCCAACCCGGCAGACAAATAGTGTGAAAAAGTGCAAACTTTCATTTGAACACTGTTTTAATGATGCGTAGTTATAAAAAAACAACGCATCTCATTTGAACCAGGAATCACAATCCCATCCTGCCCTGGCGGAGCTGAGGCAGGTCTTGAAAGAGAAGTTTGCCACCGCCCACCGGGACTATACGCCCCGGGAAACAATACGTTGCGGGGTGGACTGGATCGATCAGGCCGGACTGGAGAAGGGCAGCCTGTGCGAGATCTCCGCCCGGGAAAGTTCCCCGGCGGGCGGGGCGGTAATTCTCGGCCGGATCCTCCAACACATCATCCGGGAGCGTCAGCGACTGGTGTTGATCGACGGGGCTGATGCATTTGATCCCGCGATTCTGCCTGCTTTCGGCGCGGTAATTCCGGCCGAAAGCCAGGATGCTGTGCCGCAGGGATGTGATCTCGATGGTTCGTTGATTTGGGCCCGCTGCCGGGGTGTCGCCGAGGCGGTAAAAGTGGCCGATATGATGCTTCGCGACGGAAATCTGCCGCGCACTGTGATTGATCTGCAGAACAACGATCTCAAAGAAATTCGCTCTATCCCCGCTTCCAGTTGGCTGCGGCTGCGGTCTTTGACAGAGGATTCCGGCGTTAATTGTCTGATTCTGACTCCCGCCCCCGCCATCAATTGTGCCGCGATGCGATTTGAAATCACCGGCCGCTACACTCTCGATGATTTGGAGTGTCCGGAATGGATTTGGGCCGAAAAAAATACCGGGAAGACCGGGCATTGTCAGCGCCGGCTGAAGTCCGGCGGAAAAAGTGGACTTCTTATGGCCGGATAACAAAAGATGTTTGCTGCGATCCATATCCCGCGCCCGGCGCTGCAGGCTTTGTTCATCGAAAAGCCGGGGATGCGTTATCAACCTGTCGTTGTGCTGGATGAAGCGGAGAAAACCACCACATCAAAGCGGGACCGGGGCAAACTCCGGGTTCTCGAAATATCGGCTGAAGCGGAGGAGTTCGGGATTCATCGCGGCATGACCGCCGTCCAGGCGCAGGCCCGCTGTGATTATCTGGAGCTGCTCAACCGGTCTCCCCGGGCTGAAACCGATCTTACCGAAACGCTGCTCGATTGTGCGGGCGATTTTACTCCGGATTTCGAAGATACAGAGTGCGGGACCTGTATTCTCGATTTGGGAGGAGTGGCGGCGATAGATCGCGACGCTCTGCGGATTAGTCGACAGATACACGAGCGCATCAGCGATCATCAGTTTTTTCCCCGGATCGGAATGGCCACCAATCCCGATCTCGCCGCCCTGGCCGCCCGCGCCTGCCGGTACGTTGCCGGGGCGGAGGAAATCCTTGTCATCCGGGATCAGGACCGGGAGCAAATCCTGTCGCCGCTGCCGGTTGGGTTGCTCGACCTGACTCCGGAGATGTCCGATTTATTTGATCTCTGGGGATTGCGTAACCTCGGGGAGCTGGCGCGTCTCAGTCGGGCCGACCTCGTTGAGCGACTCGGGGCGGAATCCGCTGTTTTGTGGGATCAGGCCTGTGGGACAAGTCGTCGTCTGCTCCGTCTGGTTCGTCCTGTAGCCGAATATTCCGGAACCATCGAACTGGAATATGAGATCACCACAACCGAACCGCTCGTTTTTTTGCTGCGACGACTTCTCGATACTATCGCGGCCCGGCTTCGCAGTGCCTGGTTGGTCGCCGCACGTCTTTCGCTGCGGCTCGATCTGGCGGGCGGGAACCGGTATCAGCGCGTCTTCCGGATTCCCGAGCCCTGTGCCGATGTCGACATGCTCACCGGGATGCTCGCGGTTCATCTGGAGGATTTTGAAGCCCGCTCACCGGTTACCGGGATAACTCTCCAGGCGATTCCGACCCGGGCGGGGAAACACCAGTTTGATCTCTTTGCCGCCGGAGTCAAAGATCCCAACCGGCTTTCCGAAACCCTGGCCCGGGTCGAAGCCCTGCTCGGCAGCGAACGCTTCGGTGTGCCCCGGCTGCGCCCGACTCACCACCCCGACAGCTTCGAGATGCGTCCCTTTCACCCCGGCAAAGAACCGGTATGCCCGGAAGACGAAACGCTTTTGATCATGAAACAACTGCCCATGCGGCGCTACCGCCCGCGACGTCATGTTCTGGTTCAGTGTGAAGGGGATTCAACAGGGTACAGTCCTGCATTCAACAGGGTACAGTCCCGGACTCAACAGGGTACAGTTGGTGATTCAACAGGGTACAGTGCGTTGAAAAAGACTCCGCCGGCTCCGGCTCAGCAGACGGCTCCGCTGGTGATTCTTTCCGGGGATTTTAAAGGTCGAATTGTCGACACCCGCGGTCCGTATTCCGCATCGGGCAGCTGGTGGGAAAAGCGGATCTACTGGCGCCGCGAAGAATGGGATGTCGCCCATGAAAACGGTCGAATCTATCGACTGGTCAAAGAGAAAGGAGAGTGGTTTGTGGAAGCCGTAGGGTAATTAGTCATTCGGAGGCCATTTTTCGCCTGTTTTTCTCCGGGATTGATTTTTTCGACGATACACACAGAAAAGACGGAAAATGAGCCTCTATGAACTGCAATTGTGACCAGCAATGGTCCACCGATATCAGGGCAACTGAGTGAGGATTTTTTGTTGCCTTGATAATTCACCTGTCTAAGGTAATTCACGATGCCAAACACAGAAGACAAACCAACCAAGCTGACTCCCATGATGAAGCAGTATATGGACATGCGCCGGAGCCTGCCGGACGATGTCCTGCTGCTGTACCGTCTGGGAGACTTCTATGAAATGTTTTTTGATGACGCGGTGCGGGCTTCGCCGATCCTTAATGCGGCGCTGACTAAAAGGAACGGAATCCCCATGTGCGGGGTGCCGCATCACGCGGCGGAGGGCTACATCGCAAAGTTGATCCGGGCCGGGAAGCGGGTGGCGATTGCGGAGCAGACGACGACGCCGCAACCGGGAAAAATCGTGGAGCGTGAGATTTCCCAGATCATCAGCGCGGGCACCATCGATGATATGAATCTGCTCGATGCGGAACGGTCCAATTAT
Organism: Verrucomicrobiales bacterium; assembly: GCA_029213025.1. Classification (GTDB taxonomy): domain Bacteria; phylum Verrucomicrobiota; class Verrucomicrobiia; order Verrucomicrobiales; family DEV007; genus Arctic95D-9. Next base: position 29,975 of record JARGOZ010000015.1, read on the forward strand.
CTCGCCGCTGTCTATAAAGCGAAGCGGCGCTTTGGTCTGGCCTATCTCGAACACACCACGGGGGAGTTCAAATTGACGGAGTTTGGCGAAATTGACGGGTTGATCGACGAACTGTCACGGCTCCGGCCCAGCGAGCTGCTTTTCTCCGATGAACAGGGCGAATGGTTCGATACTCTGGCAAACGCTCAGGATTACGATGGCTACACCTTTTTGTTCGACCAGGCGCAATATGCTCTGAAAGAGCATTTTAAGGTGAAGACTCTCGATGGTTTCGGCTGCGGTAACTGTGTCGCAGCGGTCTGTGCGGCGGGGGCGATTCTTCACTACGTCGAGACCCAGCTGCGTCGCAAAGTGGATCACGTCCGGACGCTGGGTACTTATCACACAGACAGTTTTGTGTTAATCGACGCCGCCAGCCAGGCGAATCTTGATCTTGTTAACAGTCGCTCGGGCGGCGTGAAACACAGTTTGCTCGGGGCGATCGACCGGACGGCGACTCCCATGGGGGCGCGGAAACTACGCGACTGGGTGCTGCATCCGATCCGCGATCTGGGAGAACTTCTGGCCCGGCAGGATGTCGTCGAGGCGGCTTCGAATCAGCACTTTGTGCTCACGCAGATGCAGGAATCACTGAAGGAGATCCGGGATGTGGAACGAACCTTGAGCCGACTCAGTCAGGGCTCGGGTAATGGTCGCGATCTCAAGGCGCTGGAAGTTTCGCTGATGAAAGTGCCGGATGTGAAAGCTCATCTCGATGCGATTCAAGGCGGGGAACTTTGCGAAAGATTGCAACGCCAGCTGGGAGATTTTTCCGATCTGGTGGCTTTGCTGAACAAGGCTCTCGTTGATGAACCGCCTGCCACAATCAAAGACGGTGGAATTTTTGCGGACGGTTACAGCACGACGATTGATGAATTGCGCAAAGGGGCCACAGAAGGAAAACAGTGGATTGCGGAACTCCAGATCAAGGAACAGGACCGGAGCGGAATCCCGTCGCTCAAAGTGAAATACAACAATGTGTTTGGCTATTTCATCGAGATCACAAAGTCCAATCTCGACAAGGTACCGACCGAATACACCCGGAAGCAGACCATGGCGAATGCGGAGCGCTACATCACGCCGGAGCTGAAGGAGATGGAGAACAAAATCCTCGGCGCTGACGAACGACTTCGCGCTCTGGAATATGAAGAATTCCTCAACCTGCGGGAAACGGTGTTGGAACATCTCGAAGCGATTCAGAAAACGGCGGCGGCTTTGGCTGAGATTGACGTGCTGATTTCCTTCGCGGAAACGAGCCGGATGTTCGGTTATACCCGTCCGGTTTTGAATGACACTCGCAATCTGCACATCGTTCAAGGGCGTCACCCGGTTCTGGATCAGAATATCGGCGAGGAAAAATTTGTTCCCAACGATACGGTTCTCGATGGCGATGAACAGCGCCAGATCCTGATCACCGGGCCGAATATGTCGGGTAAATCCACTTACATTCGTCAGGTCGCGCTGATTACTTTGATGGCTCAGATCGGGAGTTTTGTTCCGGCGGAGTCGGCGGAAATCGGCCTGGTCGACCGAATCTTTACCCGGGTGGGTGCGAGCGATGATCTCGCACGGGGCCACTCCACATTTATGGTCGAAATGACTGAGACGGCTGTAATCGTCAACAGCGCCACGGACCGGAGTCTCGTGGTGCTCGATGAAATAGGCAGGGGCACCGCGACGTACGACGGTCTTTCCATTGCCTGGAGCGTATCCGAGCATCTTCATGACAGCGTGAAAGCCCGGACTCTGTTTGCAACGCATTACCATGAGTTGACCGAACTGGCGGAGTCCCGTCGTGGCGTAAAAAACTACAGTGTCGCGGTTCGGGAATGGAATGATCAGATCATTTTTCTTCACCAAATTGTTCCGGGCGCAGCCAATCGAAGCTATGGAATCCAGGTAGCGCGGCTCGCCGGATTGCCGGATTCCATCGTATCCCGGGCCAAGGAAATTCTATCGGGCCTCGAAGGGGGAGCGGCGATTCCGGTTACTCAGGAGGTGGAAAAGCCGAAACGCAAGAAAGCGGTAAAGCGGAAGCCGGAAGTGGTGAAAGAGCGAATCGAGGAGGACGATCCGCAGTTGCTGCTCTTCAGCTGAGCTTATTGGTAGCGGCGAATTTCTTCAAGGATTGGCTCCAGATACCGTTCGGCTTTGACTTCGCCAACCCCGCTGATTCGCATCGCTTCCTCGCGGGTTTTTGGCCGAAGTCGGGTAAAGGCTTCGAGAACCTGATTGCTGAAAATGACAAAAGCGGGCTTTCCACCGTCTTCTTCTGCAATTTCGGCGCGCTTTTCCTTCAGTTTTTCGTAGAGCTTTTCATCAAAGGCGAGTTCATCGAGTGCGATCGCGGGAATTTTGTCGGCTCTCTTTGATTTCGGCTTTTCAAAATGAGCCTGCTCCGGCCATTCGATTTTGAATTGGTTGTTGCCGTGCATCACCTCCGCTCCGCGCCGGGTGAGAGTGAGAAGGGGATAGGGCGTTTTCTGGATCGCGACAAAGCCCGATTTCTGCAACTCGCCGAGAAGGGCAAAAAGATAGGCGGTGCCCTGCTTTTTGAGCAGGCCGTAGGTAGAAAGATTGTCCAGTTTAGCGGACAGGACTTCCTGTGATCTTCCTCCCACAAGCATTTGCACGATGCGTCCTTTGCCGAAGCGGCCTTCCCATGACCCGTCCGGCCGGTGGGTGGAACAGCGCGCCACACCGCTGAGGGCCTTTCTAACGATGAGAAACTCTTCATCGGTCGGAGCCCGCCGCACGGAGTTGTGGCCGGAAGCGCAGTTGTCGCAAGTCCCGCAGTTGGCGGCATCGTCTTCGCCGAAATAGTTCAGGATCCAGGCCTGGCGGCAGGTACTGTCATCGTAACAGAACTGCACCATGGCATCGAGACGGGCCCGGTCGCGGCGCTCTTTTTCGGTGAGTGCGGCGTGATCGATGATCATTTCATCAGGATTTAACCCCGGTCGGCTGAGCCTTGTGCCCCGCATTCGTTTTCCCGGAATATCAAAGCGCTCGATGTATCCGGCTTTGGCGAGATGGGAAAGAGCACTGCCGACCTGCATGGTATTATTCAGCTGAATCTGATCCGCCAGATCCTTGATCGTCATGTGGATTTCATTGTTCACTGCGAGCTGTTGCAGTGCCCGGTAAAGCATCACGATGGTTTCATAACCGGGATTGTTGCCTTCGATGAAAAATTCCTGGGTGCGGGTATCAGCGTAGTTGAAATAGAGCTCGCACTCCGAGCTCTCGCCGTCCCGTCCGGCCCGTCCCGCCTCCTGGTAGTAGGCTTCGATACTGCCGGGCACATCGAAATGCGCGACAAAGCGGACATCCGACCGGTCGATCCCCATTCCAAAAGCGTTGGTTGCCACAGCCACATCCCGCGTTTTCTCGATAAACACATTCTGCGCCCACGCCCGATCCTGGTCGTCCATCCCGCCGTGGTAGGCGATTACTTTTTTTCCGATCGATTCGAGATGAGCACAGACTTCCTCGACTTTTTTCCGGGTCGAACAGTAGACGATGCCGGTTCGCTGCCGACTGATAAGTGCTTCGAGCCGTTCATATTTTTCCCGGTTGCCCCCGCACTGGACGACTTTCAGGCTGAGATTGGGGCGTTCAAATCCACTGATCGAAACGTAGGGATCGCGGAGTTTGAGATGTTTAAGAATATCGGCCCGGACATCGGGCGTGGCTGTCGCGGTAAAGGCGGCGGTTTGCGGATTATTCAGTTTTTCCAGCGCGTCTCCGAGCCGCACATAATCAGGGCGGAAATCGTGCCCCCACTGACTCAGACAGTGGGCTTCATCGACCGCAAAAAGGGCGATCTGCACCTGACTGAGGGCATTGATAAAGCCCTGGCTGCGAAATCTTTCCGGGGCGACGTAAACCAGCTTGAATTGTCCGGCGGCCAGTCCCTTCAGCCGCTCGCCCTGTTCGCCCGGGGAAAGAGTGCTGTTTATCATTGTCGCCGAGATTCCCTTTTTCTGTAATCCATCGACCTGATCTTTCATGAGAGCAATCAACGGGCTGATGACCAGCGTCACTCCGTCCATAACCAGCGCGGGAAGCTGGTAGCAAAGCGACTTACCACCTCCCGTAGGCATCACTGCCAGAGTGTCTTTGCCGGAAAGGAGAGCAGATACCACTGGCTCCTGGCCGGACAGAAAATCCCGGAAACCGAAATGGTGCTCCAGAGCCTCGCGGGGATCACGGATGACTTTGGAAGAATTGGCGGCGGAAGACATCGGAATGGGTATTCGAACAGTACTCAGGGGTTGTGGAATTGCAATTTATTGCTTATGGAAACTCTCTGATAAAACCAGCAAAGTGTTGAAGCAAGACCGAACCAAATTCCGTCCCTGTATCGATCTTCACGAGGGAAAAGTGAAGCAAATCGTCGGGGGCACACTGACCGACTCCGGCGACTCGCCCGCTACCAATTTCGAGAGCGATAAGTCGCCTGCCTGGTTTGCCAATCTGTATAAAGAGGACGGCCTGAACGGGGGCCATGTCATCAAGCTGGGGCCCGGAAATGAAGAGGCTGCTAAATCGGCCTTGTCTGCGTGGCCTGGCGGACTGCAGATCGGCGGGGGGATCACAGCGGAAAATGCGGCGGATTGGTTGGCTGCCGGAGCCTCGCATGTGATCCTGACATCATATCTCTTTGATAAACAGGGAAGATTTCTTGAAAGTCATCTCGACCGGGTTCTCGCCGAGACGGGTAAGGAAAAACTCGTAATCGACCTGAGCTGCCGTCGTAGTGATGATGGCTGGATTGTAGCGATGAATCGCTGGCAGACTCCCACCGAAATGGCGGTAGATGAAAATACACTCGATTTCCTCGCCGACCGGTGTGATGAATTTCTGATCCACGCAGCCGATGTGGAGGGGCTTTGTGGCGGGATTGATACAGAGTTGGTGTCCCTGTTAGGCGGTTGGGGAAAAATACCGGTTACCTACGCAGGCGGAGCAAGAAGTCTGGCAGACCTCGACAGTGTAAATCAACTCAGCTCCGGCAGAGTGGATCTCACGATAGGAAGTGCACTGGATATCTTCGGCGGAGACTTGATCAAATATCGTGATTGTGTTGCGTACAATTCCTGAATGTGTAGTTACGGTAAAAGCAGCCTGGCTAAACCATATGTGATTATATGTTGCCCGTGTAGCCAAAATCGCTGAAGCCTCACCTCCAGAAGATTAAGTTGACGAAAGATGATGTATACATCATTATCTGTGCCTTTTTCTTTACCCAGAACTTGCTATGAAACCAACCCGGCTGCTACTGGCTGTTCCTTTATTTTTCTGCCAATTGATGGTCCTAATTGGTGCTGCGTCCGCCCAGGATGGAAAAGAAGGCGGCGAACCGAATGAGTTGAACAGGTTGCGCAACGGTTTCCAGCTGAAGCTGAATGAGTTGAACCAGCCTTTGAGTGTGCTCAATACCAATTATCGCAGCTATCTGGAGAAACAGAAAACTGCCTATCAGCAAAAAGGGCAGCTTAAGGAGATGTTGGCAGTAGAGGAAGAGCTGACTACGTTTGAGACGGAGCCGGTTGATGAACTTTCGACTTATCCCGAACTGAAACGTCTCCAGGAAATCTATCGGGAGCAGCGGAAAGTGCGGGAAAAAGCTATGGTTGAGCCAAAGCGGAAGTTGATCGCGTACTACCGGAATATTGCCGGGGAGATGGCGGCGGCATGGACACGTGACGGCAAGATCGAACCGGCGAAAGGGGCGCTCGTTTTGGCGGAACGGTTTGCGACGATGGAGAAAGATGCAGAGGCCGCCTTGCAGGAGAGCCGCGTCAGTCGGCTGGGGATGAAGTCGGAGAGCGAATTTGAAGGAAAGACCGCCGGCGAGGAGATGAGAAACAGTCTCGGTATGAAGCTTTGCTGGATACCGGCGGGAAAATTCACGATGGGGAGCCCGCCGGGCGAGGAAGGCCACAACCCGAACCAGGAGACCCAGGTGGAAGTGAGGATGACCCGCGGATACTGGATCGGGAAATACGAGGTCACCAAAGGCGAATACAAAAAGCTGACTGGAATTAATCAGTCAAGTTTCGGAAGATTGAGCGAAGACGGGCCGGTGGATAAGGTGAGTTGGAACGAAGCTGTGGCTTTCTGCAAAGCACTGAGCGAACGTGAAAAATCCAAACTTCCGGAGGGCTGGGCCTACCGGTTACCGACTGAAGCGCAGTGGGAGTATGCGTGCCGGGCGGGAGAAAAAGGACGATTTTGCGGTGACAATATTGACGAAGTGGGATGGTATAAGGCGAATAGTGAAGGTTCTCCTCAGGAGGTGGGGAAAAAGAAAGCAAATGCCTGGGGGTTACACGACGTTCACGGAAACGTGCGGGAATGGTGTCAGGACTGGATGACCGGTGAACTGGAAGGTGGCAGAGACCCTGATGGACCTTCTTCAGGCACCGCCCGTGCGGTTCGTGGCGGTTGCTGGAATTATCCGCATGGCGCCAGTCGGGCCGCTCAACGCAGCGGGCAGCTTCCTACAGATAAAGTCTACGATCTCGGTTTCCGGGTGGTCCTGAGTCCGTTGAGTAAGTAACGGGAACCTGGAAGGGATCGTATCCCGGCTCGCAAATGAAATGAAAATCGATTTTGTAGCCCTGGACAAAGATAATTGGGAAGAGTGCGTCCTACTGTGGAGTTCGGATGACCAATTCGTGACTCCGAATCTGCGTAGCATTGCAGAAGCTCAATTCTACCCAAAAGCAATATCGAGAGCAATCTTCGTTTCAGAAGAAATGGTAGGATACTCCATGTATGGAGAAGATGAAGACGATGCAGAAGCGTGGGCCATTGATAGATTTATGATTTCCGGAAAGTTTCGAAGGAAAGGTTATGGATTGGAAGCACTAAGACAGATACTTGAAATGGGAAGAACAAAGGGTTTCCAAAAATTTATCACCAGCACTGCAATAAAAAACGAAGCTATGCAGAATCTATTGTCGAAAGTCGGCTTTTCTACCAGATATGAAGTTAAAGACGGTGAATACCTCTACTACAAAGACGAAAAACCATCATAATAAAAGTCTGCTAATATCGGAGGGAAGGTGGACAATAGCAGGATTAGCGTTTTTTCTGGCAATAAACCATGCTGGCCATCTTCGATATCGACGGGACGATTTGTGACACACAGGAGGTCGAGGGTAGATGTTTCGCCCTGGCGTTTGAGGAAGTCTGCGGCATCTCCCTCAAAACTCTTGATTGGACGCAGTATAGCGAAGCAACAAGTAGTGGAATTGCCCGGGAACTTTTGATCAACCAATCGGATTCGGTCAATAAAGAACGTTGCTTCCAGGACAGGTTTGTGGAGCTTCTTCGTAAAGCGCAGCCAGGCTCCCCGGGAGACTTCTGTCCACTTCCCGGTGCGACTGAATTTATCGCCCGTCTGCAAGGCCATCCGGCCATAACTGTTGCTTTTGCTACGGGTGGATTTGATACAGAGGCCGCCTTTAAGCTCGACTGCTGCGGAATTCAATTGTCAAATTTTCCCCATGCGACATCAAGCGACACGCCTCGACGGCGGGACATCATTCCTCTTGCGGCGGAGCGGTCCGGAATACACATCTCCAGGGCTGTCTACTTTGGTGATGGTAACTGGGATGTAGAAGCTTGCCGAACTCTTCAGATTCCAATGATTGGAATTGGCCGCCGTATTGATCACCTTGCTGTCCGGGATGGGTATAGAGATTTCTCTGATCCGGACTCGATTCTCGAAACCTTCGAGAGAATCAACAATAATAACTTGTGATTCACCTGGTGCACCGGAAGTATGACGATATATATGAGAAAGATTCGCCGTATCGAAATTGGTGAAGTGGAACTCTATCGGGAAACCCGGTTAAAATCCCTTCGCGAATCGCCAAATGCCTATTCGTCGAAATATGACGATGCAGCATCTCGAAGTGAAGAGAGCTGGCGCAGCCAGGTAGATGCTTCTGCTGCAGGTGGTGATCGAGCCACGTTCATCATGCTGGACGAACATCCTGTGGGGCTTGCTGCGCTCTACCGAAGTGAGAATTGCCCCCGGGACGGCGAGCTTATCCAGGTGTGGATTGCTCCGGAGGAGCGTGGAGGATCGGCTGCCGCTGAGTTGGTGGAAGAAATCTTCCGGTGGGCGGCGGACAACGGCTTTCTACGCGTTCGAGCGGAAGTGATGCCGGGGAATTCACGAGCATTACGATTCTTTGAAAAGAATGGCTTTACCAGATAGTCGGGGCAACCGGCTCACTCAGAATCCAGCGTAGTGTTAACAAAGCCTGTCGAATGATCACAGTCTATAAATCATGAAATACCTATTCCCGGCTACACTCATCTGCTTTCTATATTTTTACAGTGCCATTGCGGAGGAGAAGACCGTTCGGGTATTTGTCGCGCTTTGTGATAACGCGACTCAGAGCATCGTAAAAGTAAATCCGCGGATCGGGGACGGCGATAATCCGGATACAAATCTCTACTGGGGATGTTCAGACGGGTTGCCTCTGTATTTTAAAAAATCCGGCATGTGGAAGCTGGTGAAAAAGGAGAGGGATCTATCTCCTGCGGTACTTGAACGCGCTACCTTTCAGCACAGTTCACAAAGCGGGCTGGTGCTGGTGGCGGATGCGTATCGCGGTTCTGAGATGAAGCAGTGTCTGCTCGATTTTATGAGTGCGGCGGCTGATGAGGACGCTGCAGGAGCGGATCTGGTAGCCTTTATCGGGCACAACGGTTTGATGGATTTTCGGGATCTGGAATTTGCTCCGGCAAAGGGGAATCGCGATGCAATCGTGCTTTGCTGCCTGAGTAACTCGTTTTTTTCCAACAGGTTAAAGGCGGTAGGCGCGGAACCTGTATTGCTGACGAAGTCTTTGATGTATCCGGGTTCGTTCATCCTTCATGACGTTCTGGAAGGCTGGAGGCGGCGCGAATCCAAGGCACAACTGCGCGAGCGGGCGGCCAAGGCCTACGCCCGTAACCAGAAGATCTCTACCCGGAGTGCGCGGTCCGTATTTGCGGAACTGAAGTAAGCTGGAAATTTCGCTGAGTTGTAGAAATTCGACTTGGCGCAGATTATTCGTCAATTCTTAAAATAATATCGGTTTTGACGAAATACCCTTCGATCTTTTTAGTAACGTCGATTATTTTAGGTTTCTTAGAAATAAACCATGAATTGTTTTCATTTACCGATCGATGTAAAAGCGCAGATTGCCCGAAAGCACTCCAAGTTCCATCACTTGGCGGAAAAGTCGGGCAACGTACAGTCCGGTGCTTTGATTCGTCAGTGTCTCTCCGAGATCTCCCCCGATGATCCGGAAAGGGGAATAGCTGCTGCCCGGGTGATGCAATGCGCGCTCCGCGAAATCACGCAACAGGACCGGGTGAAGCACAGTCTGGCTGAGTATTACGGAGTGAATTATCTGCTAACGACTCTGAATCAGGCGATTCAATCATACGAAAGCTTCGGCCGCTTCGATGAATTGATGTTTGTGACGATGCGGATCGGCAGTGAGCTGGCCGGTAGCGGATGTGATTTTTCGAAGAAACCGGCCCGGCTTTTCTAGTCTCAGTAAGTGAGGTACTGTTTTTTGCGGATAATCATCCAGTTCTGGTAGATAAATATCCCGAACAGAACGGTGGCGAAGTATCGTCCGGTAATCGCACCGAGTATGGCGATCAGTATCGAAAGAAGCAATCCGACAAGGGGAACAATCAGCGGTCCCCGGCCGATTCTGGCGACCCGGTAGATTTGACCGCCGTCGAGCGGCAGGACCGGGGCTATATTAAAAATCGCCCACGCCAGATTGGAGAGCCAGACCAACTCCCACATCGGTTCGGCATGGGGATATTCGAGCAGGGGAGTGTATTTCAGCGGGAACACCAGAGCGACGATGATGAGGTTGTAGAGCGGCCCGGTCATGGCGACTTTGACGACTTGCCGTTTGGTAAAGTTCGCTTCCCCGGCGCAGAACCCGGAAACGGCGCCGCCGATAGTACTGAGATCGCCGAGAACGATTTTCGAATCGACACCGTATTTTCTGCGGGCGAATGCGTGGCCGAGCTCGTGCCACAGCATGGTGATAAATACGATAACTACCAGCACGGGAATCATAATCAACTCCGTGTCGCCGCTGATAAAGCGGCTGAATCCGATTGTCAGACAAAGTAGCCAGAAAAACTTGTGAATTTGAATAGGGAAACCAAAGAGTTTGAGTCGGATCATTAGCTAAGTTGGGGTAAGGTCCGGTTTTTTCGCAAATTCACAAGAACTCCTCAAGGAAAAAGGGCCGCACGAATTGCCATTTTCCAAACGGTGGAACGGGGCACTTTAATTTTTTTTCTCCGGATTTCCGCTTCTCCCGCCTCTTCGAGACGGTCCGCCGTTGCCTCCGCCAGGTAGAGCGGCAGGGCGGTGGCAAATTTCACTTTTCTGTGCCGGACTTTCCGGACGTATTGTTTTCCGTCGTTCAGAAAATCCCGGCAAACCGACAGCCAGCGCCGGATGTCGTCATCGGGAAGGTAATGGCGACCGGCGGGGACGTCTTCGTGCAGATCGCGGATGATATTGATCAACTGCAGTCCCTGGCCCAGCTTTTTTCCGCTTGCCAGCATCAGGCGTCGATCTTCCTCTGCGGCGAACTTTGAGCCGAGATTGAGAAACCCAACCTCAGTCCAGAATTCGCCAACACAGCCGGCGACCTGCCAGGTGTAGCGGAGCAGTTCTTCATCAGAAAGTTTCGCATTCTGGTTCGGGAAGCGGGCCAAATCCCATTTTTGTCCTTCGATAATGGTTCCGAGAACTTTCCTAATCGCTTCACGGTTTTCCGGCGTGTTGGAAGCGAGGCGCTCGATCACTTCGGAAGTGGACCGGAGCAGGATTTGCTCTCCGGGATGAGACACCGCGGGTACAAATTCGGCGAAATTGCAGTCAAAGTTGAGCGTTTCGATATGTTCCGCCAGACGGTTCAGGGCGTCGGTTCGGCTCTGTAGTGGAATTTCACCGGAATCTGCGATTGTGTCGGTGAGCCGGGCGAGCAAATAGCCGGTCGAGACCGGTTCGCGCATTTCCCGGGGCAGAAATTTGATGCTGAGGTAAAAAGAACGGGAAACTGATTCGAGCAGTTGAGCGTGGTTGAACCGTTTTCCAGCGAAAGACATTAGGACTTAACAGGGTACAGTCCGGGACTCAACAGGGTACAGTCAAGTCCGCACCGGCGATTTTCAGTCGCCGAGTCCAGCGCCGGTATCAGGAAGCCATCCATTTCATTCAGTGGTACCAGTCGAACAAAAGCCGCCGGTACAATCAGTTTATGACAGCTTTTCCGCGGCTTCGCGGACAATCCTTTCAGTGGTTTCCCAGTCGATACAGGGATCGGTAACCGACTGGCCGTAGACCAGTTTACTGCGGTCCGAAGACACTTTCTGATTTCCGGCGACGAGATGACTCTCGAGCATGGCACCGACGATATTTTTGTTCCCGGCGGCGCGCTGGGCGACGACGTCTGCAAAAACGCCGGGCATTTTATTGTGATCTTTCGAGCAGTTGGCGTGGCTGGCATCGACCATGATCGCTCCGAGAACCTTGCCTTTCTCCAGTTGAGCGGAAACTTTAGCGATCTCTTCCGCGCTGTAGTTGGGGCCGTCCTCGCCACCGCGGAGCACAGTGTGACAAAACTGGTTTCCTTTGGTTTTCACCATGGAAGCAACACCTTCCGGACTGATTCCGAAAAATGTTTGCGGGGCGATGGCTGCTTTGAGCGCGTTTACCACGGCTGACATGCCTCCGTAGGTGGTATTTTTCATGCCGACAGGCATGGACAGCCCGGAAGCCATTTGACGATGGGTTTGCGATTCCACGGTGCGCGCGCCAATCGCCGCCCAGCAGATCAAATCACCAATGTATTGCGGAGTAACCGGGTCGAGAAATTCGGTAGCGGTGGGAACGCCCCGGTCGAGGACATCGGAAAGGAGCTGGCGGGCGATCCGCAGTCCTTTTGGCAGGTTGGCGGAGTCGTCCATATCCGGGTCCATAATGAGACCTTTCCAACCGACATTGGTGCGGGGTTTTTCAAAATAAACCCGCATGACGAGTTCGAGCTGGTCGCTGACTTCCTCGCGCAGTTTGGCGAGTTTTTCGGCGTATTCAATGCCCATTTTCGGGTCGTGAATCGAGCAGGGACCGACAATGACCATAAACCGGTCCGATTTTCCGTGGAGAATTTCCTCCAGCCGGCGGCGGCCTTTGATAACCACTTCTGCCTCCGCATCCGTCCTCGGCAATTCATGCATGAGGAGGGCGGGAGCCGGGAGAGGAACGTTAAAATCGACGTTGAGATCAGATACCTGGGCGCTCATAGGGCCGCTAGGTTCGTCTCAAACGTGTTTGTGTCAAGGCAGCCGGTGTTTTCAATGTACGGCAATTACCGGGGCGTCTCGTTGAGTTTGTTGAGCTCAATTTCCATCATCGTGAGATAGGCGTTGAACTCTTCGAGATTGAGGGCGGGTGGCTTAGGTTGCTGAGCGGGTTGGATGGCTTTGTTCGCCTCCGGATTTTTGTTCGATATCGTCACGGTGCGTTGGCGGCTGTCTCTATTGGAGGTCTTCCTGGCCGCTTTGGGAACGCTTTGTACATTGGAGCTGGTTACGATCATCGTTTCCGGGGCAGGCCTTTCGCGAAGCCGGGCGAACTCATCTCCACTAAAGGTGAGAAAGATAGAGATTGAAAAAATCGTTCCGATTGCCAAAGGAGTTTTCATAAAGTTATAAATACCATAATTTCGAAACGGTTCGCTCTCAAGGGATATTCCTGAAAATAGGGGAAATTGTCAGGCGGAGAGATTTGCGTTGCAATGAATCCGAATATTTCGAAACTCTTGCCTGCGTCGATGGTTAACTGAGACAGCAATTTTCCCTTCGGAATTCCAAGACAATCATGCCGCTATTTATCACTGCCATTTTCCTGAGTGCATTTTTGCTCTTTCAGGTTCAGCCGATTATCGCCCGCTACATACTTCCTTGGTATGGGGGCAGTCCTGCTGTGTGGACGACTTGCATGCTGTTTTTCCAGCTCGGATTACTCGGCGGGTATGCCTATGCCCACGTCCTCGCGTCGTCTTTCCGGGAGAAACCGAAAATGCAGCTCTGGATTCATCTGGGTGTGGTGGTGTTGGCTCTGGTGTTTATGCCGATTACGCCGTCGGAAAGTTTGCGCCCGGTCGGTGGAGGCGACACGTCGGATGTCTGGGGGATCGTGAAATTGCTCGCGCTCACAGTGGGGCTTCCCTATGTGGCTATTTCCGCATCCGGCCCGCTGCTGCAACACTGGTTTGCCGGCGCTCATCCGGGAAAGTCGCCTTATCGTCTCTATGCGGTTTCGAATTTTGGATCGCTTCTAGGCCTGCTCAGTTATCCGTTTTTGTTTGAGCCGATGATGGGCCTGAAAAGCCAGACCTGGTGGTGGTCGGGAGGTTTTGTGATCTACGGGGCACTGGCGATTGCCTGTGCCTGGCGATACGCCCGGGCGGATCCGGAACCGAAGTTCGACGGGGAGATTCCGAAACCGGCGGACAACGATAAAGCCGGAACCGGCCGGAAGATTTTGTGGGTCCTGTTCTCCGCCTGTGGTTCAGCCGGAATGCTGGCGATTACCAATCAGATGTGTCAGGATGTAGCTGTGGTGCCGTTTCTCTGGGTGCTGCCGCTGGGGTTGTATCTCACTACATTTATTATTTGTTTCGACCGCGAAGCCTGGTATCACCGGGCGGTATGGGTTCCGCTTGCTGTTATCGGAGTGGCGGCACTGGTTTTGTTGATCAATCAGCAAACTCTGGACAGTGGGAGTACAGATCACTTTGTATGGAAAACGGCGGGAAAGATCCGTCATATTTTTGCGGGCGACGGGGTTGCAATCAACGACGAATTTCATCTCTACTGGCAGATAGCGTTTTTCCTGTTTGCTCTCTTCACATTGTGTATGGTGTGCCACGGCGAGATGGTTCGTCTTAAGCCTTCGAGCCGTTATCTGACCTCTTTCTATCTTTTGATTTCACTGGGCGGGGCTCTGGGCGGAGCCTTTGTATCGTTGGTAGCCCCCCGGCTGTTTAACGGCTACTGGGAACTGCACATCATCATTCTTCTGGTCACTTTGTTAGTCGGGTTTGTAATTTCTTTCGATGGATTCAGGAGGTATAAAGCTCCGGTTTGGGGCGGATTGGGTTTGATAGCGACCCTCCAGGTATTTGCGATCTTTGCTCTCGGTTTGCGGAGTCACTACCTGGAGACAAAGGAGGATGCCATTGCCAGTTTACGAAGCTTTCACGGTGTAGTTCACGTCTATGAATCGCTGAAGGGGACGGAAGACCATTACCTCGCGATGTATCATGGCCGGATTACCCACGGGCGCCAATACCAAAGCGAAAAGTTTCGAAATATTCCTACCACTTACTACAGTGAAAACAGCGGGGTGGGCGCGCTGCTGCAATCTGTTCCCCAGCGCCAACCTGAAACAAGAGGTCCGCTGAACATGGGAGTAATCGGGCTCGGCAGTGGTTCGCTTGCCGTGCACGCTGAAGCCGGTGACAGTATGGTATTCTACGAAATCAATCCCCAGGTGGAGCAACTCGCCAAATCGCACTTTACCTATCTGGCGGATTGCAAAGGTGATGCCTCCGTGATTCTCGGCGATGCGCGGACTTCGCTGGAGCAGGAACTGGCCCGGGGAGAACCCCGCAATCTGGATATTCTTTTCGTCGACGCGTTCAGTGGCGATTCGATACCGGTTCACCTTGTTACTGAAGAGGCTTTTGCTATCTATTTTCAACATATCAAAGAAGACGGATTTCTCGTTACCCATATCACAAATTTGCATATCGATCTGAGTGACCCGGTTCGACAGTTGGCTGATAAGTTCGGACGGGAAGCTTTGCTGGTGATTCACAACCCGGACTATGAAGTGTATCATCTTTACTACTCCGAGTGGGTGATTATTACGAAGAACGAGGAGGTGATTAAACGCCTTCGCGATGGCGGTTGGGTAAACGAGTGGGTCAGGAAGGAACCGAAACCTATTCATTGGACAGACGACTACAGCAATCTGTTCCAGGTAATCATGTTTGAAGGGGAATGAGTGAAGAATCGAATAGCGGCTTAAGTCACATCCGGGAAGACGGTACGGCAGCCATGGTAGACGTCTCGGACAAGGCCGTGACCCGTCGGGAGGCGGTAGCGACGGGTTCGATCAAATTGCAGAAACAGACAATTGCCGCGATAGCCGAAGGGGATGTTCCCAAAGGCGATGTACTGGCGGTGGCGAGAATAGCCGGAATCCAGGCCGCGAAGAAAACAGCGGATTTGATTCCACTCTGTCACCAGCTTCCGCTGACCAAAGTTTCGATCGATTTTACCATTGAAGAAGAGGCAGTCGAAATCACCTGCCTCGTGAGAACCGATGCAAAAACCGGCGTGGAAATGGAAGCTTTGACGGCGGTCAGTGTCGCTGCGCTTACCATCTACGATATGTGTAAAGCTATCGACAAATCCATGGTGATCAGTGAAGTTACCCTGCAGAAAAAGACCAAGTCAGAGATTTGATTAGTTTTCCCTCCAGCCCACCGGCTGAAGCCAGGCCTGTTTTCTTTGCCCGGGATAGGAAGGATTTGTGTGCGGCTTTGAGGAGGTGATCGTGGCTCTCATATACAGGGCGTCCTGTGGAACTTTGCAGGATGCGGTAGTTCCGGATACCGTGGCAAAGACTTCACCTATTTCGACATCTTTAGTAGCGCCTTTCCTGGTGCCGATAAATTGAGTGGTGTATTCAGCTCCGTACTCAGCATTGATTTCAAATGACAAGGTCCGGTCCGAATCGGTATAGTCGAGACTGGTTAAGGTAACTCCGGAGCTGGCATAGAATTTTCCAATCTGCATCGCTTCGACAATCTCGTCGCCGTGCAACTTTTCCGCACCAACCATGATCCATCCCCGGCCGGGTGAAACATCGCCGCCGTGGTAGGTATGGGAATCATCAGATGCTACACCGAGCAGAGGATGGGCGTTCATTTCCCCGAGACGGATTGTATTCGCGATATCCCAGATCTTTTCATCGCCGGGAACGCCTTCCTTGCCGAGATGATTGATTCCGGGGTGGCCGTTGTATACTTCAAAGAATTTTTCCTCCGCCACAGCGGCCAGGTCTTCCGCGGTAATGGCCCACTGGAAATTGGGATGGTTCAAATGGGCGATCACCGGCTTTCCGGTTTTTTCCGCCTCTTCAGCCACCGCGCGGAGAGTTCGCCTCATGACCTCGCGTGTATCGACAGTTTTGTCTTTGATCGACGGCAGTACATTGATCAGATTCAGGGCGTTGATGTGAACCGGACCGGATTTCGAGTTGTTTGAGATCTCTTCCGCTTTCATGATGTAGAACTTTCCGGGTTCTTCAAATTTGCCGCGGTATTCCTCGAGGGTTTTCAAAACGATTACCTCTTTGTCGTTTACCATTTTGCGTTGAATCCAGTCTTCGCCGAAACGCGCTTCACATTTGGGGATGGCTCCGTGCCCAATGGCTCTCTGTCGGGCTTTGATTTGAGCTACCGGCAGCATTTTCTCTCCCTCGGCAAGGATATCGTGATCACTGAGAGCGATGAAGTCATAACCATGGCGATGATACCAGTCGACGATCATTTCCGGAAAATCATTGCCGTCGCTCCAAAGGGAATGAGTATGGGTATTTCCTTTAAACCATCCCGAGACGTCCTCGGATTTTCCGGCGGGAGTGAAAAGGACAGCCAAAAAGACAAGCAGGACTCGGTTCATAAACTCATCTTAGTTGATGGAACAGATCTTGATCAAGAGCGCTTTCAGGCGCATATGCTGCACTACTAATTCATGGTTGCCGCTTTTCTCACCGCTTTGTTTTTCGCCCTTTCCGGGGTTACCGGCCAAAAAGTGGCGTTTCGCCTCGGCGCGCAGTGGGGCAATTTTATCCGCCTGGTGATAGCGGTCGTTGTATTGGGTGGTGTTACGTGGAGTCTGTTTCCTGAATCGCTCCACGCAAAAACCTTCACCTGGTTTTTTCTCAGTGGTCTGATCGGCTTCGGTCTGGGCGATGTAGCGCTTTTTGCGGCCTACTCGCGGCTTGGTTCCCGGCTCACCATTCTATTGACTCTTTGTCTCGCTCCGGTCTTTGCCCTGATTATCGAATGGCTTTGGCTGGGCAGCCACCCGACGGCCAGGGTAATGGTCTGCGTCGCAACCATATTAGCCGGAGTCGGGTTGGCGATTTTGCTTGGCTCAGGAAAAAGGACTCACCGCGAGCGCATCGGCAGCTTTCCTCTCGGAGTGGTGGCTGCTTTGATCGCTGGATTCGGTCAGGGGGCGGGGGCTGTGGTGAGCCGGAAGGCGGAAGCTGTCGCGGGAACTTTCGGGGTGGAGATTCACGGGGTCAGCGCCGCTTTTCAGAGAGTTTTTGCCGGAGTGGTTGTCGCTTTACTGACGGTGGTGGCTTTGCGGTTCTTCGGCAAACAGAGGCTGATGATTCCCACATGGGCCGCCCATCGCAAGGTCACCGGGTGGATGCTGGGAGCGGCGCTGTTCGGACCCGCGGTTGGGGTGAGCTGCTTTCAGTGGGCGCTTAAAAGCCAAGAAAGTGGTGTGGTCCTCGCGGTAGTGGCTTTGACTCCGGTAGTTATGATGCCGATGTCGGCAGTGACCGAAGGCGACCGCCCAGGGTTGTGGGCAGTGATCGGAGCACTGTTGGCAGTAGGAGGCGTGGTGGCGCTGTATCTTTGGGTTTAAATCACGGGAAAATCAGTCCAGAGTTACGGATGAGTGAGATCAATCGCTATCATTCTTACAAGGGCTTGCCGCCACTCGCCGGAGTAGGGAGCTTTGAAAGAGCAGCAGGGCCGGGGTTGAGCATTGAAGACTGTGTCGCGAGGCACAAACGATTTCACTACAGTTGTCACCGTCTGTGGGCTCTGATGTTGGCGCGACTCACGGCAGAGCCAATCTATGAGCTGAAGATGGGGCTCAGCCACCACGCTTACCTCGCCTCGGAGCATGTGACTCTATTGCGGGACCGGGTCGCTGAAATGCGTCATCCACCTCTGGGACTGGACAAAGTTCCCCATCCGGAGTTGGAGACGTTGTTTGACGAAATTCTCATGTCCGAGTCGGCTCTGGAGCTTCTCACCGGGATATACCGGGTGGCGTTTCCTGCCCTGCGGGACGGGTTGAAGCGGCATCTGGTAGATTCCAATCCACTTGTAGATGCTCCTTCCGTGCGGATTTTTCGCATTATGCTTCCGGAAATTGAGCAAATGATCGAGTGGGGGGAATCAGCCGTTTCAGCGTTGCAGGCCGGTGTTTCGGATCAAGACCTCAATCGAATTGAGGGGTGGGCAGATGATTTGCAACTTTGGTTGACCGGCGCCGGTGGTTTGGACGGAACAAGTCCGGCGGAGAACGAAAAAAGACCGGAACCAACCTTTTCCAATCAACCGTGGAAATATGATAAAAGCCCGCGACGTGATGAGCGATTTCCCGATCCCTACAATATGGGGGTTCATGCGGAAGAGTTTCTCTACGATGACCGCTTTGAAGACAGGGACAAAGTTCTCATGATGTATTACAAGCGACTTCGCGAGATCGATGTTCCCGAAATGATGGCCTCCATTCTCTACGAAATGGCTGTCGGAACGGGAGATGAAGAAATCGGCGGACATCCATGGCTGTTTTATCGGGATTTGACCCGGCAACTGTGGGATGAAGCCCGCCATGCGATGATGGGGGAAGTGGGATTTGCCAAACTGGGAGTCGACTGGGGAAAAGACGTGATGATTAATTTCACCTGGTCAAAAGGTCTCAACGAACAGCTGACTCCCACCGAACGGCATGCAGTTCTCTGGTTCATTGAGCAGGGTTTGATGACCAAAACCGGCAAGCGCTTCGAGTGGGAGGTGGGCAAAAAGTCCGGCGATCCTTATGCGGAACTCATTCAGGACTACGATTGGGCCGACGAAGTGTTGCATGCCCGGATCGGGCGGGACTGGTACGTGAAAAACTTCGATTCCGTGAAAGCTGCCGCCGAATACGGCAGCGCCTGCTGGGACAAAGTAATGAGCGACTGGGAGGCGTGGAAAAGGGATGGATTAACGGAACACCGCAACTGGTGGCCGGACCTGTATTCCGGCGTTTGCCGCCTGCGGGGCGAGGAACCGAACCCGGAAGTGCTCTCATTTGCGGAGACTTATGCCGCGAGTAGGGCAGATTTACAAAGGATCTCAGCTTCGGGGTGATGACAGTCTCCGGAATCCAGGCTATAGTCGCAGCCACGGCCGCAAGGCACCTAACACAACACGATTAACGCTTTTAATGAGTCAATTGCACCAAATGCAGTTGTCCTACGTGTCGGAGGAAGATCGGATTCTTCTGCGAATGAACACCAGGGCACGTCAGGAATTCCGGTTTTGGGTAACCCGCAGATATGTGGATCTCCTCTGGAAAACAATCACCAAAGTCGTGGAGAAGAGAGAGGTCGAGGAGACTGAAGTCCAGGACGAATTAAAAAAAGCGACCCAAATTCAGGAGAAGCACGAAAAGACCGTCGAAAATTCAGACTTTCAAACGGAATACCAGGAAAGCACCTATTTGCCACTCGGCGAAGAGCCTGCTGTCCTGTTCAGCGCCGGGATAAAGGCGGATCCTGAAGGGCGGGCTCTTTTGTGCATGCACCCCAAAGAGGGGCAGGGAATTGAACTGGCTCTCAATGACCAGATTGTACATTCGCTGTGCAAACTGCTCGCAGATACCTCAAAAAAGGCCGGATGGGGGCTTGACCTTTGCTGGTCGAAAATCGAACCGAAACAGGGTCCGGATGCGATAGACGAGTTGGATCAGGGGCTGAACTAGAGCATTTTACAAGTTTTCAAGACCGGGTAATAATTGTAAAATTATTATCAAATTATGATAATTAGCTAAGAGATTGTTGAATTACAGCTGTTTTGTGAAAAAATGAGATCCTCTTTCCATCTCAACTCACCATATGACAGCTTTCACCGACGAAACCATTGTCGAACTTGCCCCGGATGATTCAACGCTCACCGAAGCGGGCATTCTGGTCGTAGATGAAGATCCGGCGTTCCAGCTGGGATTGAAAACCTTTCTCAAAGAGTATGTAGGATTCGAAAAGGTTTTCACGGCTCGAAGCGGTCAGGAAGCGATTGATTTGATCGGCAAAGAGGAATCGATCGAGCTGCTTACGGTGGATTTTCAGATGCCGGGGATGGATGGTATCGAGCTGCTCCAGCACCTCCGTGATAATGCTCCCCGGCCACTTGGGGTCACGATGATAACCGGATTTCCTTCCGAAAAACTGCGGAAGGAATTTGCCAAACTTACCTCGTCGAAACTTTTGACCAATCATTTTCTCGCCAAGCCGGTTGAGTTTGAAAAGCTGGAGCCGGTCATTCTCGACTCCTACGAAGAACTGAAGCGCTCCCAGATGTTGACGGAAACGATGACTGGTGGAGACGATTTCCCGGAAGAGCAAATTTCGGTGTCGGACCTGAATGCGATGGCGATCGCTGCCTCCAACCGCGAACTTTCCGCTCGTTTTGACAGGCTCGAAGAAAAGCTGGATCAACACCTGAAAACGGTTCGGGAAGCCCGTCCACCCGGAGCAGGGAAATCGTTTGTTGTCGATGTGCTGAAACTTCTGGTAGCAGCCGCTATCGCCTGGGGAGTATGGCAAAGCGGAGTGCTTTCCGGATTCGGGCCTGACAGGGCGAAAGCCGGTGGCGGAGGTGATGCTGTGCCGTCATTACCAGCCCCGGGTGATTTCCCGAAACCTCAGTGATACCGTTATAAAGCGGGCCTCGAATTGTAATCGCTCCTTGATTAAAATGAGGCAAAGTGGCGCTGTATGACTGAAGACAATGACAGCCCCCGCCCGGAGGATGAACCATCTGAAGAGCCGCAAAAGGCACCCGACCCGGCACCAAACATTCCTACCTTGAAGGAAAAAGCTGTGGATGCTTTCAAGCAAGGTGCTGAAGAGGCAAAGGAAAGTTTTGAAAAATCATTTCCCAATGCCAAAGAAGATTTCGCGAAGGGAATTAATGACGCATCCTACGCGATCGGATACGCTGTGTCATTCGGATCGGCGCTGATAAGAGAGTTTACTCCGGACAATGTTACCGACGGATTTGAGCGCGGATCACAGGCAGGCAACAAAGCCGCTGAAGAAGTGATCGAACATCGCAAAGCCCGTCAGGCTGATTCACCGGAAGATTGCGACCCGACTCCCACCTGAATTTTTTCATAGGTTACAACCATATCATCAACAACAAAAGGGACGTTGTGGCGAAAGCTGCAGCGTCCCTTTGCTTTATTTGTCGATCCGGTAAAGGTGGGATTTGGTTCGGAGAATCAGTGAATTTTTATATACCGAAGGGGAGGCCATAAAACCGGCGTCGAGATGGTTTTCACTTACTACCTCGAGATTTTTATCCGCTTTCACTACCGTACAAAGACCGTCTTCATCAAAGAAATAGACATGACTGTTGGCGGCAAGCAGGGATGCTGAATAGTCGCCACCCATCCTCGCATTCCAAAGAATCTCACCGGTCTTTGGATCAACACAACTACCCAGGCTGTCGTTGGCAAAGAAGAGCAGCCCGTTAGCCAAAACGGGGGAGGAGCGTTTGGGAGTGCGTTTCAAAGCTTTCCATACAACGTGACTTTCAGAGATGTCACCTTTGGCCTCGGGGTCGAGACGAATTGCCCATACTTCAGCTTTGCCCAGACCGGTGTTGATATATAAAAGATTTTCCTCCGGGCTGTAAACGGTTCGGGACGATGGCGAGTGAGTTTTGTAGGTTACGTGCCAGAGTTCTTTTCCGGTATCGGGATCGTAGGCCCAGCAGGCTTTGGCGGAATTGCTGACCATAATATTTTTTCCCTCTGTTGAGACCACGAAAGGTGTACTGTAGCCTTTTCTCATATCTCCTGAGTTGGCGGGTATTCCGTCTTTGTCATCGTCGTACTCAGTGGCGCGGTCGGTTCTCCATACCGTACTGCCGGTGTCGCAATCCAGCGCAATGAGGAATTGTTGATCCGCGCCGTCGAAGGTAAGAATCATCGTGTTCTTCCACAAGATCGGAGAGGAGCCCGGACCCCGCCAGTGACTGCACTGGATGTCGCGTCGCTGCCAGATTGTTTCACAGGTATTGGTGTCGATGCAGAATGTACCGTAACTGCCGAAACTCACATAGATCCTGTCATCCCGAATCACCGGGGTGCAGGTCGCATAGGTATTCATTTTGTTACCGAGAGGCTCCGGATTATCGCAGGTGACCAGAAGTTTATCGAAAAGTCTATCCCCGTTTACATAGTCAAAACAAAGTAGAGACATAGTCGTCCCGTTTACGGCTGCAGTGGTAATCCAGATTTTTCCATCTTTGATTACCGGCGTGGACCAGCCGAGTCCTTCGATTTCTTTTTTCCAGGTGACGTTCTTTTCCTCACTCCATTCCACCGGCAGATCTGCGGAGATGGTACCGTCGGCATTGGGTCCGCGGAATTCCGTCCAGTCGGCGTGTGCCGATATAGCGGCAAGAAAGAGGGCGGTATAAATAGGCAGTTTCATAAAGGTGTTAGTAGAGCTTACTGTTTTTTCTTCTTCGGGTCAGCCGAAAAGCTTCCCGCACCCGGACTGAAATCCCAGGGTTCCGTTTGGGAGCCGAATTGGTCGAGAAATGCTCCCGACGAAAAGGCCAGGAAAAAGCTTTGGTCGCCGGTTTGGTGACGATGTTTGGCATACAGGGCTTCCATTCGGGGCAGTAGAGATTTTGCTTTAAGCCCAAGTAGCTCAATCGATCGGCAGGCGCGCAGGGCAGTCCACCAGTTTTCGTGTTCCGTGTCAGCGATTAATTTTGCCAGAGCGGCGTCCCGGTATTTTTCCGATCGGTCAGCGAGCCACGAAGCGGTTTCGATTCGGACATCGGGAGAGATGTCATCGAGATGATCGACCACTTTTTCATGGAGTTCGGAATCGCCGGGGAAATCGACCCGCATTCCGATTATCGCCCAGTACCGGTCCTGGGGCACGGCGCTGGAAAGCAGTTCGAGAAGTTCTTTCCGGTTTTCTGTTCCTACGAGGTCGGCATTTTTCCATGCGAGTTTCAAGTCCGGCGCATGATTGCTTTGTGATCCTGTCAGAATGTCCCGGATCGGCATACCTTCTTCCTCAACATGAGATCGCATGATGGATTCCGGAAGTACGCCGACATCCTGAATCACGTTCCGGGATTTTTGAAACGCGGTTTTGAGGCGATCAAAAGCCTCCTTTTGGTCTTCGCTTAATTCGCCTTCGAGAAGGTTATTGAGATTCATCGGATCGGCGATGCAGTCATAAAATTCCTCCACCGGCTTGTCCGGTCCCGCGTAGGCCAGCTGGGCTTTGCTCATTTTGTCCGGCTTCTGCGATTTGATACTGGTCCGAATTTCGCCGAGATCGGAGAATACACTGGGTTGATTGTAAGAGAGGTGGGGCATGTAGTTTCGGATGTATAAATACTGCTTGTCCCGGACTGACCTCGCCATCTCGAATACCTCATCGACGCGGTCTCTGGTTCCGTATATGTAGGATCGCTCATTGTCTGAATCAGGTCCGAGGAACGGAATTCCCTGCATATATTCGGGAATCGGCTGGCCGGTGAGATTCAAAACGGTTGCCGGAAAGTCGACAAAACTCACCAGACGGTCGGTTTTCGTTCCGGGCTTCTCCGGAGCAAGATGCCGATATTTTTCCGGGAACCGGACCATCAGGGGCACGCGCATGCCTGAGTCGAGCAGCAGTCGTTTGTGACGCGGCATTCCGGAACCGTGATCGGAATAGAAAAAGACAATCGTATCATCGGCGAGACCATCGTCTTCGAGCTGGTCGAGGATTCGCTTCACGTTTTTGTCCATGACAGCGACACAATCATAGAATCGGGCCATGGTGCGGCGCACCTCCTCTGTGTCGGGATAGTAGGGAGGAATCGGGGTCTTGGCCGGATCGTTAATTTCTTCCGCTGAAAGTCTCGACTGGACGTGTTCTTTGAACGCTGCATAAGGCCAAACCATGGTGCGCGACTGGTGGGTCGTCATATCGTTGAAGACAGCGAAAAACGGTTGTTTCTCCTTTTTCGAACGCCAATGAGCGTCGGCGCTGGATTCATTCCACGATTCGGTGGTGAGTCGTTCATTCTCCGCACAGTTGTAATCAGTTTTTACATTGTTGGTTGTGTGATACCCAACTTCCCGGAGATACGAAGGAAAACCTCTTACTCCGGTGGGGATATGGTTTGCCGATCTCATCTGGTTCGTTCCCATGCTCGCGTTGTAGAGCCCGGTGATCAAAGTCGAGCGCGATGGCGAGCACACCGGTGAAGCGGCAAAAGCATTGGTGTAAAGAACGCTTTCTTTGGCAAATTGATCGAGGGTGGGAGTGTTGGCAAAGGTGTCGCCGTAACAACCGAGAGTGGGGCTCATGTCTTCCACCGTGATCCAGAGAATATTGGGATGATCCGCGGTGCTGTCGGGCAGCTCCCGGGCCCGGATGTTGCGAAATTTCACCACGCCGCCTTTGCCGTGATGCTGGATCGCAAAAAATCCTTTCAGAGATGCGCTGCTTTCCACCTCGGCGATTTTTTTGCCGTTCACGAAAGTTGTGATTTTCGGGCCCTGGCAAATCACCCGGTAGTGATTCCATTCGCCTTTTTTGATTACCTCCTGAATCTGTTCGGTGAAGTGAGCTTTTTCCTCATTTTTGGGATACAGCCAACCACCGAGGCCGATGCCAAAGACTCCACCGCTCATCCCGGGGATTTTTCCATCGATCTCCACCTGATAACCTTTCGGTTTGCCGGTTTCGTTGATACAGCGAAACGCAAATCCTGAATTAAAACCGGAAGTCGTGGCATCTCCCGGGGTGAGCACCTCCACTTCCGCTTCGAAATTCGCCATTTCCCGGTCGGAAGTCACCCAGCAGTTCTTTTCTGAATCGAGGTGAATCTCGCCGTTTTCCACTTTGAAAACCGTGGTTTCGGTCCTCGGAGCCCAGCCGGCTGTGGTTTTTCCGTCGAAAAGATCGATCCATTCCGATCCGGAACAGGTGAAACTAGCGAAAAAAAGACCGGCAAAGATGCAAAAAAATGTTCGAAAGAACGTCATAGTGAGTGATACCCGCATCCGGGCGGGAATCAAAGTGCGTTAGTGCGCCGCGCTATTGCGCAGAATGTTTCCCTCGGTATAATACGAACCAAATGCATAAGAAACCTGCCTATCTCTTTCCTGTGTTGCTTCTCGCAATTCTAGCGGTGGTTGTGGGGTGTTCCTCAGTTCCTGACAGTGATCGTCAGCAGATTAATTTCCTTAAACCCGGCGAAGAAGCCGCCATGGGGATTTCCGAATTTAAGAAAATGAAGGGGACTTTGAAGATCTCCACCAATTCGACCTACAACGCTCAGGTTCAAAAGGTGGGGCAGCGTCTCTCGAAAGTTATGCCGGTTCCGAACGCCGAATGGGAGTTTGTGGTTTTTGAAGATCCCACCCCGAATGCATTTGCTCTTCCGGGAGGAAAGGTTGGCGTTCATACCGGGCTTTTCCAGGTTACCGAAAATGAAGCGGGAATGGCTGCGGTGATGGGGCACGAGGTGGCTCACGTTGTAGCCAGGCATTCCGGCGAGCGGTTGTCCCGCGGCGCACTTTCCGCCGGTGCCGTGGCGGTGGGAACCAAGGTAATCAACAAAAAAACCGGTTTGAATCCCGCTATCGTTGCCGCCGGACTTGGCGCGGGTGCAACGCTGAATCATCTTTCCCATTCCAGGGAACAGGAACTGGAAGCAGACCGGCTCGGAGCCCTTTATATGGCCAGAGCCGGCTATAATCCGTCCGAATCGGTGAAACTTTGGGAGCGTTTCGCCGCTTACCGGAAAAAATCCTCGCAGGCAGACGGTCCACCCGCTTTTCTGAGAACTCATCCGCTCGATGAAACCAGAATTGCCGCTCTCCAGGCCTATTTGCCGACCGCTCTCAAAGAGTACAAGAACTGATCCCGGAATGGCTGTCATCTCACTTTTGTTGATGACAAAATTATCGGTACCGCTGCGGCTCATTTCATGTATGATATCGACATATCTTGATTTGTGAATATGAGCCTGACTGCCGAACTACAAGCCGAACTGAAAAAACGCATCATGGTCCTCGACGGGGCCATGGGAACCACGATTCAGGGGTATGGCCTGTCTCAGGCTGATGCGAGAGGGGAGCGGTTCAAGGATAACAAAGAAGACCTCTTAAATAACGGGGATATCCTGTCACTTACAAGGCCGGACGTCATTGGCGACATCCACAAAAGATTTCTCGAAGCCGGTTCGGACATTATCGAAACCAACACGTTTGGCGGGACCTCTCTTGTCCAAAGTGACTTCTTCCGGGACCACGGCGAAGGCCGGAAAAACCCGGAGTTTTACCAGACGATGCTCGATGACAAAGATCTCAACGATCTCGTCTACGAAATGAATGTCGAGTCCTCCAGGCTCTGCCGGGAATGGTGCGACAAAATCGGTTCGGACACAGGCAGGAAACGCTATGTAGCCGGTGCGATCGGCCCGATGACGGTTTCCCTGTCGACCTCTCCGGAGACTGATGATGCCGGGTTTCGGGTGGTTACCTTCGACCAGGTTAGGGATGCATATAAGCACCAGATTCGGGCGTTGATCGAGGGTGGCTGCGACATCATGATGGTGGAGACCATTTTCGATGCTCTCAATGCGAAAGCGGCTCTCGTTGCCCTTCGGGAAGTGTATGATGAAGACGGTGTCGAATTTCCTATCATCGTTTCTGCAGCGGTTGGCCGTGGTGGCGAGACACTGATTTCTGCGCAAAAGGCGGAAGCCCTCTGGAACGCGGTGGCTCATGCGAAACCACTGGCGATTGGCTTAAACTGCTCTTTGGGACCGGATTTGATGGAGCCCCATTTGGCTCATCTCTCAAAAGTTTCCGAAACCTTTATTTCTGCTTATCCCAACGCCGGTTTGCCGAATCCGCTCGCCCCGACCGGATTTGATTTGCTGCCCCCGGATATGGAGAAATTTATCGGTAGTTTTGCCGAGCAGGGACTGGTGAATTTGATTGGCGGTTGCTGCGGAAACACCCCGGAACACGTCGCTGCTATCGCCAAGGTGGCGGAGAAATATCCGCCCCGGCAAATACCGACTCCGGATTCGGTGATGAGACTGAGCGGTTCGGAAGCCTACAACCATACTGCGGAAAAGAATTTCCTGATGGTGGGCGAGCGAACCAACGTCGCCGGTTCTCCGAAATTCAAGAAACTGATCAAAGCAGATCAACTCGAAGAAGCGGTCACGGTCGCCCGGCAACAGGTCGAAAACGGAGCTCCGGTGATCGACATCTGTATGGACGAAGGCATGCTGGACGGGGTTGTTGTAATGACTCGGTTTCTCAAGCTTCTCCAGGCCGAACCTGACGTCGCCGCTGTGCCGGTGATGGTCGATTCCTCGAAGTGGGAGATTATCGAAGCGGGGTTGAAATGCTTGCAGGGTAAAGGAATCGTGAACTCGATTTCGCTCAAGGAAGGGGAAGACGCATTCCGGGAAAATGCGCGCAAGGTAATGAAATACGGGGCTGCTGTGGTAGTGATGGCTTTTGATGAAAAAGGCCAGGCTGACAGCTACGAAAGCAAAATCCGGATTTGCGAGCGCGCCTATCGAATTCTCGTCGACGAAGTAGGTTTTAATCCGGAAGATATCATTTTTGATCCCAACATCCTTACCGTCGCCACCGGGATGGATGAGCACAATAACTATGCCGTCGATTTTATCGAGGCTACCCGGTGGATTAAAGAAAACCTGCCCGGCGCGAAAGTCTCCGGAGGTGTATCCAATATATCTTTCAGTTTCCGGGGAAATAATACCGTTCGCGAAGCGATGCACGCCGCGTTTCTCTATCACGCCGGTAAGGCGGGAATGGATATGGGTATCGTCAATCCAGGTATGCTGGAGATCTACGATGAAGTCGAACCGGAACTTCTCAAACTGGTCGAAGATGTACTACTCAATTGTCACGACGGAGCCACGGAAGCGCTCATCGATTTTGCCGAAGAGCTGAAAAATCAGGGCGCTCACATTAGAGATAAAGCCTCTGGACCCGACCTTTCGTGGCGCGAAGGAACCACTGTCACCGAACGGATGACGCATGCTCTCGTCAAAGGAATCACCGACTTTATCGAAGAGGACACAGAGGAGGCCCGTAAGGAACTGGGCAAACCTCTCAATGTGATTGAAGGCCCACTCATGGACGGCATGAAAGTTGTCGGCGAGTTGTTCGGTTCCGGTAAAATGTTCCTTCCCCAGGTTGTCAAAAGTGCCCGGGTGATGAAAAAGGCGGTCGCCTATCTGGAGCCCTATATGCTGGCAGAGAAAAAAGACGGCGACGATGACAATGCCCCGGTTTTTGTGATCGCTACCGTGAAAGGCGATGTTCATGATATCGGGAAAAATATTGTTGGTGTTGTGTTAGGTTGTAACGGCTACAAAGTTGTCGATCTCGGCGTGATGGTGGATTGTGAGCGCATCATGGAGGCTGCGATAGAGCACAAAGCCGACATTGTAGGGATGAGTGGTTTGATCACGCCGTCTCTGGATGAAATGATCCACAATGCCAAAGAGTTGGAGAAAAAGGGATTCAAGGTTCCTCTACTTATCGGGGGCGCTACCACTTCACGGGCTCATACCGCGATAAAGATCAGCGAATTCTACAGTCAACCGGTTGTTTATGTAGGTGATGCTTCGCTGGTAGTAGGTGTATGTAACAGTCTGTTGTCGGATAACCTCCGCGATGAGTTTCTGAAAGAGCATGCCGCCACCGAGCAGCGCGACCGGGATTTGCATGCCGGGAAAGGATCGAGCGCTGTATATGTTCCCTACGAAGAAGCGAAGCAGAATCGCTATCAAATTGATTGGCAAAAATCGGATCTTGCCGTCCCTGAGAAGACCGGTCAGCAAATTTGGGATCCGGTTCCGCTGGACAAGATTGTCGAAGTATTCGACTGGAGTCCCTTCTTTCACGCCTGGCAGTTGCGCGGTGTGTTTCCGAAGATTCTGCAACACAAAGACCACGGCGAGGAAGCGCAAAAACTTTATGACGATGCCCGCCGGATTCTGGATGATTTAGTAGAGAATAAGAGAGTCTATGCCCGCGGCACCTGGGGGATTTGGCCGGCTCACTCCACCGGGGATGATGTTGAACTTTTTGCCGATGCGGATAAAAAGGAACTTCTTTCTACCTTTCACTTTCTGAGACAGCAGAAGGAAAAAGTCAAAGCGGGAACTCCCCATCAGAGTCTGGCCGATTTCATCGCGCCGAAAGACTGCGGCAGAACCGACTGTATCGGCGGGTTTGCGGTGACCGCAGGCAACGAGGTGGAAGAATATGCAAAGACATTCAAAGACGCCGGTGATGATTATACCGCTATTATCATTCAGTCCCTGGCGGACCGTTTTGCCGAAGGTCTTGCTGAGTTGCTTCACAAGCGGGTTCGCGATGAAATGGGCTTTGGAAAAAATGAAGGTCTCAGCACCGAAGACTACATCAAAGAGCGATACCGGGGAATTCGTCCGGCCGCAGGATATCCCGCCTGTCCGGATCATACCGAAAAGGCGATCCTCTGGGATTTGCTCGATGTAGAGAAAACGGTCGGGATGCAGCTCACTACCAGCTACGCGATGTTCCCGCCGTCGTCCGTCAGTGGGCTCTACTTTTTTAATGAAGAGGCGCGTTACTTTAATGTAGGTAAAATTGAACGGGATCAGCTGGAAAATTATGCCGCCCGCAAGAAGATGTCGATCGAGGAAGCGGAAAAGTGGCTGGCTCCGAATCTGGCGTAGTAAAGTGCGATTGTACCCTGTTGGATCGCAGACCTGACAGGGTACAGTGCCGGACCTAACAGGGTACAGTCGATGTGCTGTCACTGTTCTCCCGGCTCGACTTCAGAAAAAAGGTGAGAAAGGCGGCGACGAACAGGAAGCCGGCACTGGTCCACAGACAACCGGGCAGTCCTTTCCAGATAAAGGTGAGGCCGGAGAGTAATGTTCCCGCCAGTCGGCCGAGCGCGTTTGCCATATAGTAAAATCCGACGTTGAGAGCTACTTTATCAGAATCGGAGAAGGAGAGGATCAAAAAGGAATGAAGGGAGGAATTGATCGCAAAGATCACTCCGAAAATAGCCAGTCCCCCCAGTATAGAAAACATGAGATGGTAGTTGTAGAGAACCGCAATACCTATCCCTGCAGTGACGACAAAAAGTAGGGTTCCCCAGATCCTCGAAAGAACGATGGCAAGCCCCGCTTCGGTCTGGCGTTTTGACCGGGCAAAGGCAGGGACCATCGCCTGAACAATTCCATAGCCGATCACCCAGGCGGCCATAAAGGCGCCGATTTTGTCGAAGCCCCAACCCAATTCAGAGAGAAACACCGGGAGCGCCACGACAAACCAAATGTCACGGGCGGCAAACAGGAAAAATCTCGCGATGGAGAGAATATTGATCTCCCGGTTCTTCGAAAAGATCCCCGAAAACTTCACTTTTGTCTTTGACCGGCCCATTTCTTCCCGCAGACCGATCAGGCTCGCGATGAGGATCACTCCGAGAAAAATGGCCATCGCATAGAGGGAGTTTTCAAATCCGAGACGGGTCAAAAGAATACCGCCGAGGAAAAAGCCGACTCCTTTCAGAGTGTTTTTCGATCCGGTCAGAATCGATACCCATTTAAACAGGCCCCGTTCGCTGCCGGATTCGGTGGCGGGCGCCAACAGTTTTACGGCACTTTTCGAACTCATTTTGGTGAGGTCTTTGGCGATTCCCGACAAAGCCTGCGCGCCCATCACAAAACCGACAGACAATGCCAAACTCCAGGCGGGGTCGGTTTGGGCTAGCAACACCAAAGCCGTAATTTGTATGGCCAGCCCGGTGTACAGCGTGATCCGCAGTCCGAAACGGGAACCGATCCATCCACCGATAAGATTCGTTGCCACTCCGCAAAGCTCGTAAAGCAGGAACAAAAATGCCAGCTGAACCGGCGAAAACCCCAGTTTATGAAAGTGTAACAGGACCAACATTCTGAGGGCCCCGTCTGTCATGGTGAATCCCCAGTAGGCCAGGGTCACAAGGCTGTAGCTGCGCACGTTTTGATTTGCCATAATCCAGTCAAAAATAGTGGTGTCATTGTGATCGGCAATCGCAATTTTTCGACGATTCGGTAACTATCGGCGGCGGCGGAAATAATTCACGAGGCCGGCGGTAACTCCGTCCGCATACTCCTGGTAGATGTTCTTTTTGTACACCCCGTCGAATTCGCGCAGGCCCCGGTATTCGCCGGCCTGGACACGGGCGTGAACCTCGCGGTGATTCATGCAGTAAGGCTCAAAAAACACCACCGGACACATGAATGAACGGTTGGCGAGCAGGTTGCGCGCCCAGATGTACCGGTTGTCACAGATAGCTTTGCCGCTTCTCCCCCCGTAGGAAAAATTGGGTAGCCTCGTTTCATCCTGCATTGTTTCCGCCAGTTCTTTGGCCAGATCGAGTTCCTCGTAGTAAATGCGTTCCAGAATTCGTCGCACCATTTCAAAACGGGTGTCATCCTCCGAAATCTCCCAGCGGCTGTAGCAGCCGTTGATGAGAATGTGGAGATGGTTGTCGCTGCGGAAAGAAGGTCGGCTGCCCCACGGGGATGCATTGAAATGCAGGCACAGCGCGAGATCGGGCTGAAAGGCCTGGTTGACTTTTTCCGCCCGGGTGCGGATTTCGGAGGAAATTGCGAACATCTTTTTGGTCGTCGATTTGATCGCTTTGCTCGACGGAATCATTCGTTTTCGGAGCAGATAGTTCCTCGCTTCGGCGCTGAGCTGCTCCGGGCGCAGCGCAGTCACCGGGTTGTTGTCTTCACGGGTCAGTTGAACAATGGCTCCGAGGGCGGTGAGATCGCGCTCGAGGATTTTTGCCACCCGCAGGGTCATTTCGCCTTCGCGGACTTCGATCGTATTCACGCCGAGGGCAAAATGCCGGTCATCCCATTGCACCCAGTCACCGCCGATGTGGCCCGGATCGATCGCGATTTTTACATCCTGCAAAGGCCGGTGCGAATTGGCCGGGACGTCGTTCATCACATAGGTATCGCGCCAGTAGGTTTCCGCTTTCCCTTCATCGTGAGCCCGGGCTTTGAACCAGAGGATGAAATAACCCGCTCCCGGATGATTGGATTGTTTGGCGATGAGTGCGCGGTCGTACTGCACTTCGATCAGGCCGCTGTACTCTTTGTTGTTCCGCGCATAACAATGGTCGAGCAGCCAGGCGAACTCCGAGCGGGTCATGGTGCGCTGAAATTTTTCCAGTTGCGACCAGTCGGGATAGGAGCCCAGCCTTGCCACATTGGGCGAAGGAGGCGCTTGCGGATTTTCCTGAGCGGAACAATTCAGCCCCACTGGAAATGCCAGCAGGCAGATCAGGTTTATCCAGAGTAAGGGAGATTTAATTTGGTGATTCAACGAAGGTGGTCGAATACAGTAACCATGATTCGGATTCTTTTTCTAGGCGATATTGTGGGCGAACCGGGCCGTAAAGCGGTGCGCGCCCGCCTGCCGGAAATCAAAGTGGAGAAGTCGATCGACTTCGCAATCGTCAACGGCGAAAACTCGGCCGGGGGCAGGGGCATCACGCCGAAAATTTCCATCGAGCTGCTTCGCGCCGGTGCCGCAGTGATTACCACGGGTGATCATGCGTGGGATCAGGTGGAGATTTGCGAGTATTTCCCCACTGAACCGCGCCTGCTTCGACCGGTTAATTACCCTCCGGGCACTCCCGGCTCGGGCTCGATTGTGTTGGAAACCAAAAAGGGCAAAGTGGGTGTGTTAAATGTTCAGGGCCGGGCTTTTATCCAGCCTCCGCTGGAAAATCCCTATCTCTATGCCGAACAGGAGGTGCAGCGAATGCGCGACGAAGAAGGGGCCAAAGTGATTTTCGTCGATTTTCACGCGGAAACCACCAGTGAAAAAATTGCCATGGGGCGGATGCTGGATGGTCATGTTTCCGCAGTGGTCGGGACGCACACTCATGTGCAAACGGCTGACGAACAGATTTTTCCCGGCGGAACAGCTTTTCTTTGTGATGCCGGAATGTGCGGCCCGGTTGAGTCGATCCTCGGCAGACGCATCGAGCCGGTTGTGGAAAGATTTAAAACCGGTCTGCCGCAGCGTTTTCCTGTCGCAAAAGGCACCACCGGACTGCGCGGGGTGATTGTCGATGTTGATGAGGAAACCGGCAAAGCCACGGCGATTGAGCGATTTGCCGAGGATTATGACCGCGAGGAATAGACTGAACAGGGTACAGTCCCGGACCTAACAGGGTACAATCCACCTGCAGGACTCGTAGGGGCCGCCTACTTTTTGCCGACAGCGCTTTTGAACTTCACTACCGCATTGGCGATTGATTCCGCCGTGCGCTGGCGATAAGCGGGATCGTGAATTTTGGCGGCTTCGGTGGGATTTGTCAAAAAGCCACCTTCATACAGAATAGCAGGCTTGTTGATGCCGCGAAGAACATTGAATCTGGCCCGTTTTATGCCGCGATCTGTCGGTTTCAAATCATGGATCACGTGGGCATGGACCGCTGTGGCGAGAGCGATGTTTTCCGCATCCCGGATATTTCCGCTCAAGGAAGAGGACCAGCCGGCCCGGTTCGCTTCATTGGTGGACGCGGTTCCCTGCGGAGCCAGCGCGTAGGTTTCCACGCCCGTGGCGGTTCGCCCGGCCGTCGAGTTGTGGTGGATGCTGATAAAAATGGCCCGCTTTTGTGCGTTGGCGATGGCAACCCGATGGCCCAGTTCGATAAACCGGTCATCCGAGCGGGTCATCACGATTCGGAACCCGCGCCTTTCGAGAGCGGATTTCAGTCGCAGCGAGAGGTCGAGGTTGTAATTTTTTTCAAACCCTTTGCGACCTTTGGCCCCGGTATCGTGGCCGCCATGACCGGGATCGATGACGACGGTGTCAAAATCGATCGGCTTTTTGATATAACTGGGGCGAACCACAGGATCGATCAGTTTTGCGAGGTCGACTGTGGAAATGAGAGCGTGACCTTTTATTTCGGCAATGTTCAGGCTGAGATTGAATTTGATCCGGTTGACATAGATCGCCTGGGTTCCGATCGTCCACTCCATGATCAGACTGGGATGTCGGAAAATTCTCTTGTTACCCTGTCTCTCCAGTCGCTCGATCTTGTAAAAATTCGCTACATTTGTCGCCGTAACGTATTCTCTGCCTTCGATCGTAACGATATCCCAGTCTTTAGCCGAAAGGAAAGACGAAGTCGCAATCAGAATAATGCAGATCTGCCAAATCCGTTCGAGGCCAGGTTTTCGACTGAGAAATCGCATGGAAAAGTGTGAAACAGTTGTCGCGGACAGTGCTGATAAAACGATGAGTCTAGACAATTCCTTAGCGTTTGGCAACGTTTGATAAAAGGGATTTCAATTTTACAAATCCCGCTGAATAAAGCACTGGTTTCGCTCACATCAAAAAAGACATTATGGCGGAAGAATCATCAAAAGCATATCAACCCGGAACCGTAGAATCCAGATGGTATTCCAAATGGGTCGAAGCGGACTGTTTTCGGGGAAATGAGCAGGGCAAAGGCGAGGCTTATTCCATCGTGATCCCGCCGCCTAATGTGACAGGCATTCTTCATCTCGGTCACGTTTTGAATAACACGATCCAGGATATTCTGGCGCGTCGCGCCCGGATGGAGGGCAAAGATGTGCTCTGGCTGCCGGGAACGGATCATGCCGGAATTGCCACTCAGTCAAAAGTGGAGCAGAAACTGCGCAAAGAGCAGCAGAAGACCCGTCACGATCTTGGCAGAGAGGCGTTTCTGGAAAATGTCTGGGAATGGAAAGAGGAACACGGCGGAATCATCATCGAACAGCTCAAACGCCTCGGTTGCTCCTGCGACTGGAGCCGGGAGCGCTTCACGATGGATGAAAATTACTCCCGCTGGATTTCCAAAATCTTTGTCGATCTCTATGAAGAAGGCCTGATTTATCGCGGCAAACGCATGGTGAACTGGTGTCCCAGGTCACTGACAGCATTGAGCGATGAGGAGGTGATAATGAAGTCTCAGAAGAAGTCGAAGCTGTATTATATTCGATACCGCGTCGCCGGGGAACAGGATCGCTGGGTGGAAATCGCCACGACCCGCCCGGAGACCTTGATGGGGGATACCGCCGTAGCGGTAAATCCGAAAGATGAGCGATATGCGGACCTGGTCGGTAAAATGGTAATCCGGCCCTTCCCCGAAAAAGAAATCCCGGTGGTGGCCGATGATCATATCGATCCGGAATTCGGAACCGGAGTATTGAAAGTGACTCCCGCTCACGATAAAGCGGACTTTGAAATCGGGGTGAAAAACAACCTCGAAATAATCGACGTTTTCCATCCCGACGGAACGCTGAACGAGCATGCCGGACCGGAATTTGAAGGCATGGACCGCTTCAAAGCCCGGGAAGCTGCGGCTGAGAAACTCGATGCAATGGGACAGCTGGTAAAAGTCGAAGATTACGAAAACAGCGTCGGTTTCAGCGAACGGGCCGATGTGCCGATCGAGCCGCGCATTTCTATGCAGTGGTTTTTGAAATATCCCTGCACAAAAGAAGCCGCTGAGGCAGTGGCGAACGGTGATATTACTTTCCGTCCCGCGCATTTTAAGAAAACTTTCGCCCACTGGATGGAGGGAATTCAGGACTGGTGTATCAGCCGGCAATTGTGGTGGGGGCATCAGATTCCGGTGTGGTACCGCAAAGAGAAAGCCGATGAACTGAAAAACCGGGAAAGTCTCGATGCCTCGTCCGCCGGAAGTGATATTCATGTCGGGATCGAGCCGCCCGAAGACGAAGAAAACTGGGTTCGCGACGATGACGTTCTCGATACCTGGTTCTCCAGCTGGCTGTGGCCTTTCGCAACGATGCGGAATTCCGATGAGGAAAGCAGTGCGACGCTGGAGAAATTTTATCCCACTACCGACCTGGTAACCGGGCCGGACATCATCTTCTTCTGGGTCGCCCGTATGATTATGGCCGGCTACCGTTGGCAGGGCGAATTGCCCTTTAAAAATGTATTTTTCACCGGAATTGTGCGCGACAAACAGGGCCGGAAAATGTCGAAACAACTCGGAAATTCACCCGACCCGCTGGATCTCATTGCTGATTTCGGGGCGGATGCGCTGCGATTCGGCCTTCTCCGCATCGCGCCAAGCGGGACGGATGTAAAATTTGATGACAGCCAGATCAAAGAAGGCCGGAACTTTGCCACCAAGATTTGGAACGCGGCCCGCTATCGGGAAATGCAGGGTGAACTCAAAGGGGCACCAGGCACACCATCAATTTACGCGCTTGATATCCTCTCCAAGCTGGAAACGCTGCAAAAGGAAATCGAGCAATCCTACGCCGACTACAAATTCAACGAGGTGGCCCAGCTTCTGTATGAATTCTGGTGGAGCAACTACTGCGACTGGTTCCTGGAGTCAGCCAAAGGGGATTTTGGCGACGATGCTGATCCGGAAGCACGCGATACCACCCTCGCCGTCATGGACGCGGTGTTGGAGCGCTTTCTTATGCTGCTGCATCCGTTTATGCCGCATATCACCGAAGAGTTGTGGGAAAGATCCGGGTTCAACGAAAAACACGATTCTGAATTTCTGATGAACACGGCGATTCCTGAAACACCGGCCTTCGAAGGGATATCCCGGGAAATGATGGCTCAGGCATCAGAAAGCGTTGCCGCGATCTACGAATCCGTCAGCCGGGTGCGAAACCTGAAAGCCTCGTATGGACTGGCGGCGAACAAAGATGTCAAATTCATCATCGATCCCGAAGGAGGAAGTTTTGACGAGTGTGACGTTTTTGCCCGTCTTGTCGGAGCGAAAGAAATCACCATCGAGCCTGGATACGAAGCCGAAAAAGGCGTTCCCGTGTCGATTTGTGCCATAGGAAAAGTGTATCTGCCTCTCGACGGTCTGATCGATGTGGAAGCGGAGAAAGAACGGCAGGGCAAAGAACTGAAAAAAGCGCAGGAAGAGTTGAAAAAAGTTGTCGCCAAACTCGGCAACGAAAACTTCACCTCACGCGCTCCGGCCCATGTGATCGGGGAAATGGAAGAGCGCAAACAACACTGGGGCAACCGTGTCGAGGAATTGAAACAGATGCTGGGGAATTTGGGCTAAGATCGCTGACAGCGGGATTTTTCCCAATCCCGCAGTTCATCCCCCCCCCGAAACACCATCCCATCTCACCCCGCCACCATCCCCTCAAGGAATGGCGACAATCCTGTCGCCGGCAACCCCGGCATCACAACCCAAAGCCATCCATGAAAATCCCTCCCCATCCATGTTTCATCCATGCAGCAGCGTGCCATCGTTTCAGTGTTTCCGGCAAACGCATCCTCACGCGCATAGATCATCGTCGTGCTGATTTCTGCATGACTGGATCCAAGAAAGAAATTGGAAAAGCAGTAAAAAATTGATTAAGTGTTTTTGATTTAATCGTATATCGGGCAAATCAAATAATCTTAACTATAGGGTATTCATTATGATGCGTTAGTAGGGTCTTCTGTATTGGCTTTGTGGAAAGCAGTTTGGTTCCAGACGATTTACAGGCGTGGTGCGCCCAATGCGAAACCTTGTTTCTATCCGAAGGTGAAATGACTGTGAAGTTTCGAGATTTCTGTGATATCGCTATTGTTTGCACCTAATACTACAGAACTCACGGCATTGAGTAAAAGGGGGACGGCATTGAGTAAAAGGGGGACGGCATTGAGTAAAAGGGGGACAGACGGATAGTTGGGGACAGTGAGTAAAAGGGGGACAGACGGATTGTTAAAAAGCGAATTCCGATTTGTTTGATCTATTGGATTCTTCCGGGCCATAGAAGATAACTATGAATCTGCCATGTTGAAAATAGAGGCAGCAGGCCCGGAAACGGCTTATTTCACCCGGCTGTGGTGATTTCCGTCAGGCAAAGCTCGTGGATGGCAATAGTAGTTTAGATCCGCGCTGGATTGGGCGCGGTGGAGACAGGTGATTGGGGATTTTTGCAGAAACGATGTTTTGCTCTATGCCCTATTCGATCTGCAGATCCCGCAGGACCCGGAGTTCTCCCCAGTGGCCG
>JARGOZ010000016.1:0-12045 GCA_029213025.1 Verrucomicrobiales bacterium
CCGACTTTTTGCCGGGCTGCCTGGAAGGCTTTCTCCTCAAGAGGAAACTGGTTTAGCAGCTCTCCTGCCTCCGCTACCCGTCCGTTCTTCAGCAGAAGTTCGATTTCATCGTTTGCGGCCCGCACAACTTCCTGTTTTACGCCGGGGATGGTGGTAGAAATGTCTTCTCCCATTCGATAGGCGTAGTTGTAATGTCCGGAGTGAAAAGCACTCATCACAAAGCCTTCCGCCGCATCGTAGCTGGACGGATCCCAGTCGAGTGCTTTCAGATACCATTCTGCGGCTGCTTCCCAGAGTCCTCTCAGATAATAGGTCTTCGCGACACCAACGGCTTTTTCGGCTTCGGTCAGGCGGGCCTGCCTGCCTAAGGTCAGCGGCGGCACCGGAACTTCC
Source organism: Verrucomicrobiales bacterium (assembly GCA_029213025.1). Taxonomy (GTDB): domain Bacteria; phylum Verrucomicrobiota; class Verrucomicrobiia; order Verrucomicrobiales; family DEV007; genus Arctic95D-9. The sequence continues at coordinate 394 of JARGOZ010000016.1, forward strand.
TCTGCAAATTCACCGGGATCGCTTTCCGGAATCGGTGGTTCAACGACCGGCTCGCGAACCGGAGTGAGCGGGGCCACAATTCGCCGGGTCTTCGCCACGGCGGCCGCCATTTTTACCCTCGCCGGAGCATCATAAGCCGGCACCGCGGAGACACTCCTTTGTGTCTGCCTGTGAAGGGCTTTGATCTCTCTGTCCGCAGACATGCCCGGCAGAGTCGCCGAACTGAATAGAACAAAAATGATGGTTACGAAGTTCAAATTGCGTGGATTTTTTAAAAGTTTAATCCATGAGATATAGTTTTCAACCAAATATTACATTTTTTTAAAATATCAGCCTCACATTTGCAAAAGTTTATAAAACTTTTGAGAGAGGCTCGCTAATTTTCCATCTTGAATCCGGAAACTGATTCCTTCATAGTCGCGGTGCTTTGATCCTCGATCTCGACCAGTTTGTATCCAAAGAGCGTCCTTACTGGGATGAGCTTACCGGCTTGTTGCAGAAGCAGGATGACCAGCCGGACTGGAAGATGTCGCTGGAAGAGGCGCGTCGTTTTCATTATCTGTACCATCGGGCTTCGTCTGATTTGGTGAAATTGAAAAACTTCGCCGGGGAGGTGGAAGCCTCCCTGTTTCTTGAAAATCTCGTGGCGCGCAGCTACAGCCGGTTGCACGAAAGGCGTGGCTCGACAATTCCGTTCCGCCCCGTGCACTGGTTGCTGAGGGTCTTCCCGGCCACGTTCCGGCGGCACTGGATTGCTTTCGTGATTTCGTTTCTCAGCTTTTTTATCGGCGGCGTTTTCGGGGCGGGGATTATGAAATTCACGCCGGAGCACAAAACGCATTTTATCGGGCCGTTCACTCATCTTGCCGGCAAGCCGTCGGATCGCGTAGCCAGGGAGGAAAGTCAGGATTTTGATGGCTTTGCCAATCGCAGCACTTTTTCCGCGCAGCTCATGCAGAATAATATCCGCGTCACGATCCTGGCGATGGTGATCGGCTTTTTCTTCGGGATTCTCACGATTTTTCTGCTCTTCTACAACGGTATCGGGCTTGGGCTGATCATCTACGACTATATTGCCGACGGCCAGGGCGAGTTTTTGACCGGCTGGCTCCTGCCTCACGGTTCGGTGGAGATTCCGGCGATTATTCTCGGCGGCCAGGCCGGTTTGATTATTGCTCATGCGATGTTCGGCTGGGGAACAAACCTTCGACTGGCTCAGAGATTCCGTCGGATTCGGAGCGATCTGCTTACTATAGTGGGCGGGGCGGCGCTTTTACTGGTATGGGCCGGCCTGGTGGAGTCGTTTCTTTCGCAGTATCACGGACCGGACATCTATCCTTTTAAGATTGCGTTCGGGACCATTCAACTCACTGCCCTGGCCTGCTTTCTCCTTTTTGCGGGGCGGACCGGTAAGAATCCTCAATCCACTACCTATACCGTCGGGAGTCCGGAGTTAACCTGATATGCCTGGAAGAAACGTCAGTCTCCGCATCCGCACACCTGAGGGCGTGGCATTTCAGCTGCCACTGGCCGGACCGGTGTCCCGGGGGCTGGCACTGATCGTGGACCTGATTACGATTTTGTTGCTGCTGATTGTTATATCGATCGCTCTCAGTATCGTTTCCGCTTTCTATAGTGGCTTTCCGGTGATCGGTGATTTTGTCAGTGATCTCAGTTCGGGATTGATGATCCTGTTCGGGTTTGTGATCGGCATGCTCTATGGAGCCTTTCTCGAATGGATTTGGAAAGGGCGCACTGTGGGGAAAAGACTTCTCGGCCTGCGCGTGGTGGATGAACGCGGCCTGTCACTGACCGCCGGACAAATCGTGATCCGTAATCTATTCCGGCTGCTCGATATGTTGCCCTCCGCTTTCTATATGATTGGGGGAATCTCCTGTGCATTGACCAAACGCTGCCAGAGGATCGGCGACATCGCGGCGGGGACTGTGGTGATCCGGGAGGTGAAAGTCAACCAACCCGAGATCGACGAAATCCTTGAGCAAATCGAAAACTCCTTCGCTACGCATCCCCATCTCGAAGCACGACTCCGGCAGAACTGTACTCCGGAAGATGCCCGCATCGCGCTCGACGCCGTTTTGCGTAGAAACGATTTTGGCGACCGCGAACGATTGCGGGTCTTCGGAGCGATCGCCGATCATTTTCGGGAAAAAGTCGAGTTCCCTGAAGAAATTACTTTGGGCCTCTCCGACGAACAATATGTCCGCAACGTGGTGGATACCCTCTACCGGCGTCATCGTACCCTGTCAGGTCCCAAATCGTACCCTGTACAGTCAGCGACTTAACAGGGTACAGTCGAATCTGTAATTCCTATACAAATGAAAATACATCTGTCTCTCCTTGTTTCTCTACTCAGTTTATCCGCGGTTTGCTTCGGGGAATCATCGAAAACAGCGTTTTCCCGGGCGGTCAAAAAAGGTGTCGAAAAGTATGCAGAGAGCGGCGAATTTGTTGGAGGAGTCACCCTGGTAGGTAGAGACGGCGAAATACTGGATCTTCAGGCTCACGGTGTCAAAGACCTCAAAACCCGCGAGCCGGTTACTACAGATTCGATCTTTAAAATCCATTCCTTTACCAAAGCGATCACCTGCACGGCGGCTTTGATGTTGTACGAAGAGGGGAAATACCAGTTTGATGATCCGGTTTTCAAATGGATTCCTGCTTTCGAGTCGGACAAACCTATCCTCGTGAAACATCTGTTCACCCACACCTCCGGGTTGTCCTATAACTACCGGGAACCGTTCAAAGCGGGTGACCTCGAAGCTGTCGTAAATGCGCTGGCCGCAAAACCGCTCTCCTTCGAGCCGGGAACGTCCTGGGAATATGGCGTCTCTATCGATGTGCTGGGCAGATTGATAGAGATATGGTCGGGTCAGAACTATGCCGATTTTCTCCGGGAAAGATTGCTCGATCCTCTCGGCATGATCGACACCGCCTTCCATGTGCCTGTAGAAAAAGAAACCAGAAGAGTAAAAATCCATGCCTCTGAAAAAGGTGATCCCAGCGATTTTTCCCTGGATCCGGAAAACGATTCAGTGCCCCGCGAAAGACCGGAGTTCTGTATGCCCGGCGGCGGGCTTTTCTCAACGGCGACCGACTATTTTCGCTTTCTCCGCATGATCGAAAACGGCGGGGAATGGGCCGGGAAGCGTTATATTAAACCGGAAACTCATCGCCTGATGATTACCAATCAGGTTCCGGAATCGGTAGGTTGGGTTCGGTTTGGGAAACAAGTCCGCGACGGGTTTGGTTACGGCTTCGGATTTAATACTGTAGCAAAGAAAAGCGAATGGGATCCCGACGCGAGACCCGGCGAGTGCGGTTGGGGAGGAAAAGCCTCCTGTCACTACTGGTTTGATCCGGGTTCAGGAATTACTGTCATAACACTGGAACAAATTGTTCCCTATCGTCGCTCTTTGGAAGAAGCTCTCAAGGGAGTCATTTATGAGTGGGATGCGGAACAGTAGAGAGTTTTTTTACCAAACCACTGCGGGATCGGGTTTATTGCGATCGATCATCTCTCCTCTGAGCACCCGTTCATCTCTCTGTCAGGAATTGTTCAGCCAGCCAGAGCGGCGACAAGAGGCGAATTCTCTGCCGGACATTTGCCACACCTCGACTCGCAGAGAAGCTGATGTCAGGTTCAAACTCCGCCTGGATTGTGCTCCGGAGGGGAGAGTGAAGGGATGACGGGGACCTGTAATTCCCGCTGCGGGCTGCGCAGCAGAAAAGCAAGGGGCACCGGGAGGAGATTGATCGCCGCGACAAGGGCCAGCGCACCTCCGAGCCCGATCTTCTCCGCGATCAATCCGATCAGGGGCGGCCCGATTAAAAATCCGAAATATCCAAACGTCGCCGTGGTAGCCAGCGCCGGACCGGCGGCGATCCCTTTGACCTTGCCGGCGGCACTGAAAACCTGGGGAATGATTGTCGCGTAGCCCGCTCCAACCAGGGCAAAACCGATCAGGGCGGGTACATAATGAGCAGACAGGATCGTAGCCCCCAATCCCACCGCAGCGACGCAGCTGCCGATCCGGACAAGCCGGTCCGGCCCGAGACGGAGGGCGAGCTGATCCCCGGCGATCCGGGCCATCATCATCGCAATCGCAAAGCAGGCGTATCCGGCCGCAGCCATTCCATCGCTCACCCGGAGTTGATCCCGCAGAAAGACAGCACTCCAGTCGGCGATGGCACCTTCTCCGATCATGATGCTGAAGGCGATCACTCCGAGGCCGATCAGGACAGGTTTCGTTCCCGGTCGGCGCGGCTCATCCCGCTTTTCGGTCCCACTGCAGCGGGATTGCCTTTCCGGCCATCGGCAGGGCAGGACCCAGGCCGCTACGGCGAGCAAGGTGGCCAGGGTGACGAGACTGAAGTGGGTCACGACTCCCACTTGCAGAGAGGCCATCCACACTCCAAACACTGCGCCGATAAAGCCGCCGAGGCTCCAGAGAGCGTGAAATGACGACATAATAGGACGCCGGTAGAGTTTCTCGACTTCAGATGCCTGAGCATTCATCGAGACATCAAGAGCGCCATGCATAACTCCGAAGAGAAACAGGGCCATCCAGAGCGCCAGCGGCGTCCCGGCCAGGGCCGGAAGCACCAAGCAGGCGCAAAATCCGAACCCCAGAACGAGCGTAAGTCTGTGCCCCCCGACCCGGGGGGCAAGCCACCCCGCGAGGGGCAATGCAATCAAGGCCCCCAGGGCCAGACCGAAGAGTGCGGTCCCGAGACCGGTGTGGCTCAGGTTCATGGCATCCCGCAGTGACGGAATCCTCGAGGTCCAGGTCGCAAAACACGACTCCACAGACGAAGAATGACACCGCGATCGCCAGACGTTTGGAACGCAGATCTTCGGTCCCGGCCACCTTGAATGGGGTAGAAAACTTCATGATAGAGAAAAAGGGGGATTTCTCAGAGTTATCTTTACTTAACCGGCGCAGGCTTCTCCTGCCAAAGCCGCTCCTACCGCGAGACTGGAATTCTGCAGCTCGTCAAAAGTCACCCAGTCGGTTTGCACTTTGTCCCAATCCTGGAGAGAAAGCCCAAGCGTCGCAAAGAAAGTGCGAACCTGGCGCGGGTTCCAGTCGAGGACGTCCTCCAGGATGGGAACGAGAACGCAGAGGGCGTCGTCACTCAGCACAGTTCGTTCTGCGATACGGCCGATCGTTTTTGAACCCGAGACGGCTATGGTATGACCATCGTGGGAATTGACATGCTGCATCACAAAGAAGTCCGAGCAACCGTCCCCGATATAGATCGTGTTATCGGAGCTGATGTGGAGCCGGCTCTGGAGTTCCTCCAGAACGGCGACTTTTCCATAGCCGGCCGGGACCCGCTGAATCGATGAAATCTCCCCGTCCTCATTCCAGAGAAATTCGGTACCGAAGACCCGGTTTGGAGGCACGATTCCCTCCAGTGCGGAGCGGACGACATCGGCTGCACCACTTGAGATCACATAGAAGGGGAACCTCGCGCCGGGGAAGCGATCTTTTTCAGAGAACATTTCAGCGAGGCGGTTCACGTTGTTTTTGAGGCGGACTTCCTTACCGGCTTCGATGAGGTGTTCGCGGCGGACACAGCGGAATGCCGGGTCGTGGCGGAGCAGGTAGGCCAGTTCGGCCCCCTGGTGGACGAGACAGGTTGAGGCGAGGCCGTTCACTTTCTCTTCGAAGTCAGGTATTCCGAGAATGTCGCAAAGGACACTTCCTGAATCATTAAAACTCAGCGTCTTGTCAAAGTCGCTCGCAATGAGGTAATCAGTTTTGGGTTCGTTGCTTGTTGTCATATCAGTTTGGTTTGGTTGTTGTTGTTTTCGTTTCGCTGGTGGTCACAAGAACCGGGAGCCTGCTTCAGGCCCCAATTCTTTCCAACGTGGGGAAACGGAATCATATTTAATTGTAATGTCAAATGAGATAAAAACTTCTACATTTGTCATGACATCATAAAGAATGCCAGGTATATTGTAGGTGGATAACGGGTTCTTTAGCAACCCTCAGCTGTGTCAACCACAATTCCGTTATGACAAAAGGTTGACAGATAACATGACAATTGATTATAAGATATTTTCGAAAAAGAGATCAAAAAGTCTCCTGTTTTCACTTTTCGCTCTATGACGACCGCTACCACGCTTCCCAAATACCAGCAGATTTTCGACACTTTGCGTGCCGCCATCCTCGATGGTGAATATGGTCCGGGCGAAAAATTACCGACTGAGGCGGTGTTGGTAAAACAGTTCAAAACCTCGCGGATTACCGTAGGCAAGGCAGTACGGGAGCTACAGCGTGAGGGTTTGGTGCACCGGCAGGCAGGCTCCGGCACCTTTGTCTCCGAAGCGGCGACGGACGCCCGCCATCTTTCGTTCGGTTTACTGATCCCCGATTTTGGCCAGACTGAGATCTTTAATCCGATTTGTCACGGCATGGCGTCGGCCCCCCATTCAGACGGGCACTCCCTGATTTGGTGTCACTCAGAAAACACGGACGAACCCGGGCAAAAACATCAGGAGGCGCTTAGAGTGTGTCGACAGTTGATCGAACGAAAGGTGGACGGGGTGTTTTTCGCCCCGTTTGAGCAGGTTGATACCGACGGGGCTGTGAACCGGGAGATCACTTCTCTGCTCGATAAAGCCCGGATTCCTGTGGTGCTTCTCGACCGGGACATCTCTTCCTATCCCAGCCGAAGTCGCTATGACCTTGTCGGAATCGATAACCGGAGAGTCGGTTTTGCCGTCACGGACCATCTCCTCAGCCTCGGTCGCAAGCGTATCGTTTTTCTCACCTACCGGGAAGGTGTCTACTCCATTGGTGAGCGCATCAATGGATATCGTGAGGCAGTCAGCGCCCGTGGCCTTCCGGCCGATTCCATTCGGGTAGAGCATCTCCCGGCGGAGAATGAGGAAGCCACCCGGGTGATCAAAAGCCTCCTAGAAAGTTTCCGCCCCGACGCCTTTGTCTGCGTCAATGATCGTACCGCAGGCGGCCTGATGCATCACCTGTTATCCAGTGGAGTCCGGATTCCTGAAGACGTCGCCGTTGTTGGGATCGACGACGTGGCCTACGCCAATTTGCTTCCGGTACGCCTCACCACGATGCACCAGCCTTGCGGCGAGATTGGCCGAACCGCCGTTGCAGCCATGCTGGAGCGGATCCGAAATCCGGGAATGACGGCGCGAACCCTTCTGCTCGACTGTCACCTCGTGATCCGCAAGTCCTGCGGAGCAGAGTCGCGGTCCCCACATCTCAGAGCGGCCTTTTGAGGATCTGTTTCGTTGAAACACGTTTCTTGTTCGTGTTACAGCCCGGTGCTACGATCACCCTGTGAAAGGCAACCTGCGAAATAAATGGCGGCACATTCCGTGGGCGGCGAGGTGGGCGATTTCTGTATCCGCAGTTATCATCACCTTTTACTCGGTGGAGAATTTTCGCGGCTGGTATGCCCTCAAAATATATCGCGAATATTGGGAGAGCAAAGGCGAGTGGTTTGATCTGGCAGATAAACCCGTAGTAGAAGGAAAGCCGGGTGAGTCAAACTTGATCGACTACCTGGCGGTGAAAACCCTGATAGATGATCCGGATAGTCTCAGTATAAAAAGAATCGACGAGGCTCTGGCACAGGAGTTGATTCGCGCGGGGCGAAAAAAGTGGAGAAACAGTCATCTGTTTCCGTTTGGAGAGTTGCTCTCTCTTGACCCACACCAGTCGCGTCGTAATGCGGCAGAACTTTTCCTGAAAAAGATAGCGGACAGGTCTGAATCACTCGATCTTCTGGCCGCTGCGATAAACGATGCGGATGTATTCAAGGTTGATCGGCCCGATTCTCTCATGGACCAACAGATGGAATACACAAGTTTATTTTTGAAGGCTTCAGGGACGCTAAAGTTGCGCGCAGCTGCCGGGATTGCCTGCAATGATTCGGACGGTGCCTGTAGGGATGTTTGCGCCTTGCTTAAGCTGGGAAGTTTTCTGGTTCATGATGATGCGACTATGCTCGATCTGCTTGTTTCCTATACATTGCAACAGACAGCTCTGACACCACTATGGGAAGGTTTGCAACAGAATAGCTGGACGGAACCGCATCTCGCACAGTTTGCTTCTCACATTCCGTTGAATCCGGAGAAGGGGATTTTACATGCCATGTTTCAGTTGGAGCGACTCCATACTCTGGAGGCAATGCGAACGATGGATTCTTTTACCGAAAGGATCAACAAACCGGAACTCTTTTCCATTTATCTCTCTCACGGAGTGATAACTTTTCCGGATATTCCCGATTCGATCCCTTTGGGAGACACCATCGAGGAGCTGATTCCTCTATTGTTATTTATCATGATTCCGGATGGCTGGTATGATCTCTGGACGATACAGATTTGTGAAGAGATGCGGCAATCCCTGCAACCTGAAGGAGGTTCCGGTTATCTGCCTGCACTGGCTGAAATCTGGCAAAGCCCATTGAATACCAGTTTTGGATATGTATCGGTTTATAATCGGTCTACCGAGGAAAAAGTGACTATGACTCTTGCCGCAGTCGCTGTGGCTTCCGGGCGTTACTATATCGCCAATCAGAAATATCCCGATTCCCTCATGGAGTTGATTCCACAGTATTTGCCGGAGACACCTGTGGATCTATATTCCGGAAAACCGCTGATTTATATACCGCCCGGAGTTCGTTCTGATGGACCTGTGATTTACTCAATCGGTGAAAACGGGAAAGATGACAATGGCTACCCCTGCAAAAAGCGCAACCGCGGTGATTTGGTTTGGCAATACGAATTGCCGAAAGGATTTAGTATTGGGGACTATGAGAAATCGACTGTCCCGGTTTTATCCGCCAAATAGATCTTTCCTGGTTTGCTATCAAAACAGCCAGACTACCGCAACGATTACCACTACAGTGATAATCAAAGAGCTTCCTGCTGAAGCAATCAGGGGGCGCAGTCCCATTTCCCGGAACTGGGATAAGCGGGTTTGATAACCGACTCCAACCATCCCGGTGGCGAGAAGGAAACCGGAACACAGTTTCAGAAAAGTAGGGGTATCGATATTGGCCTGCTGCTGGTTGGATAACCAGGGGATATCCCAGGTCATCTGAATTTCCGGAAGCAGACCGAGAGTTCTCACCAGCGCCAGAGCCAGGAAGCCGAGAGCAAAAGCGGGGAAGTATTGCCACCACTTTTTCTTCGCCTGGGAAGCTGATGCATCCGGATTTCTTTTTTGAAACCACCATCCCATTAACAGCGCTACCGGAGCTAAAAGGCAGACCCTCGCCAGCTTGACTACTGTGGCGGTCTGGCCGGCTTCGTCTCCATAGGCAAAGCCGGAAGCGACCACTTGCGGCGTCTGATGAATCGTGAGCCCGGCCAGAATTCCGAACTGCTCCTGCGAAAGATCCAGAGCGGAACCAATGACCGGAAGCGCCAGCATTCCCGCAAAACCGGCCAGCGTCACCACTCCGACTCCCATAATGATATCGCGCTGTTTCGCTGCTACCAGCGGGGCGACCGCCACTATGGCTGTGCCTCCGCAAATTGCGGTGCCCACCGCAAGCAGCAGGGCAAAGCCGGGTTCCAGTTTCCACAGCCTCTGCAAACTGAAAACGACAACAAATCCCGCTGCGACCACTGCCACACTCATAAGCAGCGCCGTTCCCCCGAGGCTGATCACGTGCTGGAAATCCAGTCGACTGCCGAGTAAAACGATTCCGGCCGGTAGAATGCTGCGTACGGCGAAAGTCATTCCGGCGTCAAAGGCGGGGTGGGTAAGCAGGTTGCCCGCCAGCACGCCGAAAATCATGCTTAGTAAAATGGGATCGAGGATCGGCGAGAAATCTCCCACCAGTTTACCCGCTGTAGCCAGTCCCACAGCGAGGACGATTCCGGGCCAGGGGGACGGTACTTTTCGAACAGTTGGAGGTGGTTCTCCTCCCTCCATCCAGATCAAGTGGTCCGCCCATTTGTAGGAATCCTTGTTCAAAGCTTGTCGGTATCGCAACCAAAGGCTGATCCCTTTCAATTGCAACTACACAAACAGCGGAAGATGTCGGCGTCCAGTTGAGGTAAGGGCGTCGTCCGGAGATAACCAGATTCACCCCACGGAATTTTACAGAGAAGCGACGATACTCCCGATAGCCCGGTAGAAGCAGTGACTGCTTTTTTGAAGGGCTCTGCCGAAGGCGGGAATCCAGCTCCCCAGTGTTGCTTTTTCGAATTCCCCCGCCTGAGTGTCGTTGATTTGCCTGAGATTTGCGGCAACAAAAAACAGAACTGAGGCGTGATCGTAGGGCAATGGATCGATACCGTCCGGCAGTGATAGATGTTTTTCTCTGAGAATCGTATCCACCACAGCGTGGATGCCATCGGCGTTAACGGCATCTCCTTCATTCAGCCAGGCGACGGCGCGGGGTGTAATTGACTGATCCGGCAGGATGAAAGTATCGCAAAAGTCGACGGCAGCCTGTTCGTAATCCGCATCGTCCCATTCGCGCATCAGGTAATCGCGAACTTCGGGTTCCGGGCGGGAGAGGAAATCCAGCACCTCGGGCTGAATCAGAATTTCGCGTAATTCGGGAGACAATTCCTCGTTTAGCAGTCGGGAAATAAGTAGGTATAAACTGATTACCGCCTCGTTTTCCTCTATTTGTAATTCAACCATCATTATTTGATTGTACCCTGTACAGTCCGGGAGTGTACAGGGTACAGTTTGCTAGATTTTCTCTACTTCGCAGATGTTGTCGTACCAGTTTTGGCCGCCGGTCAAGGGACAGGGATTGATAGGTAGAGCATCATTGATGTGCACTCCGCCGCCGATACCGCCGTTTTTCTTCGCCCACCAGATTTTGTCAGGTATATCTTTATCTTCGATCCGGTCTGCGATGCCTTGTTCCGGGGCGGATGTGGCATTTTCGCTTCGCCCAACCGCACCGTGTTCCCAGTGCCCAACGTGGTGTGAACACATCACGACCCTGGGATGCATGCCGTTGAGAAACCGGACGTGGTTTTCAAAGCTGCTCATCACGCCGGGTTCGCCGGACCGGTAGGTTGCTCCCTCCGGACGGAATACAGATACTCTAACTGAATCGCCCTCGGTAACGCCGAGTTTTTTACCGGTGTCGGGGTGCATGAATACCGGGTTGGTGTGGATAATCTCGGCATTGTATTTCCAGTGCCCGGAACGCCCCTGGGTATGCACGTTCCATTTGAAAGTAGAGAAAATATACCGGTCTTCCGGAAGGTTTTCATGGCCGGGGACGGTGCCGTAAATTGCAATCGGGCTGGAATTGATATCGTCCATCGGCAGGCCGACAGCTTTCGCTGCGGTGGGCCAAATTTCGTCGTAGACCTGAATTTTTCGCGACGGGGTTTCGAATCCGATTACGGCTTTTTCACCCTGCATCACTCCGATGGCTTTGCCGTCTTTGGTGATGATCCCGTCGGCATCTGTTTCCGATCCTTCCAGCTCAGCGGCGGTCAGCTTCTTTTCATACAGTTCGTAGTCTTTGGCACGGGTTTCGTCCTGCCAGATGCCACGCTTTTTAAAGGTCTCCCAATCGACGGGCAGGTTTTTGTACCATTCTTTGTAGAACGCCTCCATGTCCTCCGTCTGAACGAAGTACTGTTCCATGCCGCCTCCGATTTTG
>JARGOZ010000016.1:12055-34062 GCA_029213025.1 Verrucomicrobiales bacterium
AGGTCGCGCAAAATCACCTGGACGGATTTTGTTTCCCCGGCGGGTTGTACCAGCGGCTGGCGCACACCGGTATAGGGAATCAATCCATAGTTGTTGGTCGAGTGATGATCCCACCGTTCAAGAGCGGTGGCCTCCGGCAAAATGATATCAGCGAGGGCGGTCTGCTCACCGTAACCGATATCGATGGCAATGTGGTAGGGAATCAGTTTTTCGTCGAGAAGAACTTCGCGGGCGACATTCGCTTCGGGGTAGCCGTAGGCGGCACCAAGGGTAAATGACATATAGACACTGACTTTCTGGCGGCCTTCTTTTATATAGGGATAAACCAGCTGGCCGACCCGCATCTGGTACCAGTGCCAGGCCAGTGGATATTCACTGGGTGTGGCCAGTTCACCAAAGTATTTCTTTTTCCAGAAATCGGGGAACGCATTGACCCGGTCCTGCACAAATTGCGGCAGTTTTTTGAAAGCGACTTCATTAAACCCTTCACCAATTCCCCACGGTTTCGGGTCGGAAGGTTTCGGTCCCGGCATAGACAGTTTCGGCAGGCCGTCCTGACCGTAGCGGTTCGACCAGCCGCGCAGGGAGGAAAGGCAGAAGCCGCCGGGTTTGCCGACATTTCCCACGAGGACATCGAGCATCCGGATGGCGCGGTCGGCCTGAACGCCGTTGTAGTGCTTGGCTGAGCCGCGGTTCGACATCGTGGTGCAGAACGGGGCGGCTTTGGCAAATTCGATCGCGATTCTTTTGATATCAGCGGCGGGCACTCCGGTTATTTCTTCCGCCCATTCCGGGGTATTCGGCTGGATATGTTTGCGCAGGTCTTCGAGCGGGTAGTTGGACCAGCGTTTCCAGAATTCTTTATTCTCCAATCCCTCGGCAAGAATGACGTGTAGCATGGCCATAGCGACCGCGCCGTCGGTCCCCGGCATGACCGGATGATACTCCTCCGATACCGAAGCTGTCGCACTGGGGCGCACCTCGAAAGTAACCATTTTCGCTCCATTTTCCGCCTGGGCTTTGCGGATCCGGTGCATCATATAAAGACCTCCCTGGTAGGCTTCCATCGGGTTGCCGCCGAAGTTTACTATATATTTGGTGTTTTCGAAGTCCTGGGTTTCCCATTCGAATTCCCTACCGTAAAAGCTCATCAACGGAGCCCGCCGGTTGGATGAGCAAATTGAACGCCGGTTCAGCCGGTGTGGTGTGCCGAAGGCGTTGGTAAAATGCTTAGTGTAGCCTTTGGTTTTGTCTCTGCCGTAGTGAAAGACAAATTCTTCGGGCACGTTGTTGTCCCGGAGCGGTCGCATTTTATTCGCGATCTCTGTCAGCGCCTCATCCCATGAAACACGTTTCCATTTTCCTCCGCCGCGGGGCCCGACGCGTTTCAGCGGGTAGAGCAAACGTTCAGGGTAGTAGGTCGCGGAGATGACGCCCTGGGCTTTGGCGCAAATGTTTCCCTGCGAATTGGGATCGAGCGGGTTGCCCTCCATTTTTCGAACCCGTCCATCCTGAACCCAGCCGATCACTCCGCAGTGGGTGGTGCAGCCAAAGCAAATCGTCGGAGTGGCTTTGGCTTTGGTGTAGTCGATTTTTCCCCGGATGAGTCCGGCGATATCGATTTTGGTATCGGCAGCTTGTAGGGAGGACGTCGAACCGGGAAAAGGAAGCAGGCCACCGGCTGCGATTCCGGAGCCGAGTTTGATCAGGTCTCTCCGCGAATAATTTTTATCAGCCATGGGACTATTTCTGTAAATTGTTCTGTTCGTAGGTGATGTCAGCGTCTTCCGGATCGAGCTGGACACCGGTATTGGCCATCGCCTCCATCCACTTTTCGTGGCCCGCGTAGTAGACTCTCGGTTTGGTGCCTGCCTCCTCTTTCCACGGTTTTGCGTCGGTCCGCTTGATCGCTTCGTTGAGAGGATCGGTTTCGTTTTCGAGATCACCAAATTGCAGGGCACCCGACGGGCAGGTGGCGACGCAGGCCGGTTCCAGACCTACTTCCGTGCGGTGAAAACAGAAATCACATTTCTCGGCGACCTCCTTTTCTTCGTTGATGAAAATCGCGCCGTAGGGACAGGCCGAAACACATTCCTCCTCCAGATCACATTTCGATTCCTCGACGATGACGCGACCGTCATCGAGCCGGGAGATCGCTTTGCTCGGGCAGGCTTTTTGGCAGGGGGCGTCTTCGCAGTGCATGCAGAGCATCGGGGCGAAGGCGAGAGTTTTCGCTTTGGGGCGCTCGAGGTAGCGAACCCTCATCCGGAACACCCCGAGCGGGACTTCGTGCTCCGTTTTGCAACTTACACTACAGGAGTGACAACCGACGCATCGATTCAAATCCAGTAGCATTCCCACTTTACCGTAGTTCTTTTTGAATTCCGGTCCGACATTTTCCCAGGGTAGATCTGATTTCGCCATAAATTGCCACAGGTTTGGTTAGCTGTAGTTCAGAGACCTCTGAGTTTCCAAAACCACCAAAGGCAGTCAGCCATTGGATGCAATAATGGACACTTCACATTGAAGGGAAAGGGGAACCATGACAAGAACTTTGTTAAGCACTACGATGTTTTCCCTGAAATCGGCAAACTGTTCGATTCGGAATTTGCTTTGCTTTCCCGTTTAGCATTTCTTACCTGTATATATGATTCGTTCAGTGTCTCTACTCACCGGTAAGTTGCTCTTTTCTATATTCCTCTACTTCTCGCTTTCCAACGGCTTCAGTCAGGTCAATGCGGACAGCTATATTTTAATCGACGGAAGCGGCGAAGCCATTGCTAAAAAGACCGAAAACAAACAGCGGCCGGTGGCCAGTTTGACGAAAGTTGCTACGGCTCTGGTTGTGCTCGCGGAGCTGGAGAAAAATTCCGAACTTGATCCGCAAACTACGCTGATCACTGTTCCTCCCGGTGCCCTGGTCGGAGGGGCCAATCCCCTGAGCCTTGCGGCGGGGGATAAGCTGAGTGTGATCGATGCCCTGCACGCCGCGATTCTCGGTTCGGATAATGTATCCGCCTACAGTCTCGCGGAGCATTTCGGCGGGGTGAGCGCTTTTGTGGAGAAGATGAATGCGTTGGCGGACTCACTAATGATGGTTTCGACAAAATTTATCAATCCCCACGGCCTGGATTATCCCGATAAACAGGGGCACTCCACGGCCCTTGATATGGCAGTCCTTGGGCTCGCTGCTACCGAAAACACGACTTTCATGGAAATTTGCGGCAAAAAGAAATCGGCAGTGACGGTGAACCGGCGCGGTTCTAAAATCACCAAAACGGTTTCAAACACCAATCACATGCTCGGGGAGCAGGGCTGCGACGGCATGAAAACGGGCACAACCCGCCGGTCGGGGGCCTGCTTTATCGGCACTGCGAAAAAGAATGGTCGGCGACTGGTGGCGGTGGTTCTGGATTCCCCGGACCGTTTTGCCGATACCAAAGCGCTATTCGATCAGGTGTCTGACTGAACCGGCACTTCCGGTAGCAAATCGGTGCGCTGGATCAGCTCGGCTATATCAATACCGGCGAGTTCCGGACCTTCCGCCCGGTGGATGAGACTTTCGAAGGGGCTGATCCGGTCCATTTCGCCGATCACGTTATGGATCAGGCCGGCGATGATTTTGGTATCGCCCTGCGGAGTGGGGAACAGGTTGGTGACCCGGAAAATGAGTTGCCCGGGATCCCAGTCCATCTCGAAAGCACCGATATTGAGCGTGTGATTGACCCGCATCGCCAGCTCGGCCAGACGGTCGCGTTTCAGTGGGTCGGACGTGCGCAGGGCCGATTCCGAAACGACTGAAACAGCGTTCATCGGTTCAAACACCTGGACGTGCAGATTGACCCGGGTGTGGTGAGCCTCGAACCCGCAAGTGATCACTTCGCGGTTTTCGACTTCCGTGAACGCCCAGCCTTCCTTTTCGAAGACACCTTTGACTGTGGAAAACATTTCTGAGTAGATCATCGTGAAAATGCGGTTTTCCGGGAATCAGTACACGCGATTTGCCCTGCCCGCACGATATTTTCGTAAGGTCACGTTATCAGGCGTCGACGAAACAGAATTGACGTATTTACACGGATTATTCCTGTTCGCTAACCGTCTGTATTTGTGTAACTTTGCAACTTTGTTATAGCTGGTTCGTTTATCTATTGAAATGAAACTTTTGATTCGGATACTATTGCCGATTCTGATTCTGGGAGCCAGTGCTTTCGGGGCCTGGCACTTCGTGAAAAATAAACCCGCGCCGCGGAAATTTTCACCTCCACCGCAGATTAGCCGGGTGGAGGCAACCAAGGTTGAAGCGACAGAATATCAGATCTACCTGAAAACCAGGGGAACGGTCACGCCGCGAACTTCCACCACTTTGTATCCCGAAGTGAGCGGTCGAATCACATCGATCTCGCCGAATTTCCGGGAGGGCGGTTTTTTCGAAGAAGGCGAGATCCTGCTTTCCATCGAGAAAAACGACTACGAAACGGCTCTCATCGTTTCGCAGAGTCAGGTCGCCCAGGCAATTCGCAGTTTGGAAGAGGAAAAAACCCGCGGCCAACAGGCTATGGAGAACTGGAGGCGCCTCGGCAAAAGAGGGACTCCTTCTGATCTCGTGCTCCGGAAACCGCAACTGGCGGAAGCGGAAGCGCTCCTGCAGGCGGCGAAGGCGGACGTGGAAAAGGCAAAGCGCAATCTGGAGCGAACTGATGTCCGGGCTCCCTATGCCGGGCGGATTCTTAATCAAATGGTGGATGTGGGACAGTATGTGTCTTCCGGGACCCAACTCGGGAGAGCGTTTGCGACTGATTACATGGAGGTGCGCCTGCCACTCACCAATGATCAACTCAGTTTTGTCGATTTGCCGGAGACGTTCCGTGACGAAGCAATCAAGGTCTCAGGGCCGGAAGTTTCGGTAACCGCAAGGCTGGGCCGGAAATCATCGACCTGGAAAGGTGAGATTGTCAGGGTGGACAGTGCCATCGATGAAAACACCAGGCAATTGTTTGTCGTGGCTCAAATCGAAGATCCCTACCGCCGGAACAAGGCCGGGGAGGCACCTCTGAAAATCGGAATGTTCGTCGATGCCCTCGTTACCGGACGGAAGTTGCAGGATGTCGTAGTGCTGCCGAGATCCACTGTCCGGGTCAGCGGAGAGGTGATTTTGATTGATGAAGAGTCCAAAATCAGACGTCAAACCATCGATCCAATGTATAAGAGCGAAAAAGAGGTCGTTCTTCCAGCCGATGGAGGCGGAGTATCCCCGGGAGATGTGGTGTGTCTCACGCCGTTGGCCTACCCGGTGAATGGAGCCCCGGTGATAGCGACGATCGACGGGGTGGCACCGACCGTGGAGAAGATCCCCGGAATCCGAATGGGCAAAGGCAAGGGCGGCGGTAAAAAAGGCGAAAGCAAAGGAACGGGTCCTAAAGGGGACGACAGATCGTCATGATAGCGTTTTTCTGCAGAAATGGAGTCGCAGCCAATTTGCTGTTGGCTCTGATTGTGATTGCCGGTTCCGCGACATTGTTTCTGAGGAAAATTCCTCTCGAAGTGTTTCCGGAATTCGAAATCAGGCAAATCCAGATCACCGTTCCCTACCGGGGCTCAAACCCGGCCGAGATCGAAGAGTCCATTGTGATGCGTATCGAGGAAGCGATTGCAGATCTCGAAGGTATCGAAGAAATGGTCTCCACAGCGACATCAAGCTCCGGTTCGGTGAGTGTGGAGGTCGATGACGACTATGATGTAAAGACACTGCGCGACGAGATCGAAACCCGTCTCGATTCGCTGGTGGATTTCCCGCCCGGTGACGCTGAGAGCGCCTCGGTTCAGCAGGCGAAATCGGACCGTTGGGTGATTAGCGTGGTTCTGAGTGCCGACATGAACGAGCGGGATCTCGCCAACCTCGGTGCGAGAGTTCGGGATGAACTTGTCGAGAGGCCGGAGATCACCAATGCCTCTTTGCAGGGAACCCGGGCCTACGAAATTTCTATCGAAGTGGATGAAGCGGCTCTTGAGCGGTATGGATTGACGTTTGCGGAAATTTCAACAGCGCTGCGCGCCTATTCGATCGATATCCCGGCGGGAACACTGGAGACAGACTCGGGGCATGTTGCGCTGCGGACCAAAGGCCGGGCGTACAATCAGGAGCAGTTTGAAAACATCACCCTAAAGGCTCTGCCCAACGGCACCCGTCTGAAAATCGGCGACGTCGCAAGAGTTACCGACGGCTTTCATGAAGATGAATTTGTAGCCCGGTTCAACGGGGAGAGATGCGTCATCATTCCTGTATTCCGGGAAGGTAGTCAGAGCGCAATCCGAATCGCCAATGAGGTAAAGGATTATATCGCAGAAAACAAAGACCGGTTGCCTCCCGGCGTGCAGGTGAATTTTTGGGGAGACTCGTCAAAAATCGTCAAAGGGCGTCTCATCACCCTGCTCGATTCCGCGTGGAAATCGATGCTGTTTGTGTTTGTGATTTTGACTCTCTTTCTCCGTCCCAGTTTGGGATTCTGGGTCATGCTGGGGATTCCGGTATGTTTCCTCGGAACTCTCGCTCTCATGCCCTACCTGGGGGTTTCGATTAATATTGTCAGTTTATTCGGCTTTATCCTGGTACTCGGAGTGGTAGTGGATGATGCCATCGTCACCGGGGAAAATGTATATACCCATCAGAAAGAAAATGGCGATATCGTAGATGCGACAATCAAAGGAACCGAGGAAGTCACTCTTCCGGTGATGTTTGGTGTGTTCACTACCATGCTCGCCTTCGTGACTCTTTACTTTGCCGAAGGGTTTATGGGGTCGTGGCTGCCGCAAATCGCTACAGTCGTGATTTGTGTCCTGGCGTTTTCCCTTATTGAATCAAAGTTGATTCTGCCGTCACACTTGACTCACAGCCCGCGCAAATGGTTGAAGGGGCTGATCACCTTTTTCCTCGGTCGAACAGTGGCCGGATACTTTGCCCGCTTCTACCGGGGTTTTTGCAGAGTGCAGCAGTGGATTGCCGGTACCGTGGAATGGTTTGTAAAAAAAGTTTTTCAACCCGCTCTCAATCAGGCGTTGATCTATCGCTATGCTGTTCTGGCTCTGTTCCTCGGGGTGATGACATTGATTCTGGGCGCTCTTTATGGAGGCGCAGTGAAACAGGTCAAATTCCCGAGCGTAGCCAGTGAGCGGGCCACCTGTCGACTTACCATGGAGGAGGGCACTCCCTACGAAGTCACCGCCAAATATGTCATGATGATGGAGCAAATCGTCATGGATATGAAAGAGGAGTTTGTCGGCCCGGATGGAGTCTCTATTATTGAAGATATTTTCAGCAGTATTGGAGGCCAGGGAGTTTCATCATCCAAGTCCTCTGCGAGAACCGGGCAGAGCAGTCGGGGAGAGGTGGTTTTCTATATTACCGCTCCGGAGGACCGGGAGCTGAAAATCGATACCAGAGAAATTGCCAATATCTGGAGGGAACGAATCGAAGAGCAAGGCGGGATCGTCGGCGCCAAACAACTCTATTTCCGGGCAGAGATCGGTCGGGGGCGCGATCCAATCCGGATTCAGCTTCGCGGTAACGACGGCGAAAGTCTTTCCGCTCTGGCGGAATTGACCAAAGATCGGCTGAAATCCTACGAAGGACTCTTTGATATTGAGGATAATCTCGACACCCCGCGCGATGAAATACAGCTCGAGATCCGCCCGGAAGCGGAGCAGTTCGGTTTGACCTTGACCGATCTCGCGCGCCAGGTTCGTCAGGGTTTCTACGGGGAGGAAATTCAACGACTTCAGCGGAAGCGTGACGAAGTCCGGGTGATGTTGAAATATCCACTGAAGGATCGTAAATCTCTCGCTTCTCTGGAATCCATGAAAATCCGTACCCGCGACGGAACGCAGGTTCCTTTCACCACGGTAGCCAAGGCTAACGTAGTAAAAACCTATCCGAAGATTGAACGAATTGACAGAAACCGGGCTGTGCAGATTTCTGCCGATGCTGATAAAGAAGTCGCCAAGCTCGATTCTGTTCGTGAAGAAATGGGTGTTTGGCTGGAAGAGAAAACCCAACACGAGTTCCACGGAATTGGTTATGATTTTGTCGGCGAAGCGAAAGATGCCGAAGAGAGTTCCCACGGGATGGTGATCGGATCTATGATCATCGTATTTGGTATCTATGCGATGCTGGCTATACCATTCCGTTCCTATGTTCAACCGCTCATCGTGATGTCGGTGATACCCTTCGGCCTGATCGGTGCCGTTATGGGCCACATTTTCGAAGATATGCTGAAACCGGGCGGCATGCCGATTGGTACACTCAGCTATCTCGGAATGCTGGCGCTTGCCGGAGTTGTGGTGAACGACAGTCTTGGTCTTGTGGACTACATCAATAGAAGGCGCCGGGCCGGTGATACCGTTTTTGAAGCGGTGAGTAAATCCGGTGCCGCACGTTTCCGGGCTATTATTCTTACTTCGGCAACGACCTTTGCCGGGCTGTTCCCCCTCATTCGTATGCAGGCCACGCAAGCGCAATTCCTGATCCCGATGGCTGTGAGTCTCGGCTATGGAATTCTGTTTGCCACCTTGATCACCCTGTTTCTCGTGCCGATCAACTACCTCATTCTGGATGATCTTTCCAGAGGCTTTAAATATCTTTTCAGCGAAGACGACAAGGAAAAAGAGGTCGCCGCTTCTGCATAAGGTTTTACAGTCAATTGATGAAAACCAATTCCCTCGTTGGCTGGCTGATTTGTCTGACCGGATTTATCTATGTGTTGGTGTCTTTCTCCGGAATCTGGCCGCTGGCCAGTGTCGATGTAGGGAAACCGAAGGACATCTATATCGAGAAAGCCAGAGCGGTTCTTGACGCAAAAGACATCGACCACGACGGGTATGTTCCTTTTGTCAGTTTGGCGGTCCGGGAGTCGGTTTTGGATACAGTGCAGGCGGAGCAGTCTCCGGAGGCTGCTGCGAAGTATGCCTCGGAACCGAATGGCCTGGTTCGGTATTATGTGAAGTTTAAAAAGAAAGGTACTCCGAAAACGCTTTCTGTAGTGTTACATCCGGACGGGGGGGTGATCGGCTTCGGTCAGTCCGATGATCCGGATCTTCAGCAGGGTGGATTTTCGGAAATTGAATTCCGGGAATTGGCCCGCAATTTGATCCGGGATGACTTCGGTGTTGATGTAGGTGAACTGGAGGAAACCAAATTTGACAGTCAGTCAAAGGACGGGGTGATCCACTACCGAATCGATTATCAGCGACCGTTTAAAAACAGCCCGTCTCTCAATGAAGTTTTCGCCGTGATGACCGGAGGTAAACAGATCACAGCTTTGGGTCGGCGGGTTGAATTGAACCAGAAAGCGAAGCTTGAGCTGAAGAAGCAAAAAGGCCCGGAGGAAGCTGTCAGCCAACTTGGGTTTCTACTTATGGGCGCCGGTATTGTAGTAGCCTATATTATATTTCTCTTTCAGCTCAGAGAGGGGGAGATAGAGCTCGTCCCGGCGCTGAAAGTTGCGGTAGTCATGTTTTTGATGGTTCTTGCCTCGTCGCTGCTAGATTCCAATTCACGCTACCAGAGCTGGGATCCGGTTTGGCCGATTGCGACGAAATGGATCAAACTGATTAGTCAGCAGTTCATGCTCGCGCTGTGGGCTCTGGTTTTGGGGTGGGCGCTTCTTGCGGCCGGAACCCGGGCACCCGGAGGGGGCAAAGAAAAGATGGCCACATTTTGGGAGTATGTCAGGTTACGCTGGCGGGCTCCCGGCGTTGCGATGGCTTCGATTCGCGGAGGAGCGATCGGGTTTGCCGCCGGTGCCATCGCGATTCTGCTGGTGAAGTTTTTTGAAAATATGTCAGGTGGCGAAGTCGGGCTGCAACCCCGGGCCTTTTATCTATCTATGTTGGATCGCCAGTGGCCGGCCTTTGCTATCGTATTGTTCTTTTTCCCGATCGCTGTTGTCGAGGAAGCCGGGTATCGACTGTTTGCCGCGATGTGGATTAAGCACCGCACTAAATCGATCGCTCTTGCGATTATCATTCCCGCTATCGTTTTCGGTATGATCCATACTTCTCTGGGATTTCTTCCCCCCGAGAAACCGTGGTGGGGCAGGGCGGTTCTTATGATGGTGATTGGTCTGATCTGGGGCTGGGCATTCTTCCGGTTTGATTTTCTGACTGTGGTATTGAGTCACTTTATGGCCGATGTAGTGATCTTCAGCTGGCCGCTATTGATGAGTGAATTTACCCCGTCGAAACTCATGGCCGGGTTCGGGATTTCGGTAGCTTTGTGGCCCGCGTTGCTGTGGGTGGTTTGGAGAATTGTGTCACCGAAGAAAGTCCCGGCGGCAAGTGCCTGAACTACGTTTTCGAAAAATAGATATAGATAAAGGAGTGAAGCCACAAGGAGGTGCGACAATCCTGTCGCACGACTGCAATGAGAACGAAGCCTGTCAACGACCTAACAGGGTACAATGGTAAACCTAACAGGGTACGATCTCAGACTTAACAGGGTACAATCGGCCTTTCTCTACTCCACCGGTTTCACGGTGCTGTTTTCATCGGCCAAACCGCCGGGCAGTTCCATGATGCGGATTTTCCGAAAGTGAATTTCAGCTCCTTCGGATTCGAGGCAGAGGTAGCCTTTCCGAAACTGGGAATCGCGGATGCTGTTGACAAATTTCCCGTTCACCGAAAGCTTTACCGTTCCGTCCACGGCGACGACGACATACCGGTTCCAGTTTCCTTTGGGGAGACAGCGGTTTTCCCATGATTTACTGCGGGTGCCCCTCGGATTGTCCGGAGTCGCTTTCATGCCGCCGGCTCCGAAAAGCTCGCCGTGGACATAGGCAATCGGGCGGGGGACACCGTTTTGGGCGTGGATAAAGGGCCACTCCAGCTCCAGCATTTGCACCTCCATTCCCATAGGGAGGCGGTTGCCTTCGGGACGGGCATCGCTCCAGAGGAAGATCCCCGAATTTCCTCCCGCTTCCATGTGTCGCCACTCAATGATGAGGACGAAATTTTCATACATCCGGTCGGAGCGCATCACTCCGATGGGATGACCGGTGCAGACGAGATGGCCCTTTTCGTTGACTGACCAGGTATCGGGCGAGGTGTTGACATCGATCCATCCGCTGAGGTCTTTGCCGTTGAACAGATCCACAAACGCCGGGTCCGGTCGGGTTTCTTCGAAGCTCGGCACCTCCACAGTCGGCAGGGCATTGAGGGGATGAGGCTCCGTTTCGGGTTTCTTTTCATCTCCGAAAGAGAGTCCAAAGCAGGCGAAAGAAAAAGCGGTTAGCCGGATGAATGGTTTCATGGGGTAAGAAACGTGCCGTGGTGGAGATGGGAATGCAATGGCGTTGTTGCGACGGGGCCTGACTGTCTACTTGATTTCATCCTGCCACTGCCGAAGTCTTTCCTTTCGCCGGGCCTTTTCTTTGATCAGATTTTCCGAAAGTTTTCCATTCGCCGCAAGTTGCTCAAGTAGCTCTATACTTTCCTGACCGTGGCGCAGTGCCGGTGGATTCGCTTTCCATTGGTTGGTATTGCGATAGAGATTTGCCAGTCTCCAAAGTTGTGAACTGATAGAGACGCGATATTCCACATTGTTGGGGCGAATCGCGCTGTTTGTTCTGGCTGCTTCAACCGACTTGACCCCTGCGTCAATCGATTGGGACGCTTGTTTCAAATCCTGATATAGAGTGATTTGGATATTGTATGTATCGCGAAGTTCTCTCCATTTTTGTTGGATTGGGGAGGTCCCGGGGTGAAAGTCCTCTACCAGTAGGCGTTCCGCTTCCAGCGCATAATTCAACGCTTCCTCCGGTTTTTTTGCTTCCCGGGCCAGGGAGGCGGCGGTTCGGTTGGCGTTTGACAGCATGGCAATAAATTTGGTGTTGGCAGAAAGTTGCCGGGCTGTTTGCAGCGCTTCGATGGAGGAGATTTGAATGACGAGTTGTTCCTCGCGGGGGGATTTTAGATCGCTCAGCAGGTTCCGGTATAGTCCGAGGGCATGGGCCAGTGCTTCATAATTGACGGGGGTTCGACTTTGTTG
Organism: Verrucomicrobiales bacterium; assembly: GCA_029213025.1. GTDB lineage: Bacteria > Verrucomicrobiota > Verrucomicrobiia > Verrucomicrobiales > DEV007 > Arctic95D-9. The sequence goes on from JARGOZ010000016.1 coordinate 24,093, forward strand.
CGTTTCTTTCTGTAGTAAATTGACAGCATCTTTCATCATTTGGATGCCTTTCTCCCGATCGTGCACTAAAGCCGTGGAATGACCTGCCAGAGCGGAGGCGCGGATTTTCTTCCTTCGCCATTCGCTTTCCTGCCACAGGCCTTTGTTAATTTTCTCCTGGCGGGCGGCAAAAGCGAAAGCCTGCTCTGCCAGTTCAAGACCTTTCTTTGTTTTTCGATTCTGATTCCAATGGGAAGTCGACTGATCGTATTCGTCTTTGAACCCTGTGGATTTTTGGATTCGTTTCCACTGAGCCTGGAAAATTTGTTCGAGTTCATAGAGGCGGGGAGCTGACAACCGGTGATCCTCCCGGACGATGGCGGAGTAGGCCATATCTGTAGCTTGCTGGAGAAATAGCTCCGAATCCGGATTTCCTTTTCTAGCAAAAGCGACGATTCCTGCGAGAGAACCGTCAGCCACAACCCAATGCATTTTCATTTTGGCCCGGCCGCCTTCTCCCAGAGCCAAATCTCCAGTGAAAGTAAGGATTCCAGCCTTTTCATCCCAGTCAAGAAGAGCGGAAGGTTTTATAAAAGTAACCGCAGGAGAAAGGGCCCTACTCCAGTCGCTGATGGCGATTGCGGTGTAGAACCCGATCCGTTTTGCTATCAACTCCGGATTGGCTCCCTCCTTCGATTCGACATATGCGACAAAGTCGCGATTGGAAATACCGCGGGATCCGATATTCCCGGCCCGAAACCAGGCGGCCCGGGGTTCCATACGGCGGTATTCATCGCCGATTGTTTTGAGCAGAGACTCGAACGCTCCGTGGACCAGCGCGGGGCGAACCGGTTCCCAGTCGGGGTGAGCCGGAATGGTGACGCCGGCGGATTCAAAGGCAACTCCTTTGGCTGAGAATGTTGGCCGGTCCGGGCGGTTTTCAACGATGGGTATTTTGGACGCTTCGATTTTTTTTGACTGACGATTTTCGGCCAGCTGCAGAAACGCTTCTTCTCCCGCAGGCCAAAATCGAATTGTATTGTCCCGACCGGAGGTTGCAAACAGGGGAAGAACAGGATGGGCTGCAACTGCTTCGAGACGGGAGTCGTGGGGATAGAACGGGGGAATAATAACGTTAAGAGACCGGTCTGTTACGACAAATAACCCATTTACCGCGCCCATTCCAATGTATCCGGATGCGGGCGAGCAGGCCATATCCTCCCCCTGAATTTTCCCCGGAAAAATTTCCGGGGAAAATGCGCTTCCGAATTTTCCGTCCCGGATCGGGAGAAAATGAATGTGGGTGTCCCGGGAACCGAAGGTGGCACACCAACTCGCCGGGGAGTTCGGATCGGATCCTGCTACCATCGTTTGGACACCTCCCTGGGCTTCGAATTTCAGGCTGTCCCGGATTTGGCCGTCCTCCCCAAGCAGGGTAGTCGCGCCGACATTACTGGCGATGATGAGAGATTTTTCCCTCTCCAGCCACTTCATCGGACAGGTGGAGAAAAATGATCTCCCGCCGGTGGGTATTCTTCCAAAAAGGGAAGGAGACCACTCCGACATTTCTTCAGCAGACCACACATTGCCGGATGTAGTGATCCAAAAGACTTTTTCCCTGTCGGGATGAAAAGAGATAGAAACGATGGTTCCATTCCGTGCCGGAATTTCGTGAACCGGTTTTAGATCGTCGGTGTGAAAAAGTTTAAAGGACCTGGAGTCGGTCATAAGAACGGCCCCTAAATTTCCCGATGCACTGATTTGAAGTGAATGCGGTTTACCGCTGTGGCCCGCTTTTCTGGTTGTGATTCTTTTTTGCTTCCGCCAGTCCCAAAGTTCCAGAATTCCGTCAGACCGAACACTGAGTAGTTCATTTCCGGATGGAAGGAAGGCGAGAGCTTCAGCGGTGATATCCACCCGCAGAGGTGGCGCAGCCTGCATTCCCTGAAGATCCCAGAGGCGGCAACTGTTATCGGAGCCGGCGCTGATTAGATATTTGCCTCCCATCCCGGGAGCGATTCCTATGATCGATCCGTTGTGGCCGATCAGGTCCGGCGAGGCCGGGCGACCGGTTTCAAGATTCCAAATTCGCATGGTGCCGGTATCGACGACCTGGGCATTTGACCCGCGGATTCCTGTCGCAAGAAATTTTTCGCCGGGCAGAAATGAGAGGCTCCGGACAGGGGACCGGTGCGCCGGCAAAGGGACTGTCGTCACTTCGCCGGTTCGGTCGCGAAATTCCACCAAACCGTTGATGTGACCGGTCAAAATTTGTTCTCCATCGTCACGGACCAGAAGACTGCTGGCCCCTCCTTTGCCGAGAGTGATCCGGTTGATTTTCGGGCTGCCCTTCCCGGGCCATTCGATGAGTACGAGTTCCGGCCGGGAGACGATGGTTGCAGACCGCAGCACAGCAAAATCACCTTTCGCGCTTGAAGCGATTTGTTCAAATACGCCTCTGCCGATCTTCGCCGGGATACCGAATTCCTCGCCGTCTTCGGTCCAGCGTCGGCAGTAGCCATCACCACCGAAGCTGAGTAGGATTTTTCCAGCCTTCGCATAGGCGATAGCTGAAATGGTCGAACCGGGATGAGAATCGAAGGTTTCGAATTCGCTGCCATCGAGAGACAGTAGTCCGATTATTCCGCTTTCGAAGCCGATCGCAAGGCGGCGATTATCACTGAGAAAAGCAATGGATCGGCAGTTGGATTGAAACGGGGTTTCGAGATGGGTCATCTCACCCGATTCGAGATCGAGGATCTGAACTTTAGTAGTCGATGTTCCATTGGTATCTTTGTGGAAAAGGGGGATCGCGACTCTTCGCCCTGTAGCATCGACTGCCATCGCTCCGGGAGTCCACGGTCCGGAAAAATCATAGCGGGCCCGTTCTCTGGACAGCTCGATAGTCTGAGCGAGAGCGGATTGAATGGGCGCAGAGAGTTCGCGACCTTCGGTGAGAGTGGCCCACTCGGCAACGATACCCTGAGCCTGCCCCCGTTTATTGATGTGATAGAGCTTTCTCAAGCTGTCCGCCGGGGCCGATCCGGCGAGGTGCAGGGCTGCCATGGCTTCCCGGCCGAGTCGCTCCTGCGCCTGGGCGAGTTTTGCCTCCTCCCGTTGTTCCCAGGCCTGGAAGGCAAAAAGCATTGAAGCTATGATGCCAAGAACCAAAGTAATCATCACTGAACCAACAGCGATCATTTCGATTTTGTGACGACTGACATATTTCCGAATTCGGTAGGCGATATCCGGCGGGCGGGCATCCACCATCTGATTACTCAAATGCCTTTCGATATCGCGGGCCAGATCGCTGGCGGATTCATATCGGCGGTCGCGTTCTTTTTCGAGGCATTTCAGCGTGACCCAGTCGAGTTCCCGTCGCAGAGCTTTACCAAGACGGGTCGGGTCGGTGCTGCGGCAATCTGCCACTACGGTGGCTTTCCTTCCCAGGGAGATCAGCCGGGTGCTGGGCCGCTCGGGCTCATTTTCCATTAGCAGTTTGCCTATTCCCATGATGCCGGCTTCGTAAATTTCCTCGTTCGAAATGGGTGCAGATCCGGTGAGGAGTTCATATAGGATTACGCCGAGTGAGTAAATATCACTACGGGTATCAATTTCCCTTACTTTACCGAGGGCCTGCTCGGGACTCATATACTGCGGCGGCCCCAGCAAGTCCCCGAGTTGCGTTTCGATCGTTCGCTCTGTCAATTCCAGTCCCATCGCTTTCGCGATCCCGAAATCGATGACTTTCGGCGCGGCAATTCCATCGACTACCTCCACGAGCACATTGGAGGGTTTTAAATCGCGATGAATGATTCCCCGTTGGTGGGCGTGTTGAATCGCATCGCACACTTTCACGAAAAGTTTCAGGCGGTCTTCCGGAGTAAGGCGCTTCTCGTCGCAATAAGTCGTGATTGGCAGGCCGTCGATCAGCTCCATGACGAAGAACGGGCGCCCTGAAGGCGCGGTTCCCGCATCAAAAACGTGAGTGATACAGGGGTGGTCCAACATGGCCAGAGCTTGCCTTTCCGCTTCAAATCTTCGCAATACCTCCCGGCTGTCGAGCCCGGGTTTTACGATTTTGAAAGCCACGAGCCGCTGCACCGGTTCACTCTGTTCGGCGATGAAAACTTCGCCCATGCCACCTTCCGCAATCCGCTCGATTAGTTGGTAGGGCCCAATTGTTTGATGCACTTCCGGGGCGGATTTTCTGTCTCTTCTCAGCGTGATGAATTCACAGGGAAGAGTGATAGCCTTCTTTTCGTCCTCTTCCGAATCATCTTGTTTTTCTTCATCGGACCCCATGGAATTGCGAATGGCAACTTACACAACAGTAGAAAATTAGGCAAGAATATTGTCGGCGCGTAATCGTTTCGGGGACGCGCTAAATGGCTTGACCCTGTTGTTAATATTTACAAGGATGAGCCCATGGGAGATCCAGGGATCGTGCAATTGAGAAAACCGGCTTCATCAGTAGGGGTGGGATTGAAGCGTGTGAGGATCAACCTCGGATGGTCGCCGGCCGCAACCGGCAGCGAAACGATTTTTGATCTCGATTTGTCCTGTCTGATTCTAAATGAGAACGGTCGAATGGTATCCGCTAAAGATTTGATTTTCTATGGGAACCGGATTTCGTCGGACGGATCTGTAGTGCATTCGACGGACGATGTGTCGGGGTCACGTTCTGACGGTGGTCCTGATGAGTGGATTGATTTGGATCTCTTTTTTCTATCCAGGAGTGTTCGGGCCATTCTCTTTGTTGTATCCGTCTATAATCATGATTACTCGAAAGTTTCCCTCGGCGACCTCAGTAATGTGTTTATTCAAATTAAGAACGATCTGACTCAGGCGGAAATCCATCATAAAGAGATCGAAGGTGCCCACTTCGACGGAAAGCGCTGCCTCGAAATAGGCAGCCTGGTTCGCACCGAAGAACAATGGGAATTTGTGATGCGGGGGATCACTCACAGTCGCGGTCTCGAAGCCGTTATCGAACTGTATAGTGATCTGAATTGCGAATACGAAGTTCCAACTGAGGCACCAATTATCGATATGAATGCTACCAATATTCGTCGCCCGCAGAAGTAGCGAATCTGTCCCCGCACGATATGCTCAAACTCTTTATCAGCTACTCGTCCAAAGACCGTCAGGTCGTGAAATGGATTGACCGCGAGTTGGAAGACCGGGGGTTCAAATCTCACATGGATGTAGAGTTTCTCGAAGGCGGCGAGGATATCGCAGAGGAAATTCGGGAGCGAATCAAAGATTGCGATGAGATAGTTATTGTTCTCAGTCCCAATTCCCTTAACAGCCCGTGGGTGCACTATGAGACTGCTTGTGCCGATATGATGGGAAAACGGATCATCCCTCTTCTCCTCTGCCTCGATCAGCAACAGGTCCCTTCTCTTTTTAATAAATATTTGTCCCGTCCCATCAATGAATTCGATCTTCTCGCCAATGCCATTATGCGACGGGCCAAATCGAAGAGTTCCGGTAACGTCCAACCGGAGCAGGCGGTGACGGTGAGCCGCGAGGGTGAAGGGTTTTCCCCGGGAACAGATGTCAAAATACCTGAAATGCCTCCGCCTACCGTGGTTCGGTCTTCCGGTCATCTGATTCGGTGGCGGGGTGAAATGGATCCTTATTTCGGACATTCGGCCAGTGTGGTGGAATACGATTCCGCCAGCGGTGCTGTTCGTCTCGATGTGGACGGCGGGGAGTTCTGGTGGGCGATCGACTGGTTGACCCGGCAGGGGTAGTTTGGTAGAAGAGTTACACGGAATCCTTTGAAAGACCGGCTTCGAGGATTGGGAGGCCGGTGGGCCATCGTTATCCACTACCTGGTCTTTTTGCCTGCCCTGGTTTTATTGTGGTCCCGGTAGCGGCGTTCTTTCTCCCTCTTTTCGCGGGCCCGTCTTTCATTCCTCCGCTTCTCGACGGGGTGGTCGGGCATGCCGAGGAAAGTTTTCAGCTCCGGCCACGGGATTTCCAGAGTGAAATCACAGACGGCGGAGAGATGTCGCGAGGTGCCCCGGAGAGGTTCGCCGGTTCGGAAAAGGAATTCGACATGCCCGATCCTTTTACCCTTCCCTTGCATTGCGGCAATGGCGGGAACGTAATCTCCGTCGCTGGAAAAAATCAGGGCGGTGTCGTATTCGTCCTCTTTCAGGATCAGATCCGAGGCGAGCCCGATATCGACGCCTTTTTCCGGGCCGAGCTTGCGGTTGACCAGTTTGCAGAACTGCCAGCCGATCCGTTCGATCTGGACCTTTGGATATTGTTCGACAATTTCATCCTGGAGCTGATGCCACTCTTCGAGGCGCTCCTCCATGATGGTGTGGTTTACCTGGCAGTTCTTGCGCCATCGCTCCACGGCCTCCTTTCTTTCGTCGGAATCTTTGGCTTCGAGAAATTCCCATTCGGCGGGAGTCACCGGGCGCCTTCGTTCTTTTAATTCCGAAGCGTGGTTGCGGATCAGGTAGTTTCGCCAGGTGTGGAAATGTTCGTCGGAAAACTCCTCCAGATCTTCCTGTGACCAGTCGACATGGGGTGAGTAGTCGAGTGATTTGATGGTATACCAGTAAATCTGTACATTTTCGGCACCCAGCATTTTTTTGATGGAGCGAAACAGCAGGCTCCACTGCGCATTGCGAGGCAGATAGTCTTCCTCATCAAATTCCTCCCGGAACAGTTTCCGGATGTGAGAAATAAAATTCTGGCCATCGACCAGAATCAGCAAATCTTTCACGCTGAGCGTATCCGACATATAAAGTAAAATCGTCTGTGAACCTATGGTTCGTCAAGCTACTGATTCGTCGGGTGCGGTGATATATTCTATCTATGCGCGACCACGCTTTTGAATTTCTCTATCGCGGTGGCGATCGTCAGAGCGGTGTGTTGCCGGTACGCCGGGTGGTGGATTTTTGCTTCCTCGGTGGGATTTGTCAGAAAGCCGCCCTCGTAGAGAATCGCTGGTTTGTTGATCCCGCGCAGCACCTGGAATGTGCCCCGCTTTATGCCGCGATCTACCGGGTTGAATGCCAAAATGACGTGGGCATGAACCGCTGTGGCGAGAGCGATATTTGCCGCGTCCTGCGCGTTCCCGTTCAGTGAGGATGGTAAAGCGGATTTGGGATCTTTGTGAGTGGGCGCGGTGCCCTGCGGTGCCAAAGCAAATGTTTCCACACCGGATGCACTCCTGGTTCCACTCGAATTGTAATGAATACTGATAAAAATGGCTCTTCTCTGGGCGTTTGCGATGGCAACCCGTTGGGCCAAAGTAATAAAAGAGTCATTTGAACGAGTCATTACCGTGCGGAAACCCCGTTTCTCCAACTCGGCCTTCAATCGCAGGGACAAATCCAGGTTGTAGTCCTTTTCCAGCCCTCGGCGACCTTTTGCTCCGGAATCGATGCCCCCGTGCCCCGGATCGATCACTACGGTATCGAAATCGAACGATTTGCTGATGTAATTCGGCCGGACAACCGGATCGATCAGTTTCACCAGGTCGGTTGTCGAAATCAGAGCGTGACCTTTGTACTCAACAACGGGGAGACTGAGATTGAACTTCACTTCGTTCACGTAGATCAACTGGGTTCCGATCGTCCATTTCATGTTGATATCGGGCCGTTGAAAGAGGCGGTCATTGCCTTTTCTCACGAAGCTTTCCATGTTGTAGAAAGTTGCGGCGTTCGTCGCGGTAACGTATTCCTGGTCTTTGATTCTCACGATTGACCAATCCCCGGCCGCCGGCGAAGACGTGGTTGCGAACAGCAGGTAACTGATCGGCAGAATAAAGAGCTGAAAAAATGTGAGTCTGGGAATACGCATGAAAGGGCTGCAAATTGATGTTCATTGATGAACCGGCTTTCCTGCGTTTATTGCGCCAGGAATTCCGGGCAGGTAAATCGCAGGACTGAGCCGTTTTCTAATTTCCATCTGTTTTTGCCGTGACGGGGGTATCTTTACCAGGCGTAAACGGCTGTGGAAACTGATTATTCTTTCTTTTTTACTGGTGAAGAGGAATTCCATTGGACTGGTCTTTCCTGTCGCCCAAGAATTACCCAATGTCGGAGGACTCCCTTACCAGAACGGTTTATCACGAGTGTGGCCATGCGATCACAGCGATCCTGCTCGGTGGTGAAATCGACTTGCTCACCATTGAACCGGAGGAGGAGGACGAGCTTCCCGGCCGGACCGGGGAAATCCGGGTGGTGTGGCCGGAGGGTCGCTGGTCCGAGGCGGAACTGGCGGTCCGCGAGATCAAGGTCGCTCTGGCCGGGCCGATGGTGGAGATGATTTATGACGGAACTCAGTTTGCGCCGGAGTTTCTGGAAGAATGGCACTACGACTGGCAACTCGCTGTCGACCGGGCGAATGAATTTCTGCCCCGCAACAAGTCGGTGGCGCAACATCTGGCCCGCTTCGCGCATGAACTGCTCACCTTCTTCGAGCGCGACGATGTCTGGGCGGCCGTCGCCGCGCTGGCAGACGAGCTGGAAGCCCATCAGTCACTGGAGCCCGAAGATGTAGATGAAGTGCTCGCCGCGTGGCCGATTGACCGGGACTGGAAATAAGATCAATTGTACCCTGTTGAATGGTAGATTGTACCCTGTTGAATGGTGCAAAAATACGTGATGCGGACATTTCTGTCCGCATCTTGCTAAGTTTCTGGATATGCGGACAGGAGAGGCCGCATCACACATATGCTATTCGCCGATCAATTTTCGCTTTTCTTTCCACCAGTGATCCATCACTTCTTTACTGCGTTTGACCTGGTCGGGGGACAGTTCCGGTTCTACAGATTTCAGGTAGTCTTCGAGAATTTTCCGGTCGGCTTTTATATACCCGGATCGCAGGGCCCAGCGCTGGTTGAGAAATTCGTTGAACCCCGGGGTCAGCTTTTCTTTTTGTTCTTCGGTAAGTTTCAGACGTTTGGAAAAATGCTTCGCCAGAAACTGCCGCGAATCCTCTTTTTCCCAGCCTTCACTCCGGGGGATGATGAGTGCGAGAAGAACAAATACACCTATAATCCCGCAGAGAACTCCCGCGAAAAAAAGAGTCGCAGCTCCGCAGCCGGCTTTGATTTTAGGAGGCAGCGGCATTCAAAAAAATGAAAGGAAATCGAGACTGAACAAATCGGAATACAGCGAGGCGGCTGAACTGATTCCCGGCGGTAAATGCAAACCGTTGAAAACCGCCAATGCTACCAGCGCCGGAAACAGAATCGGTAGGCAGACCATGGAAAACCGCCAGCACACGATACTGAAGTAGTCGAGTGTTCCCGGATTCGCGGCCGCGATTGACTGCCTGAGCCGCGCCTGAAATCCGTAGCTGCGCGGACCGCCGAATGGTTGCTCTCTCCGCGCCCGGTCTATCAAATCACTGATTGTTTGATCTGTGCAAGAATGTTTCATCTTTCAAGTCCCAGTTTTTCGAAGATTAGCTTCATTTTTTTCCGGGCGCGAAAAGCCCGGACCTTCACATTGGATTCCGTCCACCCGGTCAACTCTGCTGTTTCGCGGACGGATTTTTCCTCGAGGTCGAGCAGGGTAATTACGGTGCGGTCTTTGGGGTCGAGCCCTTCGAGGAGGAGGCCGACGATTTCCGAGGCCTCTCGTTGCCGGAGTAAATCATTTTCAGCTTCGATGAGGCTAATGGTTTCGAAAATTTCCGCCGTGAGAACTTCTGACTCACGGCGTTTCCGGTTTTTCCGTAAAAAATCGTAGCAACCCCGCACGGTGACTCTCATTAGCCAGTGCTCGAAGGGGCTTTTGTTGCGGAAAGTGGGCAGGCCTTTCCAGATTTTCACGAACAGATCCTGCACGAGATCCTCCAGCTCGGCCCGGTTTCGGGCAAAACGCGATGCGGTTGTCCAGACCCGTGCGTGGTAGCGTTGAGCCAGCTCCACAAAAGCGTCTTCATCCCCGTCACGGGCGGAAGCTATCAATTCGGACTCTGGAATTTTGGAGTCCAAACCTTCAATCGCCGG
>JARGOZ010000016.1:34072-66231 GCA_029213025.1 Verrucomicrobiales bacterium
GGTGAAATCCTCGTTGTGTCGAAAAAGAACATGCACAGTCTTCGTGTCAATCAGATGGGCATCTGACTGTTCAGGTTACAAAACTCCGGGATTTTTTGACAGAAGAATTTCCGTTTCTCCGGAGGCGGGCATTTCGGGACGCAAAAATCCGGGTCAATCTCGCGACTGCCCGGATCTCTGCTGAAGTGATTTTGCAGGATTTGTTAGAAGGCGAGTGCTTCGAAAGTTCCGAATACGCTGGTCGCCGATCCGAGGTCTTCGAGAACATGGAACTCATCAAATTGACCAAAACCATTTTCGCCGGCACTTCCGAATTCGAGCGTGAAGCTGTATTGCAGTCCGTTGATATCGAAATATGTGGTCTGCGAAGCGCCATCGATCTGCACGAAGTCAGCCGATGCCATCGCCAGATTGATGTCATTCGACAGGGCGTTGTCATCGTTGAGGACATTGATGAGATTGAAGCCGAAATCAAAGTTCAGCGAGACGTCGTGGCCGCCGATCTGCAGGGTTAGCGCGAGGGCGAGATCGATGCCGTCAGCTCCGGAACCGGAACTGATTGTTCCGTTGAAGTAGTCGAGATTTCCGAGATAGATTTGATCGCCCAGGCCGCCGTTCCCGGAACCTCCGGTAAAATTAAGTGAGCTTTCCGACCAGCCCTGAACAACATTTCCTGTATTCGGATTGATCACAGAACCCCACTCGAAGTAGGAGGAGGAAGGAGTCTGCGAGTTCAGATTGGTTACCATATTGATAGGTCCGGTAGGATTGGTAAACTGTCCGTTTGCGGATGCCTGCACCAAAAGAGGCTCTACACCGATAATAGTGGAAGTAACTTCGCTGGGTAGGTAGTAGAAGTTATCAGAGATGGCGCGCGCTTCGATAACGGAACCCTCGGGCTGTTCGAAACGGTTCAGAACAAAGCTCTCTGTATAGAGAGTCCATTCGCTTCCGTTGATGCGGTATTCCAGTTTCGACGGTTTGCCCACATTATTGTCGATCAGGGATACGGCAATGTCGTGGTTGCTGACCGCCCCGAATTGATCGGCACTGCTAAGTATAGTCGGGGGCAGGAGAGGCTCTGTGCCCGCGCTGTAGATAGCCTGCGCGATAGAACTGTTTCTCCATTGTGATGTATCATTAGAAACCGCCACTGCACGGATCACGCTGCCGGGGCTCACTGGAAATGAAGCCGAATAATTCTGCCACGATCCAAAGTCGATTGAATACTGGATGATAGAGCTGCCCGGGGGATTCGGGTTGGTGAGACTCAGTTCAAGAGGGTATTCAAGGATCGGGTAAGAACCGGGAGCTTTCGAGAAAAGCGGGCTCTGCAAAGTGGAGGCAGGCGATTCCGGGGGATATCCGGCGGAAGGATCGATACTGGGCACTTCCGATGCGGCTACCACCGAAGTGGGCACAACAGTAGGTGCCAGATAACCGACTTTAGCAGCGCCGGAATAATCCCAAATCCAGTTCGAATCTTTTGCGTAGTAAAGAGCGGCATCTCTCTGCGTGACTTCGGCGGTTGATGGTGCGCTGTCGCTCAAAACCAGTGCTTTGATTCCGGGAGGGCCGGATGTAGCGATTTCGAACCTTTTCTGCCCCTGGCTCCAGTAAAGGCGGGGTTGGTCAGAGGCGGCTTCTTCATCGGATTGTAAAATTGCGGTGGTCCGGGCATCCAGCATCGCACCGCTCAGGCCTGGAATACGGTTCACCATATCTGTCTTTGCGACGGATTTCAGTTTGGCGATGACTCCGGCCGGATCGCTGATCGAGGAAAGGTCCCCCCCAAATGCTTCGAAAATTTTCGATGCGTTGTTGAGCGTTTTCAGCTCAGCTGTCAGTTTCTGCTCTCTGACACCTTTATCGACACCGGTGACGAGATGCAATCCCATAGCCGAAACGACGCCCAGAAGAGCGACGACTGTTATGACCTCCAACAAGGAGAATCCCGAATTTCTACATTTGTTTTTGAGTGAATGTGTCATGAGTTTGTGCGAATATATTATCAATATTAAGTCGAATTATCATAAAAACAATTAGTTTTGATAAAAATGAGCGAAAATTTGCATTATTTTTCGGAAGCGGGTCGCACATTCGAAAGAATTCCCTGTTTTGACCGGCCTCCGGCGCTTGTTTGCGCCGTTATTGCGGCAGGCTTTTTTCTATCTTCCACCAATTCCGCAGGCAATTTGAGCGGTTATGAATTCTGTTTTCCGGCTGCTACCTGCTCTCTTTCTCCTCTTTACGGGAATTTTACCTGGTGCTGATGACCCTAAAGCTGACGATGCGCTCGGGGCGATGAAGAAAGCGGTGCACTACTTTCGCGGGAATCTATCGGTGCAAGGTGGCTACGCTTCGGAGTGGAAGTTAAACCCGGTTGTCGGATATACCGAGCATCGCTCCGGTCCCACCGTTTTTTCGATTCAGCCGTCGGGAACCACGACGATAGGGCTCGCTATGTTGCGGGCGTGGCAGGCGACCGGGGAAAAAGAGTTTCTCACCGGGGCAGTTGAAACCGGTCGCGCTCTGGCCCTATGTCAGCTGTCATCCGGCGGTTGGACTTCCTCATTCGATTTTGATCCGGATTTTGCCTCGAAATATCATCTCCGCAGTGATCTGGATTCCGGTGATACGGAGCCGGGAAAACGGAAGATCCGTTCGACTTTGGATGATAATAAGACGCAATCTGCTTTGCTTTTGATGCTCGAATTGGCCGTATTGCCGGAAACGGCGGGTGACAAGGAAATCCAGCGGGCGTGGGCCTTTGGACTGGAATCCCTGATCGCTGCGCAACGTCCGGATGGCGGATGGCCGCAACAATTCGACGGCCCGGCTAATGCGGATCTGCCTGTGCGGAAAGCATCCTATCCCGAACAATGGTCAAAAAAATGGCCCAAACCGAGGTATGAACACTTCGTCACCCTGAACGATGGCAATCTTTACCATGTGATGCATCTGCTACTGCGGGCTCACGAGTTGACCGGCTCCGAACAGGCGTTTGCCTCCGCAGAAAAGCTGGGAGATTTTTTTCTCCGCGCTCAAATGCCGGACCCGCAGCCGGCCTGGGCTCAGCAGTATGATGAGAACATGCACCCGACCTGGGCGAGGAAATTTGAGCCGCCTGCAATCAGTTCGGTGGAATCGTTCAGCACCACCGAAGCACTGCTGGTACTTTGGGCTGCGACCGGGAAGGAAACCTACCGGAAAGCCATTTTTCCCGCTCTCGACTGGCTGGAATCGGTTCAGCTAGACAATGGCAAATGGGCGCGCTTCTACGAGTTGGAAACCGGCCGTCCTCTCTATTGCGAAGCGGAGACCTACAAAGTCACTTACGATGATTCCAATTTACCGACCCACTACGGATTTCAGATCAGCGACTTTTCCTACAAGATCAAAAGAATGCGCGACGAGCTGGCTATGGACAGCGAAACCGTGGCCCGGAAAAGAAAAGGGCCGACCCAACCGGAGTCATTTGCCAAAAAGGCCCGTGGCCTGCGCGGGAAAGTGAAAGCTGCCCTGGAGAAGCAACATCCGGAAGGGTACTGGATGAAGGATGGCCGCGTCGATGCCCGCGAGTTTGTCCGCCACATGTCCGCGATGACTCAATATGTCGATGCAGTGAAGAAATCGGAGAAAAAATAAAGAAACGTTTACACCCGATCTTTGCGGGTCCCGGAAACTTTGGCCCAATTATTCCTCTAGTTGGGTCTTTTCTCTACTTCGCCCAGCTCAACGATGTTGACTCGTAAAAAGAGGGCATGCATGAGATCCTGATCCGCTGCATTGAGCCCTTTCGGTTTCCATAGTGACACCATTCGAATCGAGCCTTTTCTGAAAATAGATTGGGCAGTGATGTTTGATTCGTGGAATCTGGTGATTGGGCCGGTCATTTTTATCTCCTGACTCTCTTTCGCCTGTTCAAGGTGTAGTTCGGTAACCGGCGGTAAATGGTGATGATTCGTACCTCAATGAATAAACCCGATCTCTCTGATGCCCGCCAGGCCTTTGAACCTAAGTGGAATCGACTCAATCTTTTTCGGACCCTCATCTGTGTGGTGGTCTCAATCCTGTTGATTATAGTTGGTCTCGTGAGGTAGAGCGGCTGACTTTATCGATCTCACCAGTAAACAAACAAGGAATAAATATATATGAATATGAATCAAGACAACCACGAAGCAGTTTTTGCTGCTGCCTGGAACCGCGAGGGCAACACCAGCATTGAGTTTGATCCGCTGGACGTAAATCAGGTCCTCGCCGATGAGTATGATCGTGTCGAAGAGCTTACCCTGACCCGCACCCAGCTCTGGGATATGGAAGTAAAGAAAGCCGCCCGCCCCGATCTGTTTATTCCCGGCGTGATTCGCGCGGGCACCGCCCGCAGTTGGGGACGCCGTACTCTGGAAAGTGGTGATGAAGTGTTCACCCGGGTCTCGGAGCAACGCCTGTGGCTGCAGCCCGGCAGTTACGGCACGGTTATCGAAGCCTGCTATTTGAACCACTCAAGCCAGCAAGTGACTTTCATCGGTCTGCCTGAAGTTGAGGATGATGAGGGGCGGACAATTGTCGCTTCAACCGGGCAGCCGCTCTTTCACGTGGTCCACGGAGTGAGCGGCGTGGAAGAAACTCCTCTCAACACCTGGCGTATTGTTCATCTTGCGAGTGATGAATCGGGTGCGCTTGCCAGGCATTTTGAGTTGATGTCGCAAGCTTCAGGTCTGCCTGAATATGTGGAACACTATATTCGAGATGTTTTGAAGAGTTCGCTCACCGGGAAGCATTCCAACTAACAGCAATCACTTTTCTGAAATCCAGAGTTTTCTCACTTCCAAAAGCCGTGGCAAAAAACTGATTGATTAAAATTTGGTTTTTAAGGGAGAAAATCCAGACCCATCGGACCGGCGGGATGAGTGGTGGCTAATCGGCCCTGGCGGTGCCTGCGTCCGTCGTTTCTGCATGCCCGGGGTATGATTGCGAGAGGAGCAGAGTGAAAATTTTGCTGCGTCTGTGTTCTGTGCGCACCGAGACCGTACAGGGATATCGGAGCGAGTTGAAAACTCTCAGGAAAACATTATGATTGAGGCAGTGAAATCAAAAGACACGGAAGATTTCTGGGCACAATATCCAGAGTTGTGCTGGTCAAATCGGAAAGCCTCGGATTTGGTCCATATTCGGGCGGCTTTGTGTCGCCCCAGGTTTGATTGTCTATTGAATATCGCGCATGCCTTTGGTTTGAAGCGGCTTCAGTGTGAGTGGGACGCTCTCTCTTCCGATGCCGACCCTCTGCCGGAGGTTGAGCGGGCACGACCTGTTGTGGAGAGGGTTTTACGTAATATCGAAGAGGGATTTCGCCGTGCTACCTCCTGAAACAGATGCTGCCTGGCAGTTTCTTAATGATCACAAACTGCTTAAAGGATTTGTGTTGATTGGAGGGACTGCATTGTCCCTGCGAATCCATCACCGAATTAGCGAAGATCTGGATTTCTGTTTTAATGCTCCCAGGTTGCCTCGAAAACGTCTCGGAATACTTATTAAGGAAGCGGAAGCAGCCGGATTACAATTCGAAGCCAATGATGACCCCGGAGCATGGAAGGAATTTGAAAGCGTTGAGATGGACCTCAATGACTATCAGCAGGACTACCTGGTAAACAGCTCGGTGAAAATCACTTTCTTTACTTCGGACAGTCCGCTATCAAAATTACTGCCAACTGATCTGAATAATGAGGTTCGAATAGCAACCCTGTCAGAATTGTTTAATTCGAAAGCCATTGTTTCGTCTCAACGATCGAAAAGTCGCGATTGGTTTGATTTATATCATTTGATCCGTTTCGGCGACTTTGATCTGAATGATTACGTAGCAGCCTTTAAAACAGCAGGCATACCAAGCCATTGGGAAACCGGGTTGGCGCGAATCACTTCAGGGAAATTAAGCCCAACTGATGAAGGTTATGAAGAACTAATGGACGATCCGCCCTCAATCAGTGCGATCGTGGATTTCTTCATAGAAGAGAGAAATCGTTACGAAGTCGAGCAAGCAGAAAAAAAGTTCGGCGAAGAGTGAGTGGAATTGGCCCTTGGATTTAACGGCAGTGGCAGGAATTGTGAGATGTCAGGGAAGCCGAATTACATTTCTTTTTGGGACCATTTTGTGAGACTCTTTTTAACAATCCTCAAAAGTCACCTTCTGTGGGCTTTTCAAGGGAGAAAATCAAGCCGCAAGCGGCCGGATTTGATCGATTCCTGTTGAAAAGACATATCCGCCTGGAGCGGTAAATCCTCCCAGAGCAGAGGGGCGCAAATCGAGTCGGCCGGCATAGCGGCGGCGGAGGCTTTCCACAACCTGCCGGGCTCGTTCTCTTTCTTCCCGCACATCGCCGGGACTGGAAATGAATATGCGAATCAGCCTCATGGCAAACCGATTGCGGGGAGAATTCACCCAAAATAGCACAGGTGAAACAAAGTGACAGCAATGAACTGTACCCTGTTGAATCCTCGACTGTACCCTGTTAAGTCTTGTTTTCGATCTGTTATGAAATTGATAAAAGGGGAGCCCATTGCTGAAGCCGTATATGAAGATTGTCGGCGTGAAATCGCGGAGTTACAGAGTGCCGGCGTTACGCCGGGGCTGGCGGTTGTTCTCGTCGGCGAAGATCCGGCTTCGAAGGCTTACGTCGGGGCGAAGGACCGCAAATGCCAGGAACTGGGGCTTCATTCGGTGAAAATCGAGAAACCGGAGTCACTTTCGCAGGCGGAATTGATCGCGCTGATCGATGAATTAAACGCCGACGAGTCGATTCACGGCATTCTCGTGCAAATGCCGCTTCCGGATCATCTCAATGAAGATGAAGTGATCATGCGGATTTCCCCGGCGAAAGATGTCGATGGGCTTCACCCGGTGAATGTCGGTAAACTGGCGATGGAGGATCCGACCGGTTTTGCCCCCTGCACGCCGGCCGGATGTCAGCGGATGCTGATCGAAAGCGAGCTGGAGACAGAAGGGAAACATGTGGTCATCGTCGGACGCAGCCTGCTGGTCGGGAAAACTCTCGCGCTGTTGATGATGGCGAAAGGGAAGGGGGCCAACTCCACTGTGACGGTGGCGCACTCCCGAACGAAGGATCTGGAAGAGGTCACCCGCGAGGCGGATATCCTCGTAGCGGCGATCGGGAGACCCTGTTTTATCGGGGCGAACCATGTGAAAGACGGAGCTGTAGTCATCGATGTGGGCATCAACCGGGTGGATGATGCGACGAAAAAGCGGGGTTATCGACTCGTTGGTGATGTGGATTTTGATGCTGTTGCCGACAAGTGTGAAGCGATTACGCCGGTGCCGGGCGGAGTCGGGAAGATGACGATCGCGATGTTGATGGCGAATACCATCCGGGCGTGTCGATTGGCGAAAGGTGTGTAGAAGCCCCGGGCAATTCCGAAACCAATTACACGGATGGGACGTATTTTACCGGTTCGCCCGACTTTGTGAAATTTTTCACAAAGTCACCTTGACCCTGAAAGCGTGGCGTATGATAGTCGAACGCTTTTTGCAGGGTAGTCCTCTGCTACCGGGGAACCTGTTTTCAAATGCCACATTTTAGCCGCTGGAAATGATATTCTTTTTCTATCTTTTTGCCTTACTTGCCGTAAGTGGAGCGGTCGGTGTGGTTGCCTATAAAAATCCGGTTACCTCGGCTTTTTCTCTGATCATATCTTTCCTGGGGCTCGCCGCGCTGTTTATCCAGTTGGATGCCTATCTGGTCGGGATTCTGCAAATCCTCGTTTATGCCGGAGCGATCATGGTTCTGTTCATTTTCATCATCATGCTCCTCGATATCGACAAAGAGGAACATAAGCATTTCACGGGAACCAATATTTTCGGCGGAGTTCTGGTCGGGGTCGGTTTTCTCGGTCTCCTTTTCGTTGTGCTGATGAAGTCCGGAGTGGGATTCGAACAGGGTTTGCCGGAGTTGACCGGACTTGGCGGGCCGGGAAATTCGGATGTGCACCACATCGGTAAGCTGCTGTTCAGCAAATACTGGTTCCCGATTCAGATGGTCGGTGTCTTGCTCCTCGTCTCGACGGTCGGGGTGGTTGTGCTAAGTCGTAAATATTTGAAATAACACGGGCTAACAATGTTTTCGATGGACTCAGCTTTGACTCTGCAACATTTCCTTTACGTGAGCGGTGCCCTTTTCGCAATCGGCCTCGCCGGAGTGTTGATCCGCCGCAATTTGATCGTGATTTTTATGTGTCTCGAAATGATGCTGAGCGCTGCGAACCTCTCGCTGGTCGCCTTTTCCCGTTTCGGAGCCAAAGAAGGGCTGCCGGACTACGATGCGCAGGTCATGTTGTTCTTTATCATCACCGTGGCAGCGGCGGAAGTTGCGGTGGGACTGGCGATTATTGTCGCCCTGTTCCGGACCCGTGAAACGACCGATGTGACGCAGATCGACGAAATGAAATTCTGACCCGCCTGTTCGAAACTGATTTTTTCATGGAGCCTAACGTCATCGCCTGGACCATCCTGCTACTGCCTCTGGTAGTGGCGGCTTTTATCCTGTTTTTCCTGAAAAAAACGGGAGGTATCGCCGCCTTCCTCGCTACGGGGTCGGCTTTGGTGACTCTCGTTTTGGCGCTTTTGCTTGCGCATCCGGAGCTGCTCAGTGGTGGCGGAGGGGAGGCTCATGCCGCCGGGGCTGATCAGGGTCATCAGGCAGAGACCGCTGCGGCAGAGGGCATCAAGAGTTTTCCATGGATCGATCTGGGTGAGGATGCGTTACAGGTCGATATCGGTCTGAAAGTAGACGGTCTCAGTCAGGGGATGATGTTGATCGTGACTTTCGTCGGGTTTCTGGTCCACCTCTTTTCACTTGGTTACATGAAGGATGATGAAGGGAAATCCCGCTACTTCGGTGGTTTGGCGCTCTTCATGTTCTCGATGACCGGGATCGTTCTCGCGAACAATTTTGTGATGATGTTTATTTTCTGGGAGCTGGTCGGGGTCAGTTCCTACATCCTGATCAGTCACTGGTTCACCAAACCATCGGCGGCGGATGCGGCGAAAAAGGCCTTTCTTACCAACCGGATCGGCGACTTTGGTTTCATGATCGGGATCCTGTTGATCTGGCACCTGTGCGGGTCGTTTTATTTTGATCAAATCAAGGCTTCCGCCGTAGGGATCACCAATAATTTCCTGCTCAATCTCTCGGTAGTGCTCATTTTCTGCGGCGCGATCGGTAAATCCGCTCAGGTGCCGCTGCATGTTTGGCTGCCCGATGCGATGGAGGGCCCGACTCCGGTTTCCGCTCTGATCCACGCGGCGACGATGGTTGCGGCGGGTGTTTTCATGATGGCGCGGGTCTCGTTTCTCGTCGTTTCCGCCGAGACGGCAGCGAGTGTGATTGCCTGGATCGGCGCTGGCACGGCGCTACTCGCGGCGCTGATGGCTCTGCAGCAGAACGATATCAAGAAAATTCTCGCCTACTCGACACTGTCCCAGCTCGGTTACATGATTATGGCGCAGGGATTCGGACAGGCCGGGAGCGATGCCGGGATGTTCCACCTGTATACTCACGCATTTTTCAAAGCGCTCCTTTTCCTCGGCTCCGGCGCTGTGATTTATGCCTGCCACCACGAGCAGGATATCTGGAAAATGGGCGGCCTTTCGAGAAAGATGCCGATCACGACGATCACCTTTGCGATCGGAACTCTGGCACTGATTGCGTTCCCGTTTTTCAGTGGTTTCTGGAGTAAAGAACACATCCTGATGGAAGCCTGGGAGGCGAAACACATCGCAAAACATACATGGATATACGGTATCGGGATTTTCGTGGCGTTCCTTACCCCGTTCTATATGACAAGGCTGTTCATTGTGGCTTTCCTCGGCAGAGGGCGGACAAAGAGTGCCGATCACGCACACGAGGTGAGCCTGGTTATGTTGATCCCGCTGATATTGTTGGCGGTCACTTCTCTGGTTTCCGTTTATTTTCACGTTCCGGAATTCCTCAAGTCTCAGGGCCACTCAGTCGATCCGATACATGATTTCCATATCAATCCGACCTCGATTGCTTCGATGGCAGCGCTCGCTGCCGGGGTGATATTGGCCGGGGTATTCTATCTGAATAAGAAGAGTGATCCCTTCAACATCTCGATTCTCCGGGAGAAGTTTTATATCGACCAAATGTACGCAGGCATCGTCAAAGTGCTGCAGGATAAAGTGGGTGGGCTGCTTGCCATCCTCGACCGCCATCTGATCGAGCCTCTGATCGCGCGACTTCCTGCTATGGGGGCGATGACTGCCGGATCGCTGCTGCGACTTTTCCAGGTGGGTAATTTGCAGACCTATGTTTTCTATGTCGGGGTGGCTGTGTTGCTGCTGATTTTTCTGCTCATTTTCTAACTATTGCCGGAACGGAATTTGTATATGACCATCCTCGAAATCATCGTGCTTCTGCCCATCCTCGCCGCCCTGGGGATTGCATTCGGCGCACCGGCGCGGGCGACTTCTCTACTGGCGGCGGGCGCAACAGCGGTTGCTTCTCTGGTGACGGCCTGTCAGTTCAACGTAAACAGAGAGGGAGTCGGAAACTTCTCTTTTCAATATTTCGGTGGCGAAGGGTTTGCGGGAAGGAAGCTCTTTTCCGTAGAGGGCTTTCCGGAAATCAGTCTCGCTTTCGGATTGGACGGCATCAGTCTCGTCCTGATGATTTTAACTGCGATTGTCCTTTTGGCGGCGATCTGGATTTCGCCTTCCGAGGGTGCCATTAAAGGCAGCTCGAAAATCTACTATGGCAGCTGTTTGCTGATCGGAGCCGGTGCCATGGGTGCTTTCCTTTCTACGGATCTGTTTTTCCTCTATGCGTTTCACGAGCTGGCGCTGATTCCGACATTTCTCATGATCGGACTTTTTGGATTCGGGGAAAACCGGGTTAACACGGCGTGGACCATTACCATTTATCTCGGTGTTGGAAGTATGATCCTTTTGCTCGGTTTGATCGCCACGATCACCGGTCTGAATGCAACGACTTTTGATATCCCGAGTCTTATCGCTACCGCCAAAGATGCCGGACTGGAGAGGTCGGCTCAGATGTGGATTTATCTTCCTCTGTTGATTGGTTTCGGCATTCTCGTATCGCTGTTCCCTTTCCACAGCTGGGCACCCAACGCCTATGCCGATGCGCCGACTCCTGTGGCAATGCTGCATGCCGGAGTGCTGAAGAAGTTCGGTCTTTACGGTTTGATCCGGGTCGCCAATCCGCTCCTCCCGGAAGGGGCTGATGCTCTTACCAACGTGATTTTGATTCTTCTGGTGGGAAATATCATCATTCTCGGTCTGGTCACCATAGCTCAGAAGCGCCTCGATAAGATGCTCGGTTATTCCAGTGTGATGCATATGGGATATATATTTCTCGGGATCGCCAGCGGCACCTACATCGGGACAGTTGGCGCGGTGATGCTCATGTTCGCGCACGGAATCTCTATCGCCCTGCTTTTCGCTTTGTCCGGAGCGTTGCGCGATCGCTACGGTTCGCTGGAATTTGATAAGCTCGGTGGGTTGGCCAAAGTCATTCCGGCTGCCGGGTTGCTGTTCGGTTTTGCCGCATTCGCCTCGATCGGACTTCCCGGGTTCACCAACTTCGCTGCTGAAGTGATGGTTTTCTTCGGTGGGTTCAAAGATTTCGACGGAACTTTTCAGCCTCTGCAATGGGCGACGATTCTCGCGCTCTGGGGTGTGGTCATTTCCGCGGTCTACATGCTGCGCGCCTTCCGTAATGTGTTCAAAGGCGAGTTGGCTGCGAAATTGCCGACGGTGAACGATTTGACCCTCAACGAAAAACTGCCTGTTCTGCTTTTGTTGGGAACTCTGTTAGTGACAGGGTTCATTCCCGGGATATTGATTCAATATTTGAGACCGTGCCTCGAAGGACTCATGGTCGTCGCAACAGGAGGATGATGACCGATTGTACCCTGTTAGGTCCGAAATTGTACCCTGTTAAGTCCATCACTGTACCCTGTTAAATCACATGCCTGTATATTTTCTGGAAGTTATCGTTGTCTGCCTCGGTTTGGTCATGTTGCTGACCGATGCCTTCATCAATATCCGGGACAAAAGAACGATCGGATATTTCGGTGTTCTCGGACTGCTGGTGGTAATCGGGTTGCTCTTTAATGTAGAGACAGGAAATGCGGATTCAGCGGAATCGGTATTTTGGAAATTCTATGCCGCCGGAGATGGCAAAGCACTTTTCTTTAAAGGTATCGCTCTGGTTTCCACTTTAATTGTGCTGATCATGGGGATCGACTTTGCTCCGATTGTGGTTGAACAAACGGCGGCGCCGGAAAAAGGCGCTCACCCTCAGGCGGGGTTGGGAGAATTCTTTGCGTTGCCGATGTTTGCCTGCGCCGGTCTCATGTGGATGGCATCGGCCAATCATCTCGTAAGTATATTTGTCTCGCTGGAAACGGTCACGATTACTTTCTATATCATGGTTGCCTACCTGCGGCGCAACGTCGGTTCGCTCGAAGCCGGGGTGAAATACCTGATTCTCGGTGCTCTGTCGACCGGCTTTCTCGTCTACGGAATGACCTGGCTCTACGGAATGACCGGCACGATGGAGTTGCCTGAGATAGGTAAAGCGCTCGCTTCCGATTCGATCAATCAAACCGGAGCGCTGTTTGCTTTCGCTCTCATTCTGGTTGGTATGGGATTCAAGGTCGGCGCGGTGCCTTTCCACAACTGGATTCCGGATGTGTATCAGGGGGCGCCTACTCCGATTACCGCTTTTCTATCGGTCGCATCCAAATCGGCAGGCTTTATCGTTTTTATGCGGATCGCATCTCTCTATATGGGAAGCGGCGCTTTCACCGGCAAAGTAACCATGATCCTTACGATACTGGCGATCCTTACTTTGATTGTGGGGAATCTTGTGGCACTTCCGCAGACCAATTTCAAAAGACTGCTTGCCTACTCCAGTATCGCCCATGCGGGCTTCCTGCTAATGGCGATGGCTTGCGCCCCGCGTGACTCATTGAAGGGTGATACGATTTCTGTATTCAACGTAGTCGCCTTTTATCTCGGAGCGTATCTGCTCATGACCATGCTGGCCTTCCTGGTGATGTCGGCCCTGCGGACCACGATCAGTGGGGAGGGGCTTAAATCCTATGCCGGACTCGCGAAGCGCTCCCCGTTTCTCGCTATAGCTATGCTAATCTCGATGGCATCGCTGGCCGGGATTCCACTGACGGCAGGTTTTTTCGGTAAACTCTTCGTTTTCAAACTCGCGTTTGAACAACAGCAGTGGCTGCTTCTCGCAGTGGGAATTATCGGTGCGTGCGCCGGTTTCTACTACTATCTGAAAATTGCAGCTTCCATGTTCCTAAGCGAAGCTCCGGTCGGCAGTGATACCTCAGCAATCCGGGTCAGTCCGGCCGCCGTTATGGCGATGGTGTTCCTCATGATTGCCATCGTAGTCATCGGAGTCAATCCCTCCATGCTGATGAATTTGGTGGGGTAAAACCTGTTGGGTTGCGATGCGCTTCAACCCAAATTGCCACGTGACTTACGGGCCCGCGTGGAAGAGAGGATCTTTCTCGAAACGCAACCGGAACGACAGTTTATTCCGGACGTGGTAGTTTCCGGGCCTTCCAGTTTCGAGCCTCCGTCCGGTTGGACGCCTGTCGGGGAGGAAGAGGGAAGTGTTGTAGTAACGCCTCCGATTGTTTTTGAACCTGTGGAATTCACCGAAGGATACATAGAGATTCGGGATCGCCACGATCAGACCTTGATTACATCGATTGAATTCGTCAGTCCCTCCAACAAACAGGCGGGAAAAGGTCGCGAGGAATACTTGAGGAAGCAAAGAGAAGTTCTCGAATCGACAGCGAATCTCGTGGAAATCGATTTGGTCCGGCAGGGCAGTCCGGTAATACATCTTCCCGGTGGTGACCCGGACCCTCGTCTGGCCCGGGCAGATTATCTGGCTTCGGTCACTGTGGAATGGGCAGGACAACGAATGGAAGTATATCCGGTATCGATTCAGCAGCGTCTGCCCGTTCTGTCGATCCCTTTGCGCAAGGATGATGAACCTCTGCCTCCTGATTTGCAGCAACTTATCGATCAGGTTTACGTGGCCGGACGATATGACGATATCGATTACTCTGATAAACTTCACCCTCCTCTGGACGACGGAATCGTTACCTGGTTGAAGAAGGATGTCGTAAATACATCCTCTGATGAGGCTTCAAAATAACGACACTTGTCCTCGGGGTTTAACTATATCTATAAAACTTAATAAAAGTAAATATTATAGAAATTCAAAATATCTCTTGATTTTTTAAATTCTGTCTCTCTAGTGCGGGAAGAATGAATGGGTCAAAGAGTATCTCGGCTATACTGGTCGGTGTCTTTGTCGGTATAGGACTACTCCTCACAATTGCCACGGCAATTTGGCTGGGTCTGGACCGACTGGATAACACCTATCCTGTTCAAATCCATGTCAACGATGCCGGGGGAGTAAAGAAAGGTGCTCCGGTGGAATTCGGTGGAATTCGGGTCGGTAGGGTAGCAAAGAAACCCTACTTCAAAAAAGACTACACTGCTTTACTCATTCCGCTGGCAATAGATAAAGAGTTCAAGATACCGCAAACTTCAGTCGCGCTGATTGACCGGTCGGACGACTATGATGGCAGCTATGTAAAGATTACCATGCCGGAAGTGAAACCGGAAAAGTTTATCGCAGCAAATGATATACTGAACGGTATGCGAATCGACCGCGACGAGATCAGACAAAAAGGGCTGGAAGATACGATAGCGAAGTTCCAGAAATCGATGGAATCACTCGACACCACTTCAACGACGCTCGAAAAACTGATCACCATGCTGGGGGATAAGAGCATTCCCGGAGGGATAACCGGTGTGGGGCCGCCGGGAGGCGGTTCTCTTAATTCGGTGAACCGTACTATGGAATCACTGGAAGAAACGAATCAGAAAATGAGCAAATCGATTGATCGATTCGACAGTCTTCTCATCAATACCGGAGGTTCTCTGGAAAAGATGGAGCAATCGATGGCCCGCTTCGATCATTCCATGGCAGAGATCACCGAGATGGCAAACAACGGGGACCGAACCTTTCAAAAATTCTATGAGCTGGCCGATCAGAACACCGGAACAACTAGAGACCTGCAACTTGCGATCAAAGACTTCCGTTGCTTTATGAGAGAAGTAAATCCGCTTCTGGCAATGGTCAAAGAAAGTGACGGGTTACTGAAATCCCTCGTTGTGGACGAAGAACTGGACGCCGATGTGCGCAATTTTGTCGATAAGGCGGAGAGACACGGAATGGTGTTTTATCCCCGCGAACGGAAGATGTCTACCATGAAGCTGAGAAACGGTCACTCGGTTACCGGTAGATGGTAGTTGGATCGGGTTTTTCTATACCGATTCCAGCTTCTTTTCATAGTGTGGCTCTGCATCCAGTGCATGGCTGTTTGGCTGGCCCGGTTTCTTTTGGAATACTTTTTTGAAGATTCCGAGAATACAAGCCGGCAGGAGAACAAGGTCGCCGACGACAGCTATCATTAACACAACGCCGGAAAAGAGAGCGAACCGGAGGGACGGTTGAAAATCGCTGAGCAGGAAGGCGCCCATTCCCGCGCTGATGATCAGAGTGGTTTGCAATATAGCGACCGCACAGTTTTCAAAAGCATACTTGACTGCATTGGTCAGATAATTATGCCGCCGCAAGCCCCGGGATAACCAGGTGAGGAAATGCACGGTGTCATCCACTGCGATACCAAATGCCACCGCTGCGGTCATCATTGTCGCAATATCAATGCGGAATCCTGTCCAGCCGAGTATTCCGAAAAAAACTACCAACGGGAAAAGATTGCCTACCATGGCGATCAGCCCCAAAGATATACTCCGGAGAAAAATCATGATCACCGGCGTGATAAGTAAAAAGGCACAGAGAAAAGACCGCAACAGCTGATTAACCAGTCCGTCCTGGGAATTGGCGAATAGCTGAAACGCCCCGGTCAACGAGATATCCGGTCTATCATTTTTTGCCATAGCCGGATTGGATTCCACTCGTTCGATCAGGCGTTTGATCTGGCTTTGAAATACCGATTCCCCCGGGTCCGGTTCGAGCGGGTGCCGGATCGAAACGCGCCACAGATAGCGACCGTCTTCCATGACGCCCATCCCGCTTTTGGTAATTTTATCCCAGACTTTATTCGCCGGTTCGGTTTCGAGCCATGCCGCGAAAATAGAGGGGGCAAATACCATATAATCGGTGTCCAGATCCCGAACCTGGCTGCCCAGTTTTTCGATAGTTTGTATCTGTTTTTCCAGATCAACTGTTCCGGCGAAGCTGACTAACAGCTCGGACCCCATGATCGGCCCCATTTTTGCTTCAAACCACGATTTGTTGCTTCGGTATCGCGATTCTTCGGGAAAGAAGGACCCCATTCGGACATCTGACTTCAGTTGATCGAGCCCTAAACCGCCCAGTAGAAAGATGGAAAGCAATGATGCCGTGACCGCCCATTTCCGTTCCGAAGCGAGATGGAACAGCCAACCGACAAACCTTTCGCGGAGCTTGAAGCGCAGATTTGCATCGGGCTTCAGGAGAATCAAACTGGCGGTCGTCGAAGTCAGAACAACTACCATGGCGATAATGACCGCAATCGTTCCGTATAATGCAAAGTGTTTCACGACTTCGATATTGGTCGCCAGCAGGGAGCTGAATCCAATCACAGTGGTCATCGACGCGGCCACAGTAGGCATCCATCCGTTGGAAATCGCATCGCGCCAGGCTCGTTCTTTGTCGTTATGCTTATGGAGCGACTCCATATAGTAGTTGATCAAATGGATCACATTCGACATCGCGAGAAGCTGCGCGAGGCTCGGAACCATCGATAGCATATTGCCCAGGGTATGCCCCCCGAAGTGGATCGCGGAAATCGACAGCGCCGCAGCCAGCCCGCTGATGCAGAAAGCAATCAGGGCGAGAATCGGCGAGCGGAGGAAAAACCACGCCACAAGTAGAGAAATCAATGAGGAGATCGGAGTAACAAAACGAAGAACCTTCCTTGTTTCCTGATTCGCACAAATGGATAGAAAACAGGGGCCGGCGTATCGGGGCTCCACTCCGGCGGGAAGAATTTCCCTGGCTTTGCGATCCACCAACTCAAACGTTTTTTCCCGGTTATTGGCACCGTGATCAGTGCTTTCTATCGTTAAAATCCCTGTTGTCTGGCCTTTGGATGTCAGATACCCGGCCATCGAGTCGGTCACCTTTTGGCGGAATTCGGGATCCTTCGCCCGTTCGCCGAAAGAGTCGATAAAAGTTCGCAGCGTAACGATGCTGCCGATGAGAGGCTCCTCTCCGGTTTGCCACGCACGGATCCGGTCCGCTTTGATAATCTCTTCAGTCAGTGTCTCAAATCGCTCGTCTTCCGGATCGCCTCCGTCCCAGCTGAGGTGAAGGGAATCGTGGTTCTGGAAAAGATCGGCAAATTTGTCAAACACCTGCCGCTCTTCAGTCCCTTGAGGCAGCCACGGACCCACCGAGCCGCTGGAGTCACGATAGTCTTTCAGCGTGATAAAGATCAGAGGCAGCAGGTAGAGAGAGACGCCTACGACTAACCAGGCGAGCAGCTTCGCTTTCGCTTCGGGGAGATCTTTGAATAATACAGAACGTCTTTTATTCATGGGGCCCCGGCAGGCGGGACCCCAAAGTAATCCGATATTTTTAAAATTTCCAGCAGCGATTTAGGAAATCTATAAAAATAATAAAAACTGATATTTAAGAAAACTGAATATCTGTTTGTTTATGATCGAGCCTGGCTAGTTTTTGATCCCGTCCAGTTCGGCTTCGGTCCAGGGCATAAAGCGGGTGCCATGCTTTTTCCGGATCGCTGCGACGCTTTCTTTTGCGATGGCGTCTTCGCGATTTCCCCACGCATTTCGAATGTAGGTCAAAACATCGGCGACTTGTTCATCATTGAGGAAACTGTGTCCCGGCATGATGGGCGGAACATCTGTGACGTCTTTTCCGTTTACTTTGATCGGTCCGGTCACGCCGTGGAGTGCGACAGAAATGAGGCGTTCTTCATCTTTGATCCAATCGCTTTTAGCGAGTTGCGGTGCCATGTTTTCCAGACCTTTGCCGTGTAGCTGGTGGCAGGCTCCACAGCTGGTTTCATAAATCGCCCGGCCTTTTCGATACTGCTTTTGGAGGTTTTTATCGCTGCTCACCCATTTGGCTTCTTTGTCTTTGTACGTGATGATGACTCGACTTGGATAACCGATTTTTAAAAGAATGTCGGCGTAAGCAGCTATGACCGGGCGGCCTTGCGCGGCGATTTCTTTCGCTGTGGTTTTCAGTTCTGTCGGGAAAAGATCAGGATTGCCGTGTGCGGTTCCGGCGAGGCGGAGTGCGGTCATGCTGACGAACCAGTCGCTGTCGCGAATCGCGGTTTGCACGAGTTCCGTATCGAGTTGCTTCAGTCCGGCGAGTGTCCACAGTGCATGGGCCCGGCCAAAGGGCGACGCGGAATTGTCCGAAGCGAGTTTTTTGATGTCGGATACTAAATCTGTCCGGCTGGCTTCCACGATTTTCTGCTGGCCGTCGAGACGCCACCACAAGTGCTTGTGATCGAGTGCGGCGACGAGGTTTTCCGGAGGTGCGACCGGTTGGTGATTTTCCGGCACTACGCGGTAAATCCGGCCAAAACCGATGTGTTTGTCGAGTTCCTTCACTTCGCTTTGGCTGCGCAGATAGGAAGTCAGGAACCGCTTGTGCTGAATGATGCCGCGATGAAAATCTACGATATAGAGGCAGCCGTCCGGTCCGAAACTGCCGTTCACCGGCCGGAAACGGGTATCGGTCGAGGCGAGAAATTCGCGTTGCCCTACTTTTTCGTCTTCAAAACTGACATGTTCATAGCTTTCCGTTTCCGGGAACGGTTTTGTGGGTTTGAAAGCTCCCACCGTGTTGGTTCCGGGGGAGAAGGAGAAAATAGCGCCTTCCCAGTCCTCTCCGTAAGCTCCGCTGCTGTGGACCGCCAGACCGCTAATCGATGTTACGCCGCGCGGATTGCCTTTTTCATTGAGCATATCGGGCTTATAGGCACGGTTGAGTCCCGGGGTCGGGTGAATCGGGAAAACCTCTCTGGTCGATGCGTTTAGCGTCTTTTTCGTTCCTGCCGGCCAGGTTCCGTCGTAGATCGCCCAGTCGGCGCTGAACCAGGAGCTGTTGCTGTTGAAAAAGAGGCGACCATATGAATCGGTCGACATGCCCCACTGACCTCTGGCGATGGCGGGTTTTGTCACTGCTTTGCCGTTTTCCCATTTCACCTTGCGGCTCGATTTCGAATTATACATCCAGTTGTCGATCGCGAAGTGAAGCGCATTTTCCGCATGCTCGATGTTGTCATGGGCGTGGGGGGCGAACTCCATCAATTTGGTTTTCTTTTCGCACTTGAGATCGCCGTCTTTGTCCTCGCAAAACCACATCGATCCGCTTTCCACGACGAGAACTCCACCTTCCACGATACTGAGAGTCCGCGGGTTGAGCATATCTTCCAGAAAAGGAGTCGATTTATCCATGCGCCCGTCGCCATCGGTATCCTCTAAAACCATGACCCGGCTGATTCGCTGGTTCTCCCCGGTGCCATCGGCATCCATCATGTAGGTGCGGAATTCGCAAACCCAGAGGCGTCCTTCGCTGTCCCATTCGGCAAACACCGGGTCTTTGATGAGGGGTTCTGCGGCGACCAACTCCACTTTGAAACCGGGAGCCACCTTAATCGACTTGAGAGATTCCTCCGGGGAGAGGACCGGAATCGGGTCGGTGCCCCATTTTTTCCAGTTTTCCGATTTGATGATCTCGCTGTTCGCTTCTTTTCCATCACCCTGTTGCGCCGCTACAAAACCGCACAAAGTGGAGAGGGTGAGAATAGTCAGGTAAATTCTAGTCATAAATCCCGGATGTTACCCCTCATCAGGATTTTTAAAACCCGTGAAAAGACGTCCCCAGGTATTTTTTTTGCCCGGAAAAGCTATCAAACAGGCTTTTTTCTCCGACTCTTCTTCGTTCAGTTCATAATCGTAAACCCGGTGGATGAACGGGTTTGATCGGTTGAACTTTGATTGGTCACAATCATGAGGGTGCCGGGGTTCAGAATATCATAAACCCGACGGGCGAAGTCTTTCGGAATTCGAACGGTGCCCTGCAGATTTTCCGGAAAGTTCACGTTCGGGTCCGCGTCGGCCTCCAGAGAAAGCGTGGACCAGGAACGCATCACTTTTCCGGGAACAACGGGGCTGGGAACTCCGGCGTGGCCTTCGAGCATCAAAAACACGCCGCCGTCGACGCGGCTTGCGGAGCGATTGATTCCGATGGGAGACTGGCCAATCAAAACACCGTTTCTATACACATAGACTTCCCTGTCGGCTATGCTGACGAGGACGGCGACCGGTCCTTCCGGGCTTTTGCCCGGATTCCAAAAAGGTTTGCGGCCCGGGGTCTGCGTTGATTCCATTTGGCTGGCGAGAAGAATGGCCGCCGGCTTATCCGATCGCGAAGGTTCCGTTTGTTTTCCGGTAATCACTACTGTGCCGCCGAGGTTTGTTTCTTTGAAAAGGTAGTCGGAAAACCGGTAGGGAAGACGGATGCATCCGGCAGAGGCGGGGTATCCCGGAAGCGAGCCTGCGTGTATGGCGATTCCCGTCCAGGTCAGTCTCTGCATGTTCGGCATTTGGGCACCCTCATATATATTGGATTCGTGATCTCTGTTCTTTTCCAGTATAGAAAATACGCCGGTAGGAGTTTCTTTGCCCGCACGACCGGTGCTGACGGTTGACCTGCCTATCTGAACCCCGTTTCGGTAGACATATGCGGTTTGATCATCAATGCTGACGACAAGTAAGAGGGGACCGTCGGGCGATCTCTCCGGGTGCCATTCAAATTCTCCAGGCTTGAGCTTCGATTGCATAGCAGGAGTATTCGCAGTCCGGACGTTTTCCCGTTTCGCTTCCCGTTTCTCCTTCAGTTTTTTGAACAGCTGCCCGTGACTCTCGCCCGGAACCGAGAGGATCAGCAGAGCAAGAAGGAGCGGGAAAAATCGATACATTTTTGCGCCGAAGGGGATCGGGGCGCGGGTCTTTTTAGCCGGATTTGGTAGTGAAGTCATCTGATGCCGTCTCATTCTGACGACGAGAGATGACAAAACTTAAAAAACGGTTCTCCTATCTATGATTAAAGAGGGTACAATGCGCGACTGTACCCTGTTTAATCGACCGGAAACCGGTTAATACACATCCCGCTGGTAGCGATGTTCGGCTCTCAATTTTTCGAGGTAGGCAGCTGCTGCTTCGTCGTCCATGCCGCCGAATTTGCGGATTGAATCGAGGAGAGCGGCCTCTACATCCGGTGCCATATACTGGGCATCACCGCAGACGTAGAAATGAGCCCCGGCTTCGAGCCAGTTCCAGATTTCCTCTTCGTTTTCGCGGATCTTATCCTGCACATAGATTTTGTGTGCCTGGTCACGGGACCATGCGAGGTCGATGCGGGTCAGCACGCCGCTGCTGTGCATCCGGTCGAATTCCTCTTTGTAAAAATAGTCGGTTGCTTCGTGCGGGTTACCGAAAAACAACCAGTTGCGACCGGTCGCTTCGGTTGCTTCGCGCTCCTCGAGAAAGGCGCGGAACGGAGCAATGCCGGTTCCGGGGCCAACCATGATGATGTCCTTCGACAGATCTGTTGGCAGCTTGAAATGTTTAGTTGGCTGCACAAAAACTTTTACCGATCCGCCTTCCTCCAGGCCCTGGCAGAGAAAGGTTGAGGCAACGCCGTTGCGGGTTCTTCCCTTTGATTCGTATGATACTCTCGCCACGGTTAAATGAACCTCGCCCGGATTCTTCAGCGGGCTCGATGCTATAGAGTAGAGTCGCGGGTTCAATCGCCTGAGTACCGCAACAAAATCCTGAGCGGTTTTAAAGTCGACCGGGAATTCATAGATCAAATCGACTATCTCTATCCCATCGAGAATTTTTGCTACCGCTTTGTCGTCTTCGATAGAGGCATTCAGGTAGGGGTGATAACTCATCGCCGCCCATTTTTTCAATATAGATTTTGTGACCGTACGGATATCGCAACATTCCAGTAGAGCATCGCGCAGCAGGATTTTCCCTCTGTCCTTTATCTCTACCGACACTTTCGTGTTAAAAGGCAGAATACTCAGGATTTCATCGACCAGATCGGGATCGTTTACCGGATACGTCGCGAGGGCATCGCCGACTTCATAGCTCAGTCCGGAGCCTTCGAGGCTCAATTCAATATGTCTCGTGTCGCGCGGTGACGGCTCCAGGTTGAGTCGGTAGCGGTGCTTCATCCCGGCCGGGAAAGGATTTTTTTTGCCGTAGGGCAGATCCTCCGGCGCGGCAGCAGGAGCACTGCCCGGGCTACTGCCGGCGGATGAAAGAAAGGTATCTGTGCCGATTTTCTCCAGCTCCGTTACCACAGAACGAAACCATGCTTCGGCCGGGTCTTCGTAGTCGAGATCGCAATCCACCCGGGGAGCGATTCGCTCCGCGCCGAGCTCGATGAATCGGGCATCGACCTTTTTACCCATCTCGCAGAAATCCGAGTAATTGGTATCTCCCAGCGCGAGCACGGAGTAACGGGTATTCGGCAGCTTTGCCTGGTCGTCAGAGCTGAACTTTTCCCAGAACCCGACTGCGTTGTCCGGTGGATCGCCCTCGCCCCAGGTGCTGGTAACGACGAGTACCAGTGCTTCATTCGCGAGATCAATTTTATCGTGATCTTCCAGTCCTTTCACTTCAGGAACCCAGCCATCGTTTGAGAGATTTTCTGCGAATTCTTCGCAAAGAGCCTGCGCGTTACCACTCTGGCTTCCAAAAAGAAACAGCGCCCTCGGTTTGGTCGGCGCATCCGGGGGGCAGGATTGCATCGCGCTGATAGATTTGATTAATTCCCCCACGTAGGACCGGAGCCAGGCGCGCTGCTCGGGTGAAAAAGGGGCATCCTCGGGAATATCAGGAATTAGATAAGACATATTTTGCGGGGCAGGTATAGCAAAGAATATAATTTATGCAAATGGGATGCAGTCTCATTAATTGCAAGGCTCTGTTCAGCAGGCCGGTGCAAGTTCCGGTAATCCGCCGGGGTGAAGTTACACTTGCTGGAAATCATGGTAAATCGGTTTCAGCTACAATGCGAATCGCAAGTTTCGGACCAGGTAAATCAAGTTTTTGAAGATGTCGGGCTATTCACGACCTTGCCAATCCACTCGACCTGTTTGGCCCGGCTTCAGATGTTCTCGTTCCGCGAACAGACACAGCCACTTTTTTCCGTCGTAACCCTCCGGAGTTACTTTGACTTCGACCTGGCTGCCCATGGGGCGCACGGAATCGATCGTCACAGGGTGTCCTTCGTCGGAGTTTGGGTCAGCGATCCAGCGGGCGTCTTCCGGGCGGGTCCAGCGCACCTTTTCCGACGCGGGCTCCCGGACTTCATTGGCGGGACCGAAGCGCTCGGCGCAGTATTGATCGACCGGAAACCGATACACATCGGATGGCGTGCCGATTTGCCTGACTTCGCCCCGCTTTATCACGGCCACCTGAGTGGCGAGAGCGAGAGCATCCTCGGGATCGTGGGTGACGAGGAGTACGGTTTTTTTCAGGCGGGTCAGAATGTCGCGGATTTCCTCCCGCAGTTTTCTGCGCAGAGCCGGATCGAGATGACTGAAGGGCTCATCCAGCAGCAGTAACCGTGGTTTAGGGGCCAGTGCCCGGGCGAGAGCAAGGCGCTGTCTTTCCCCGCCGGATAACTCATGGGGAAACCGGTTTTCCATACCGGCGAGTCCGACCGTTTCGAAGCATTCGGAAATTCGTTGCGCTTTCTCTTCCGGATTCATCTTGCGCAGGCCGTAGCCCACGTTTGCGGTTGCGTTCATGTGGGGGAACAGCGCGCCGTCCTGAAACACGAGACCGAGGCGTCGTTTTTCGGGCGGGACCTGTAGTGCATTTCCATTGGCAACGGTTTCGCCATCGATCAGCACTTCGCCACCGTCCGGCGATTCCAGTCCGGCGGCGAGCCGAAGCAGCGTCGTTTTACCGCTGCCGCTTTCACCGATCAGGGCAAAGATTTCGCGATCTGCGACATCGAGCGAGATCCCGTTCACGGCGGGGAGATCCTGCTGCGAAAATTGACGGGTGACGTTTTTGAAAGCCAGTTTTGGAGTTCGTTCAGTCATGTTGAGATGGATTGGCCAGCCAGCGATTCATTACCAGCAATCCAGCGGCGCCGGCGATCACGATCATCAGCGACGGCACGGCGCAGGCATGTAGTTGTTCCTCTTTGGCAAGGCTGAAAGCTGTCGTCGCCAGAGTTTCAAAATTTGCCGGACGCAAGATCAAGGTCAGGGGCAGTTCTTTTAATATATCAACAAACAACAACATGCCGGCCGCAATCAGCGGGCCCTTCAGCAGTGGTAAATCTATATTCAGCAGCGTCGCCATCGGGCCGCGGCCGAGTAGTCGCGAGGCCTCGCCGGGTGCTTTTCCCAATCGTTCCATTCCGGCCAGGGAAAACTGCAGTGGTATCGCGAAAAACCGAACCATGTAGGCAAATCCCACCGCAAACAATGTCCCGCTCACTAATGGCATAAGCGGTATATCCCATCGGTCCAGCGTTCCGAAAACGACCATTACGCCGACAGCAATCACAGCGCCGGGAGTCGCGTAACCCATTCCGGGGATACGTCCGGTAACTCCCCGCAGCCGGTTGCTGTTCAGTCGGACGGCGTAAGTGAAAACCGCTGCGGTCAGAGTTACGATCAGAGCTGTGAAAGCCGCGAGAACAGTGCCTCTGGCGATCGATTCACCGGAGGGAAAGGCGGTGCGGGAAGCGGAGGTTACGTTGAGCAACGCCCAGTGCCCCAATCGAGATACCGGATAGATAAACCCGACGGCCAGGGGAAGTAGACATAGCGCAGTTGCTGCGAGGGCTTTCCATCCTTTCAGCGGCGAGCGGGAAAGGGGCACGCGACTGCCCGTGTCTGCCTCGACATATCGGGCCCGGCCCCGCAAGAGTTGCTCTACAGCGAGAATCACCGCTACCGTGATCATAACGATACTGGCGAGACGCAGGGCTGATACTTTGTCACCCATGCCGAACCAGGTGCGGAAAACACCTTCTGTCAGGGTGGGTACACCGAAAAAATGTACCGCGCCGTAATCGTTAATCACCTCCATGATGATCAGCGCCACGCCTGCGACAATAGCCGGACGGGCCATGGGCAGGGCGACCCGGAAAAATACCCGGCCGGGTGAATCCCCCAGGCAACGTGCGGCCTCGATCACGGTGCGACCCTGTTGGGAGAAAGCGGCCCGGCAGGCGAGGTAGGCATAGGGATACAGCACCGCAGCCAGCATTATGATGAGAATGCCATAGCGAATTACCAGTTCCATAGCGAGGAACGCATCCACTCCCCAATTCAGTCTCACTTTGATCAAAAGCGGAATCGCCGCTTCCGGTAGTTGATAGAATACAAAAGCCGCGACATAGGTGGGGATCGCCAGTGGCAGCACCAGCGCCCAGTTGAAAAGACGGCGTCCGGGAAAATCAAAACAGGTCACCAGCCAGGCGGGAGGCACAGCGATAAGTAGAGAAATGGCGGTGACTGCCACCACCAGAATCAAGGTGTTCCGCAGGTAGCCGGGTAGAACCGTCGCCGCGAGGTGATCCCACGCTTCACTCTCCCTACCGATATGCAGTAGGACCGCAACGATTGGCAGGCAGATGACCGCGGCGAGTAGATAGACAAAAACGCCCCAGCGATCGGGGCGCTTCATCCGGGGGCAGCGCAGCTGCCTGAGCCAGTTGGATTCCTCCATCGGCTCAGCAACCGGCGCGTCTGTAGTAACTATTTTTATAGGGTTACTCCCAGCCGGCTTCGTTGAAGACCTTTATCGCGTCGGCGTGAAGTTTTCCCAATACGGAAAAGTCGACATCGTCCGCTTTGAATTCACCCCACTTCAGTTGTCTGTCGGAAAGTGGTGTTCCTTCGACAACCGGGTATTCAAATGTGTTGGCAGGATAGAGTTTTTGAATCTCTTCGGACAAAAGGAAATCGATAAACTGGTTGGCCAGATCGGCTTTTTTGCTGGCTTTCACGATCCCGAGACCGCTGATATTGATATGGGTGCCGCGATCGTCCTGATTGGGGAAAAAGATTTTTACAGCGGCAGCGACATCGCGGTCTTTTTGTTCTTCCGATGTTTCGAGCAGGCCAATGTAGTAGGTATTGACGATGGCGACGTCAGCGAGTCCGGCGGAAATAGCGCGCACTTGATCGCGATCGCTTCCCTGAGGAGGGCGTGCCATATTTTTGCGCACCGCGGTGGCCCATTCCAGCGCTTTGTCGCGACCGTCCGCATCGATGATGGTCGTAAGTAAGGCCTGATTGTAGCTGTTCGTCGAGGAACGTACCACGATACGACCGCGCCATTTTTTATCGGCCAATGCTTCATAGGTGGAAAGCTCGGACGGATCGACACGGTCTTTGGAGTGAACGATGACCCGGGCGCGTTTGGTCATGGCGACCCAGTGAGCGTCTTTTTCCCGCAGTGGCGGCTTGACCTTTTCCAATGCCGTTGTGGAAGTGGTCGGCTGAAGCAACCCGGCGCTGTGGGCCCGGTAAAGAGCCCCGCCATCGGTGGCCATAAACAGATCGGCGGCGGTGTTGGCTCCCTCTTCCTCAAGCCGGGTAATCAATTCATCCGCAGAGGCTTTTACCACATTGATTTTGATGCCCGTTTGCTCCTGAAACCGGGCATAAACCTCCTGATCAAAGGCATAATGCCGCTGGGTGTAGAGGGTCAATTCCTTGTCCTGAGCGGAAGCGGGTTGAGAGATTGAGCAAAAGACTCCGGAGAGAATGGTGAGAAAAAGAGAGAATTGTTTCATATTATTGCGATTGAGTCTCGATAACCACAAAAATGCATGCAACGCGGATTGGATCAACCGGGAAATTGGCGTATTCGCCCGTGAATGCCGTTTTATCGCAGTGGAGGGGACACCTCGTAAAACGGAAGGCAGCGATTAGTTTTTGGCATTTAGCCGTTAGCTTTTCTGTATCAACAGTATGCCCACTTTTTCTGTCTCATCCGGAAAGTTCAATTTCACACGGCTGGACACAAATCGGTTGGCGTCCCGCTCAGGATGCCGGACTGAAAGTTGACTCAACCGGAAATCGGAAAAATGGATATGTACGTCCGTATGTTTGACGAATTGTGGCCTTGATTGCCTTTCCGGCTGAGTGGCCCGCTCTATGAAGAAATCGGAAATAATAGATGAGAACCAGGGCCGGGAATTCCAAAGTTACGATAAACGAAACCGGGAATCAGACTTTCGCTTCGATCCCTGCAAGGTGATTTAGCTCCTTGATGAACCCTTCCCTGTCAGAGGGAGAAACGAGATGGAATTTCCCGTCTTTCATCCGGATCTCGACCCGCTTGAGGGAGGGCGCCGGTGCGCTAAGCGGATTCGAAGTGGGAGTTACCGATTGAACCCCGTCAATCGGGACGCGGTACCGGATGATTCCCGAACGAATGAGAATATCCGATTCTTCGATGGCATAGTAGCAGGGAAACAACAGAACACTGAAGAGAATGCCGTTGAAGATTCCGGCTACGATCAGAATCAGAGCTTCAGTCCTGTTATCCTGCCACGTAAAGGCACCCTAGACGATTAGCCCGAGGGAACATCCAATCAGAATCAGCCAGAGCCACCAGTCGATTTTCGCCGGATATATTTTTGATTTCATAGTGGAAAGAAAGTACCAACCTTTACCTTTTTCCTTTACAAAATCGACGCTTCTTTGGATGCAGGTTTCCTTATCGGCAATAACTGATGGTTGCCTGTTACCAGTCGATGATGTCGGGAAACAAATAGCTGCGATGATCCATGTCATCAGCCGGAGTATTTGATCGCGGCTGCGAGTTTGCGGGTTTTACTTATTATGCTTAACAAAAGAATCAATGGTACTCTTCACAATCTCATTGCGCGAAGGCTCAATCGGGGCATCGACGCTTCGCCAATTGTGTCCGGCATTTTTGATAATCAGAATTTCCACAGGAGCTGCGACTGTCTTCAGCGCTTCCTGCATGCGATAGGCTTGCTTGACTGGAATCGTGGTATCTTTGTCGCCCTGGATCATGAGTAGCGGCGGACTGACTTTGGTCAGGTAATTCACAGGGCTCATCTCCCGATAGCGCTCCGGCTTATCAGTAGGTCCGGTATCGGAACCCATGATTCGGGGGCCGAATCGGTCACGGAAATTCTCGCGATCGTCGTGATTGAATAACTGCGGGTTTTCGAAATCGCACGGCCCGTACCAGGATACGCCGGCCACCGTTTTATAGGGAAACTGTGCCAGCTCCGGATCTCCGGTTAATGTATCAGGAGGTGATAGCAAAACCATTTGCGCGAGGTGCCCTCCTGCCGAATCCCCAAAGGTATAGATTTTCATTGGATCAATTCCGAGCGCCTCCCGATGGGCGGAAAGGAAGCGCAGCGCATCTTTCGAGTCGATCACACAATCGCGCATCGCTGTGCCGGCGTCGGCTTTTACGAGGCGATAGTCAACTGAGGCCACGCAGAAGCCCTGTTTGAGCAGCGCCTTGTGCACGACATTGAATGAGGCATTACCGGCTCCCTGCTTGCTGCCGGCAGCCCATCCGCCCCCGTGGGTATAGAGAACCACGGGCTTTTCCGTGCTGTCATCCACATCCGGAAAATAAAAATCCAGATAGACAGGGCGATTCGCCACCTTTTTAAAAATCACATTGCGAATCTGCTTCCCCGGGCTGTCGATATATTTAAGCGGGATGCTCTTGAATTCTTCGAGATCCAGTGCGCCATCCTTATTTTTATCGTGACGTTTAAACTTCCTCCACTGATCCGGATTCTCCTCAGGTTTATATAGACCATCCTTATTAAGGTCTAATTTTGAAAAACCGCGATTAGCCGCCCTTGCCATGTAGATGTCAGTGGAGTCTTTTACCGGCTCTAATCCGTAGCTGTCCGCCGCTACAGAAAGCACAAGTGCGACAAATGTGTATTGAATTTTTCTCATATAAATTTCATTATTTCAGTACGCTCGCCAACTCGTCACAGCGGGCACGATGTGCTCGTACGATGGGAGCGTATTCGGGGATGCTGACTATATTTCGCCGCTCCTCAGGGTCCGCCTCCAGGTCAAACAGCTCTTCATAGATGGGCACTTCACCTGCGATCCCGTCAGGTAGATACTTCTTACGATCATCCTCCTTGCTGTAATAGCGGATATATTTATAGCGCTCGTTGCGGACGCCGTCCTGACGCGCATATCCCTGGTCGGTGAATAAATTCTCAAGGAACACATCCTTGCGCCAATCGACCTCCTGTCCTTCGAGCAGTGGCACCATACTTACGCCCTGATAGGTATTCGGCACCTCTAAGCCGGCCATATCCAGTAAGGTCGCCGGTATATCCTGGCCGACCACCAACTCAGCGCAGTGCTGACCTCGCTTTGCTTCCGGCAAAAAGGGCGAATAGACAATCAACGGCACATGCACGGATTCTTCGTAGAGCATGGTCTTCCCGCCCAAGCCATGTTCACCATACAGCAGACCGTTATCACTGAAAAATACGATGATGGTATTCCCGGCGAGCTTCAGGTCCTGCAGCATGCTGCGCAGATTTCCGACAAACTGATCGATGCCATACACTGCCCGCGCCGTCGCGAGTTTGGTGCGCTTGAGGGATGCCTCAGTGAAACGATAATAGCCTGGTTGCTCTTCGCGGGTGATCACAGTCTCCGGCAATGTGAGATTATTCGGATAGCCTTCCGGGATGATAAAGTCGTCCTGCCGGTCCTCATACAGTGTCGAGTAGAACTCAGGATCCCCCGGTCTGGATCCCATTCCGCCGAGGCTTGATTGATGCGGCAGGTTTAAGTTTATCCATGCGCAGAACGGCTTTTCCGGATCACGTGGCTGCAACTGATCTTTGATCGATGCATCGGCATTCTCATAGAAATAATGGTATTCATTCCCCGGCTTCAAATACGCCTGAAAAGCTTCAAACAAACCCTCCGTTTGCGATTGATTCTTTAAATTCCGAAACTGCTTGTGCTTTTTAGCCGGATAAAAACCGAGATGCCCTTTACCATAGTAACAAAAATCGATCCCCTGATTGAGCGGTTTATTGCCGCGGTCGACGATCGTTGTATGATGCTTGCCGATAAAAGCAGTCGAATAACCGGCCTGCTTCATTTGTATCAGGAAGCTGTTATCAAAAGCCTCCTGCGACACAAAGTTATTCGATACATTGGTGAAACCGATACGGTTCTTACGCTCCCACTGTGAGGTGAAAATATTGGCCCGGCTGGGCCCGCAGATAGGACTCGTGACGTACGCCTTACTGAAGAAGACGCCTTCCTGAGCCAGGCGATCGAGATGTGGAGTTTCCGTGACCGGGTTCCCCGTCATACTCATCGAGCCGAAACGTTGATCGTCGGACAGGATAAAGATTACGTTCGGCTTATCTACATTCTGCGCAAACACAGGCGCGCCGACTAGAAACAGGCAGGCGAATAGCGGCCTAAAGATTTTTTTCATACGGTAAATTTTTTTCCAGGTCCTTTTAGGTAGTAAACCAGCATTTCCATGGCTGTGCCAGTTCGTGATTGAGTCTTATTTGGTCAGCTCTTCAGCAGTACCGGATGGCTTCCTCCGGGAATCGTCTGACCGAACCCCATTGAACAGGGTACACTTCCCGACTGTACACTGTACAGTCGCCCCGGTAATCGACTTCGTCGAATCAGGCTGCTACCTGTTTGGGGAAAAGGCTGTGCCCGGCACTCATGAGATCTTTGCATGCTTCCTTTACTCGTTCGGTAAATCCGTCGGCAGCTTTTCGCAGGTAAATTTGCGGGTCGTAGGCTGATTTTACACCCATTTCACCGTCAACTCTCAGAGCTTCTTCGAAATGTTGGAACAAGTGCCTGGCGACCGGTCGGGTGAAGGCATAGAGGGTGTCGCTGTCCAGATTCATCTTGACCACGCCGTAACGAATCGCTTCGCGAATGGTTTCAACAGGAGAACTGGAACCGCCGTGGAATACGAAGTCGAAATCCGCTTCTTTACTAAATTTTTTACGCAAGGCTTTTTGTCCCCTTCGGAGAACTTCGGGATCAATTTTCAGAGTGCCCGACTTGTAGCTGCCGTGCAGATTTCCAAATGCAGGTGCGAATAGATATCTGCCCAGACCTTTCAGCTCCTCAAATACCTCAATCATTTCTTCAGGTGTTGTCATACCCTCAGCAGTCTCGGGATCGCCTTCGATTTCATTACCTCCTACAACACCGGCTTCGAACTCAAGAATGATGTTGATTTGAGCACACCGCTGGAGTAGTTCTTTACCCATGCGGATGTTTTCGTTAAGGGGCAGGCGTGAACCATCAAACATGTGGGAATTAAATAAATTGGGAACTCCCAGTTTCCGTCGTCTCTCAGATTCTTCGATCAGGGGAATCAGAAAGCTATCCAGCTGTTCCGGTAAACAATGATCGGTGTGTAGACCTACGTAGATGTCATACTGCCGGGCGAGGCGATGGGTGGCTTCGGCGAGCACTATCGCGCCTTCTGCCGGGGTGGTCGTATCTCCCGATGCAAACTCGGCGGCACACGGCAGGATCTGCAGAATCCCGTCTGAGCCGGATTCGGCAAGTCCTTTCAGTGCGCCGTTGATTGCGGTGACGGTTGAAACATTGATGGCGGGCAACGCAAAGCCTTCACGCTTTGCCGTGTCCAGCATGGTTCGGTATTGGTATGGTGTTGCTACGGGCATGATACTATAGGGTTACTTGTTTTTTTCTTACGGTTAAAGTTTCCCTGGATCGTGATTCTCAGCTATACCACTGCCCGAAAGGTTTATGTCTAAAACGGCAATCAGCCTGATTTAGTTATCCCGGTCGCGCCGTTTTGGGGGTAGGCTCTGATTATGAATGGGGATTCCAGAATGATTAGTCTGGTACCGGAAGGTTCGCGGCATCAGGTAAAAGGTGAACGGGTGATCATGCTCCACAGC
>JARGOZ010000016.1:66277-67382 GCA_029213025.1 Verrucomicrobiales bacterium
TGATTGAACTGGAAAGGTGGATACTGCGAGAGTTGAATGATCCTTTCTGGCGTTTGTACATCCCGGTTGCGGGCGAGGCAGTGGTCACCAGGAATGTCGATGGTCAGGAGCAGTCGTTCCGGCTGGAGCCGGGCTATGCTTATTTGATTCCGCCGCGAACAACGATCAGCTCCACCCATACGGAACCGTTTTCGAAGTGGTATGTCCATTTTACCCTGGGGCACAGTGGTGACCGTGTAATCCCGGGGATCTATCCGGTCACTGTTACCCCGGTGATGTCGTCAATTCTGGACCGTTTACGGGGATTGGGTGCCGGACAATTCCCCTGGCTGTCTGCGGGTCTGGTTTCGGAGGCGCTCCATCAGTTGGCGCCTGAAATTTGGCGCAGTCGTCACCTCGATTCGAGGGTCGAGCGGGCCATGGAGTTTATGTATACCAATCTGAGTATAAAACTGACAACCGATCAGGTAGCTGCTGTGGCTGGAATGAGTGTTCGGAATTTGAATCACCTGTTTAACCAGGATTTACATATGTCACCGATGCGGGTGCTTCAGGACTTTCGGCTCGACAAAGCCTGCCAGCTTCTCCGTCACAGTGACAAGTCAATCGAACAGGTTGCAGAGGAGTGCGGCTTCCCGAATCGCAACTATTTCAGTCGGATGTTGAAACAGCACCGGGGGACTTCACCCGCAGCGTATCGGGAATCAGAGGTCTAGGGGCGGGAATAATGTTGTCGATTCGAACATGGGAAGTAACCGGGTAGGCTAAGTTGTCGTTACGCCACCATTCTTTCGGGTCTTCTTCGTCTATGCAGTCAGAGGACTTCATCCCCATTCGGCCAAGAGCTGTTCAGTTCGGTATTCTATTCGGCGATCAGTTCCACTCCGGAGAGAGTAGGGTGTTGAGTTGCTGATGAAGATTTCTGTAGAGAAATTTTCAAGGCATCGGCGATACGGATGCCCTCGAACCGCTTGACCAGAGCCTGATTTTTTCCAGTCGACTTTGTCAGATCCACATTTGTGACCACTATCTTGTCCTGAAGTGCTATGTCGAAAACGCGTTCGCCTGGCTGCAGAGAATCCGGCTCAGCGAAATACAGAAGCAC
>JARGOZ010000275.1:0-2236 GCA_029213025.1 Verrucomicrobiales bacterium
CTGCGCAGGGAACACACCCTGGCCCGGGGCGACGATGGTATCGCTACGGTCTATTTTGTGACTGTTCCCAATATGCCTATGGCCTACAGCGATGATCCGGATGTGATGGCAAATCTGGAGGCCGAGTTACGGCAGGATCAGGAAATCGCTGCGTGGATGGATGAAATCACCGAGGATCTGAATCGAAGAAATGTGTATCTCGCATCGAGCGATCCGGCCGCTCAGGATGCCAGTCATCCCCGGGCGGCTTTTGATCTGCGTTCGTGGTATGATGGCGGACCTGAACTGCTGGAGATGATTGATGCGAAGGAGCGGCTTACCGCTTTGAAAGAGCAACCGGCTTCGGATGAGCATCAACTCATTTCCCTGGATGAGAGGCTCGACTGCCTGGCGGAAGTGATTGCGGCGCGCCTCGACCGTTGCCTGCTCGCTGAGTTGGCTGGCGGAAACCTGGGCCGTTCGTACTCACATTTTGTGGGGCGGCATCGGGAGTTGATTCAGCTTCACCATGCGCTGACTACCGACCGCCGGGGTCTGTTGACCGCCACACACGGAATGGGGGGCCAGGGGAAGACGGCTCTCGCTGTGCAGTATGCGTTTGCGTATGCTGAGTTCTACGCCTCCGGAGGGAGGTGGGTTATTAGTTGCGAAGGAAAGAAAAACCTCGGCGAAGCATTGGAAGAACTCGCTCTCGATCCGGCGCTCGATTTGGGAACGATTCCTGAAGAAATCATAGTCAACCCAATGCTAACGACCCGTTGGGTTCTCCAGCGTCTGGAAGCGTTTACTCTTCAAAATCATCAAGTAATTCTCAACCGGTTGGCCGCGAATCCCGCTCTCCAGTCAGCGGCTGTACCGGAGGTCCAGCCGCGCATGTTGTTGATCTTTGACAACGTCGATTGCCCCGAAATTCTCCATCCCGATCAGCTGGCTCTTCTTCCCAGGGAAGAGTGGCTCCAGATTGTGGCTACGACCCGTCTCAATCCCGACCAATTCGGCACCGGGGCTGATGACATGAATCCTATTCCCGTCGATTCCCTTCCACGCGGAGACGCCCTCGCTTTATTGAGGGAGTTTCAACCACAGAAGCAGTTTTCATCTGACGAAGAGGAGTTAGCTGCCGGGAAAATTATTCAAGCTCTCGGTGGATACACCCTTGCAGTCGAGTTGGTGGCTGCCCATCTGGGAGAAATCTCTCCGGGAGTAACCCGGGGTATTTCCTTTACTGAATTCTATCATCGTTTATCGCAGGAGGGTCTCGTCGGCGAAATCGACGAGATCGCGGAACAAACCGCCGTTCGCCATGCGGCCGTGGCGGAATTTCGTTTTAACCAAATCAGCTTCATTCTCGATGATACTTTGGCTACCTTTGAGGCGGAGGCGATTTCCCTTCTTCAACACGCCGCTGTCCTGGCTCCCGATTTCATTGTAGTCGACTGGTTGCGCGACATTTTTGAGGATACAGACCGGAGTACACCATGTTCCAAAGAAGATGTGATAAAAGAGCTAGCGCCCTATTTGCAGAAATTCACCGACGGAAACCCCGCATTGGTCGAGGCAATTGAAAATATTGCCGGGAAACAAGAGGAAATCACGCCCCTAATCACTCTTCTGAAAGAAGGCCTCTCCGATGTTT
The DNA here is from genome assembly GCA_029213025.1 of Verrucomicrobiales bacterium. Lineage (GTDB taxonomy): Bacteria > Verrucomicrobiota > Verrucomicrobiia > Verrucomicrobiales > DEV007 > Arctic95D-9. Next base: position 1,637 of record JARGOZ010000275.1, read on the forward strand.
CAGAAAGCAGCCGGGAGCGTTTTTCCCAATTGTTGGATCAATGGGGTGCTTCGGTCCAGGACACCACGCCGTCCACAGCGGGGCGGGAAAGCCGTTTCCGAAAAGCGTGGCGGGCCATATCCGGTAGTAGACTCCTCACCGGCGCAACTCTCGAAGATGCCACCATGCCGGAGCAGACCGATCCGGTCATTCCTCATCTCGCCCGGATCCACCGGGTGGTAGCGGAACATATCAGGCAGACGATGACAGCAGCGGAGCAAACGGCGGCTGTGGAAGATTGTATCTCTGCCATCGATCAGTTCCAACGCTATTTCGAAGAGGCGAGCCGGGTTGATGTCAGCACTCATTGGTTGTTGCGCCCGCTGGACGAAAATGTTGTCTATCTCGACCGTATTGCCCCCGGTAGCCATCGTCTCGCCCTGGCTGCTCACGTCGCCGGGCAGGCTCATTTGGTGATAGGTCAATTCGGCCGCGCTGAAAAATTGATACGCTTATGTGCTTCAGCCCTTCAAAACCACCATTCGATAAATCCGGAGGACTGGGAAATCTCCCGCCTGTTTATCTGTCGCCAAAATCACTCTGGGAGACTTTTACCTTGGT
>JARGOZ010000275.1:2336-3788 GCA_029213025.1 Verrucomicrobiales bacterium
CGAGGTCAAAGCGGGGATGCGGAAGAGGCGCTGGAGCAATACGTGAACTCGCTGGGAATTGCCCAAAAGCTGTATGAAGCCAATCCCAACAGTGCGCAGGCGGCCCGGGATCTGTCAGTGTCGTTAGAGCGGTTGGGAGACTTTTACCTTGGTCGAGGTCAAAGCGGGGATGCGGAAGAGGCGCTGGAGCAATACGTGAACTCGCTGGATGTGAGACAAAAGCTGTATGAAGCCAATTCCAACAGTGCGCAGGCGGCCCGGGATCTAGTGGTTTCTCACTACAAGCTGGCTCAGGTGAATGGGCAAATGGATCGGAAGGAAGACGAGATTAATCATTTGTTTTCCTGCTTTACAATTCTCGATCTGCTACACAGGGAACGCCGTTCCATGGATCAACAAATGGTGGGTTTGTATCACCACCTGGCGAGTAGGTTAGGGTCAAGTGGACAAGATTGAGTGCAACATAAATCGATCCTGATTGCGTCGGAGTTTTCACTACGGTTTCGATATGACGGGGATATCACGCTGTATTGGATGATGTAGTACAGGCTATCCAGCCCCTAGGCGAACAGAAACGCAAACTAAGACCTCTCCCGCAGCGGGAACAGGCAAGAGTGCCTGTTTCACGGAGAGATGCGTTTTATTCTTCTGCCACATCCCGAAGTGAACTTTCCCGGATCTGATTGAGGATTTTTTGGTATTCCTCTACCCGCTCAGAATGGGATTGCCACAAATTTTTCTTTTCCTGGAAATCCTCTTCCAAATGGTACAGCTGGCCGGCCGGTGTTGTTGGTTTGCCGGGGATTTCCTGAATTCGGCGCGGTCGGGTGAAGCCGCCGGAGCCTCGTCCCTCGACCATTTTCCAGCCGTCTTTGCGAAGCGCGAACATGCCGCTCAGCGAATGATGCACCGAGAACGGGCGCGCTGTTTCCGGTTTGCCCTGCAGAACGTCGAGGAAAGAAATACTGTCCATTCCCGATGTGCCATTCTGCTGTTTGGCACCGGTTAACTCGGTGATCGTTGCATAGACATCGGTCAACTCGACAAGCGCGTCGCTGGTCCGACCGCCGGTGAATCCGCCCGGCCAGCTGACGATGAACGGAACGCGATGGCCGCCTTCATAGATATCGGCTTTGGTGCCGCGCCAGTCAGCGTTGCTCTGGTGGCTGAAGTCTTTTACATATTGACCGCGCGGAGTGATGCTGACTTTTCCCATATCGTCATCCGTCCGGAAATCCCACCAGTGCCAGAGTCCACCGTTGTCACTGGTGAAAAGGACCAGGGTATTCTCCGCGTCACCGGTTTTCCGAAGCGCTTCCATGACACGGCCCACGACCCGATCAGTTTCCCAGGTGAAGTCGCCGTAGTCACCGGCTTCGCTTTTGCCTTTCGCTGCAGCGGAAGGTGAAACTGGCAGGTGAGGGGAGTTCAATGGCATATAGAGAAAGAACG
>JARGOZ010000275.1:3798-7081 GCA_029213025.1 Verrucomicrobiales bacterium
CCACCAAAAGTTTCGATAACACCTACCGCTTCGTCTCCGAACCGGTCGAGCACCTGGTGGATATCAAAGCCGGGGGATTTTACTCCGGAGACTCCGTTCAGAAAGATCGTGCCTTTGATTTCCTCGTGTCTTTCGGTAGGTAAAGTCTCTACCCGCCGATCGCGAATGTAGGCATAGGGGCTCATATCGAGTGATGCAGAGATACCGAAATAGCGATCGAAACCTACGTCGTTTGGCCCGCCGATGATATCTCTTTTGAAATCCACATCATCCCCGGGGCGGAACCGTTGTGGGCCGCGTTCGCCGAGCGGATTACCGTCGGTATCGTGCCACTGCATTCCGAGGTGCCACTTTCCTACACAGGCGGTGGCATAGCCGACGTCCTTTAACATGGTGGCAAGAGTCGATTCGTCCGATCCGATAAGCGGCGGGCCAAAGCCGTCCAGAACTCCTTTGGTAAGGGAGGTTCGCCAGCAGTAGCGACCGGTGAGAAGGGTGTAGCGCGTCGGTGTGCAGACCGATGAGGGCGTGTGGGCATCGGTGAACCGAATGCCGGAAGCAGCGAGAGCATCGAGATGGGGAGTCGGGATTTTGGAATCGGCCTGGTAACACTGCGGATCACCCCAGCCCATATCGTCGGCGAGGATGATGACGATGTTCGGTTTGGCTTCAACCGGAAGCGCCGCGGAAAATACCAGCGCCAGGTAGAGATAGATTCGATTCATAGGTAGTGGATTTATTTCACCGGACCGTCGGTCATCAGATAAGCGATCAGATCTTTGACGGCATCTTCGCCCAGTGCATTGAGAAGCCCTTCCGGCATTAGTGAAACCGGCATCGTTTCCCGCTTTTTGATTTCATTGGTATTGACCAAAAATTCTCCCGCTGCCGATTGCACCGTCACCGCTTTTTCGGATTCCGCAGCGACAACTCCGGAAACGACACGCCCGTCTTTCAGGGTAAACACCGTGAGGCGATAGTCGGCGGGGATCACATCGTTCGGGTTAATCGTGCTTTCGAGCAGGTAGTCGATATTGTGCCGGTCGCTGCCGGTGAGGTCGGGGCCTATCAAGCCGCCCTCGCCGTAGAGTCGATGGCAGGCACCGCACGTCTGGGTAAAGTAGGCTTTTCCTTTAGAGGCGTCGGCCGAAGAAATTGCATCCGAAGTAAGTAGAGATTTCCACTTTTCGAGTTCCTTCTTTTTCGCTTCCGGAGTTTCCCTGATTTCCCCCCAGAGTTTGGTCAGCTTTTTGGAAAGCTGTTCATCGCCGAGATTGGCAATCTGCCGCGCCTGCGACGGGGAAATCGCATCGCGGGGAACATTGCCATTTTCGATCGCTTTGAGGAGATCTTTGGCATAGGTGGCCCGTGCGACCAGAGTGTCGATTGCCATCGAACGGAACGCGGGGCGGCGTTTCCAGAAATTGATCACCCGCTGGGAAATTCCCGGGGCGTCATAGAGAGCCAGTCCGCGAACCGCATCCTGGAACAGGATTTTGTCAGTTGTCCATGCTTTCAATAGAGGTAGAAGGTCGTCTTCCGGCTGGCGCAACAGACTGGCTAGTGCGGTTCGCCGCGCGGCGGAGTCGGCTTCCTGATCTTTGGCAATCGCGATGAGGTCCCCGCGGGCCCGGCCATCGCCGAATAAAACCGACAAACTGCGGACTTGCTCGATCTGCTCCGGTTTTCCGGTTTTCGAGATATGGGCCGAAAATGGGTCCCATGCGCCCGGCGCATCGGCCTCAACCCAGCCTTCGAGTCCTTCGGTAAGACCTAGCAGAATTTGTTCTACCGTTTCGGGGGAGGAACTCAGGCTGCCTTTCAACAAACTCGAAACCGGTTCGGGTTCTGTGTCGAGGTCGGAAGCCATCCGCCGGGTAATCAACCGGGTTAGTTTAGGGTGCTTCGAGGCCAGAGCCAGTTGTACACCCTGCTCAGGGAATTCCGCGACGAGAGGCTCAATGCCGTACCAAATCATCAGAGACTGTTGCCGGTCTGCTGCATCTCCTGCAAGAGAAGCGAGTTTGCCGGCGAGCTGCGCCCGCTTTGCAACCGGGAGTCGTTGCAGGGCTGCGGCCAGTTCCATTCGGACAAATCCCGGTTCGTTTTCTGTAGCCAGAGACAAAAGTACAGATTCGGTTTCCGGTTCTGTCCCGTAGTCCTCGCTCAGCCAGCGAACTGCCATGCTTTTCTTTGCTTCGTCTTCGGATTTCAGTAAGGCAAGTAACTCTTCTTTTGTGTAGTTCTTTCCGCCCCGGCGAGTCAGCCAGTCGGGACGGTCCGGAGTAGGCCGGCCTTTGTCTTTGCCATCATAAACAATTCGGTAGATGCGCCCGCTGGTGCGGTGGATTGCGTCGTTGTCGTGGCACTCACCGGTGTCCGACCAGTCGTTCATCCACATTTGGCCGTCCGGACCGGTGATGAGATCAAGCCCCCGGAACCAGGGATCCTCCACCAGCAGAAAGTCTTTTTCGTGGGTTGCGACAACGCCGACGCCTTGCCGCTTGAGGTGATCGCGATTGATGCGGCGTCCGTGCAGGTTGCAGGTATAGAGATCGCCGTGGTATTCCTTTGGCCAGGCTCCGCCCTCATAGATCAGGCAGCCCATGTGGGCGTGTCCGCCGCCCAGTGCCGAAGTGCTGTCAGTAATACCGCCGCGAATATCGCTCCATTTCTCCGCGCCGGTGTCCCAGTGGTAGTGATCGGCGGTGTGCGGGATATTTTCATATACATAGGGATTGAGATGAGCGCCAAACATTCGTCTATAGTAAGCGCCGGGTATCGCATGCCATAGGTGACCAATCACCGTATTGGTATAGAAAAGCTGGCCGTTGCGATCCCAGTCGAGCCCCCAGGGATTGGTGCCGCCGTGACAGAAAACTTCGAACTCATGTGTTTCGGGATGAAACCGCCAAATCGAGCAGTTTAACGCGGTGCGTTTTGCTTTCGGAGTGCCCGGTTTTCCAATCAGTGAAGTCGAGGTGATTCCGTGCCGCCCGTAGAGCCAGCCGTCCGGCCCCCATTTCAGACCGTTCACGATGTTGTGACCGATATTTTCCGCATCGAATCCGTCGAGCATCACGATCGCTTCGCCATCCGGGACGAGGTCACCATCAGCGTCGGGAATGAACAGCAGGTTCGGCGCGCAAGTGGCCCAAACTCCGCCTTTCCCGGGGATCGCACTGGTCAGCCGGGTGCCTTTGTCCCAGAAAACAGTGCGCTTATCCATCGTGCCGTCACCGTCGTTGCCTTCGAGAACCAGAATTCTATCCCGCAATTCGAG
>JARGOZ010000276.1 GCA_029213025.1 Verrucomicrobiales bacterium
CTGAACAAATCGCTAATCTTTTCCATATTTGGCTATTGACACGAGTTCAAGGTTGCTGGTTATTCGTTTTCATTTCATTGAAGACAAACACGTTATGTAAAATTTGTATTGAGTTAAATAGAAGAACAAAATATACTTGTGAATAAGAACCTCTGTAAGTATGCTGTCTTCTTGGTTGGAATTTTCATAACGAATAACAAAACCAAAACAATCCTCTACAACAACAAACAATAATATGGCTACAGTAACAAAGCGGGATCTCGTTTTGAAGATCAGTGATAAGATCGGTCTTTCGCAACGCGATGTATTAAAAACAATCGAGGGAGTAATTACCGAAGTAACCGATAGTTTATCTAACGGCGACGAAGTAGTACTCCGAAATTTCGGAACCTTCCAAACCGGCATTAATAAGCCGAAAGTAGGACGTAATCCGAAAAATCCTGATGTTGATATTACTATCCCGGCGCGCAGAGTCGTCCGGTTCAGAGTTGGAAAGAACCTGAAGAAGGCGGTTGAGCTTCCTGAAAGCGAAATCGTAGTGGAATCCTAGATTCCACTCACACCCGGTCCTCCAGTTCGAAACACTGCCCACCGCCATGAAATAATGGCGGCGCAGCTGTCTTGATGATTCTTGCCAGGGATCAATGCGCGCGGCAGAATTCTTCAAACCGGTCAAGACCTGTCTTAATCACATCGAGGCTCGTCGCATAACTGAAGCGAACGGACTGATCATACCCGAAAGCGATACCCGGAACGGCCGCCACTTTATACCGGGACAGCAGCTTCTCGGTGAGGTTCATTGAAGAAAGTCCCATCTTGCTGGTGTCTACCAGAAAGTAGAATGCCCCTTCCGGCTCTACCACATCGATATTGTTGATAGTGCCAAGTCGGCTCAGCATATACTGACGACGCATATCATATTCCTCCACCATGTCAGTGACGATCGACTGATCACCCTGCAGAGCCGCTAATGCTCCATACTGGGCAAAGGTTGTAGGGTTCGAAGTGGTGTGACTTTGAATTTTGGCAATCGCTTCGGCAATTTCCAAAGGCGCCGCCGTATAACCGAGACGCCACCCGGTCATGGAGTAAACTTTACTGAAACCATTGATCGTAATGGTGATTTCTTTCGCAGCATCGCTGATTGCAGCCGTGCTGAAATGCTTCCTGCCGTTGTAGATCAATTTTTCGTAGATTTCATCGGAAAGGATGATGATGTCCTCTGACGCACAAACTTCGACAATCGCTTTCAGCTCCTTCTCTGTGTAAACCGATCCTGTCGGATTGTTGGGTGAATTCAGAATCAGCATCCGTGTCCTGCCGCTCATCGACTCCTCCAATTCATCAGCCGTTAACTTCCAGTTATTCTCTTTTTTCGTCTGCACGAAATAGGGCTCCGCTCCGGCGAGTCGCACCATTTCCGGGTAGCTCGTCCAGTAGGGAGCCGGGATCACCACTTCATCCTCGGGATCGCAGCAGGCTAGAATCGCATTGAAGCAGGAGTGCTTGGCACCGCAGTTAATGGAAATCTGGTTGTTATCGTATTCCAACCCGTTTTCGAGATAGAGCTTCTCTTTGATAGCCTCTTTCAGTTCCGGAATACCGGTGGCGGGAGTGTATTTTGTCTTGCCTTCCTGAAGGGCCTCAATACAGGCGTCTTTGATGTATTGCGGCGTATCGAAATCCGGTTCCCCGGCTCCGAAACTGGTAATGTCCTGGCCTTCATCCCGCATCTGCTTGGCAGCAGCGGTGATGGCTAGAGTTTGAGAAGGTGCGATGGATTCGAATTTGCTGGCTATGAGGCTCATATCAAAAGTAAACGTTCCCCGCATCGACCGGGAAACGTGGTTGATAGGGCTCGACCAAAGATCCGAGACAATGCGGGCAGTGACTTACGATATCTTAAGCCGTATTCAAGTGAAAGGTAGGTAACGGGGCAAAATTATCGCGACAGAGGTCTTGAGCTTGCGTTCGGAGACTCTACTTTCATCTGGATTATGCCAAAGAAAACCGCTACCGGCAGCGACCGAATTTTTCTCTTCTATGGAACCGACGAAGCAAAGGCCAAGGAGGCTGCGCTTGCGTTGTCCCGCAAGATTGCACCGAAAGACGAAGAGTTCGGACTCGAAATCATAAACGGAGTGGCAGACAACTCGGACCACGCTGTACGAATTCTCGCCCAGACGACAGAAGCCATTCAGACCCTGCCTTTTTTCGGTGGCGATAAACTGGTGTGGCTGCAGGGAGCCAATCTGTTCGGCGACAATGTGACCGGAAAATCGGAAACGACTTTGAGAGCGGTCGACAACTTTCTCGAACTGCTCAAGGACGGAATTCCCGATGACGTAAAGCTAATCATCAGCGCCACGGAGATGGATAAAAGGCGATCCTTTTTTAAAGGGATTAGTAAACTCGCCAAAGTGGAAGCCTTCGACAAAGTGGATATATCCAAAGAGGGCTGGGAATCCAGGATCATCGGATGGGCACAAAAAGAAGCCACCAAACTCAAGCTTAATTTCGGCCACGGCGCCCTCGAGCGTTTTATCCTCACAGCAGGAGCAGATACCCGGACACTCAAAAATGAGTTGGAGAAACTATCGCTTTACTTCGGAGACCGGGAAATTTCTGCCCGTGACATTGCCGATATGGTAACAGCCACCCACTCCGGCGTGATTTTCGAAATCGGCGATGCTTTATCGAGAAAAGACCTGCCGCGCACACTTCACCTCCTCGAAAAACAATTGCATAACGGGGAAGGACCGATTGGAATTTTGCGGGCCGCCATCATTCCGAAAATTCGCGGCATGCTGCACGCCAAAGATCTTGTCTCTCGACACAATTTGACTGCCGGAAGGAATTTTAAAGCGTTTGAATCTCAAATCAACAATCTCCCGGAGGCGGAAACGGCTCACCTCCCCCGAAAAAAGGACGGCACGATATCTGCCTACCCGATCTTTCTCAGCGCTCAAGCCACCCGGAAATTCACTGTTACGGAACTGGTCAAAGCGCTGGAAGCCTGTCTTGAAGCCGACTTGCGTTTAGTAACCACTCAACTCGATCACAACACCGTTCTATGTCAACTCGTTACAAAAATACTCGCGACTCGAAATTGACGTATTTCCGTGGCCGTAAATTTTAGAAATCGTTTGCTCCAAAACGTTTCCGGGAGAGATTGGGGTCCCAATATTTGGGGGGGGAATAACAGCCTCATCTGGCTTTGCCAGGTGGGGCTGTGCTTCGTACAGAAGGGCAGCTCCGGACTGAAATCAACTTGGCGTAGAATTTGCGGTCACAATATCAGCTCTCGCGAAAAGAATAAGGTAAAGCTATCGATCTATTTCGACGGCAAAACTCCGATGACAATTGAATTATCTTAACTTACTTTACTTTTCACTGTTGAAAGACACGCTTTAAACCTCTCTATCAATGAGTCGCTTTGAATCCAGTATCGATCTACCGCCTCCGAGGCCTCCGGTAAAACGGAGCCCTCTGAACAATATCGTCTGGATTTTAATTACATGCCTCGCCCTCGTCGGGGGAGCTTTCGGCGGAATTTATTTGGGAAAGAAAAATTCCTCCCCCCAATCCCCGACCCCGGGTCTTAATCCCTCCCCCGCCATCGAGAAAACTCTGAAAGAAGCGAAAGCCGCTATCCATAACGGTGACTGGGTTGCGGCCGGTAAGCTCTATAGATCCGTGCTCGAAAAACATCCGGCAAACCCGGAAGCAAAAGCTTCCCTTCCGCTGATCGAGAGATACCTGGAAGAATCCAACGGTAACCTTGTCGTTACCTCCGAGCCGGAAGGCGCCAAAGTCACCGTCCCCGGCCGCGAGCCATTGGTCACACCTGCTGAAATCAAACAGCTGCCTGCTGGTAAAATGCAGCTGCGGATTGAAAAAAACGGATTCGAACCGGTGGTGAAGACGGTCGCAGTTGTTGAACACAAGACCATTTTGCTTCCCAAAGTCGCCCTACAGAAAAGTGTAGGATCTCTGAATCTTGTCAGTGAACCGCCCGGGGCGGACTATAAACTCATCAAAACCGGCCCCAAAGGTTCCGATGAAATGGGTGAATTGATCCGCATCGGCAAAACTCCCGAAAAGGTAGGCGATCTGGAAGCCGGGGAATACGAGGTAAAAATGACGGCAAAAGGCTGGCCGGATTACACACGGAAAATACGTGTGGAACACAATCGCAGTGCCGCTGTTTCGGCCGTATTCGCCAAAGGCGGTATCAACGTAGTAAGCGATCCCGTGGGGGCGGAAGTTTGGGCGTCGCTTGATAAAGGCGTCTGGCAGCAAAAGGGCATCACCCCCCTGACACTTACCGACCTTCCGCCCGGCAGGCACCAAATCGAAGTCCGGCACAAAAACTGGGCACCGATCCGTCGCACCGTGGATGTGAAAGGCAACATCACCCGTGAGTTGGAATTCGCGTGGGAGAGATCCATAGTTTCTTTCTCCAGCGAACCGGAAGGAGCGACCGTCTATCTTGGCAATCAACGAATCGGCAACGGACTCGCCGTGACGCCATTCCAGGTCGAGTTGCCGGAAGGCGATTATCTTTTCGAAGCCCGGATTCCGGGATTACACAAAATTTCGAAAGGCGTTTATGTGGAGCGCTCCTCAAGTTCCCAGGTCAGTTTTCCTTTCGAATACGGCTCGGTTTCCATACAGAGTGACCCTCCCGGTGCCACCGTCGTCGCCAACGGTCTTCCCATTGGCCTCACTCCTCTGAACCGGGCTGTGGTTGCCCCGGGAAAATATTCCTACACGATTTCGAAAAAGAATTTTAAGCCGGCCAATCTTTCCGGCATTGTAGAGTCCGGCGGACAACTTGCCTTTAACACAAAACTCATCACCGACGAAATTCCGATCGTGAACCGCAATTTCACCAACGGTCTCGGACAGAAGATGATCTGGTTTGATAATCTCGGCGGCTGGGTGGCTGATACCGAGGTGACTCAAGCCACCTATGAAAGAATCACCAAAGAAAATCCGAGTGATATCAAGGACCCGAAGCACCCCGTGGACAGTGTGAGCTGGTATGATGCCAGCAAATTTTGCAGCCGGTTGACCATGTTTGAAAACGCGCTGGGCAATGTTCCGTCTGACTATATCTATCGACTGCCAACCGATGCAGAGTGGTCTACATTTGCCGGCACAACCAGTCTGACTAACGCCATCACCAGTGCTTACACCAGATACCGCTCTTCCCGCCCGGTGGGCAGTGTCGCTCCAAATGACTATGGTTTATATGACATCCGGGGCAATCTCACCGAATGGGTTCAGGACTGGTATTCCCAGCAAATACTGAATCGGGCCGAAAAAGAAGGGGCCAGAGTTCGTCCGGAATGGGTGGGAACGGACCGCAAAGTCCTGCGCGGCGGTTCGTGGCTTCGCTCCACTCAGACCGATTTGGAAATCCCTTACCGCCGGGGTGCGCCACCCTCGCAGGAAAATGCGAACGACGTAGGCTTCCGGGTGGTGTTGATGCCTAAATAGACGCCAACGGTTTAGATTTGGTCGATATGCCTCGGCTTCAACTCTCCGGGCAGTCCTTTTACAATCTCCCAACCGAAAGAAGAACCGGTATTCCCGTATTCACTTCGGCAGATAGTGTTTCCGTATTCATCTTTCCGCCAAAGTGCCGAGTCGTTCCCGGAGATTGTCTCGGCGGTCTCCCACACTTCGGATACGATGAGCGGATCGAAAGTTCCGCGAGGTTCCCGGACCTCCACTTCATCGGAAAGAGCAAATAATTCTGACATAACACTGAAGTTGTTTCGAGATTTATTGAAAGGGAAGGATTGCTTAGGATCAATTGAAATTTCGCAAAAATTCATTACAGAGCAAGTTCTTTTGAACACTTACTCAAATAAGCAGCATTACAATGTGATGCAAGTGGAGATTTGCCGAAAAGCCATCCGGTTACCGCAGCCGCCCTGCGCTCAAGTTTACCAGCGATTCATTGTTCAACTGCCGAACCCTGTACCCTTTCTTGCGTAACAGATCGACAACTCCATCTTTACCAATAAGGTGACCTGCCCCAACGACAAACATCTCATTCCTTTTACCGGCGATGGATTTTTCGATGACCGGAAGCCAGCTGCGATTGCGCTTCGCCATAACAATTTCGTGCACGGCAGCACTCTCCGGGGATTGATCGAAGATCAGTTTTTCAACCGCGTCACAGTCCCCTTCCCTCCATGCTTGAATCAGACTTTCGACAAGATTCTCATCCGGGCCGGATTCTTCAATCGCTTCGTGAATGAGTTTTTCGAGAAGGTCGGGATCGAAGCCGTCAAACATCGAGAGCTGAAACTCCGGAGTTTCCAAACCACTGGTAGCTTTCCGGTCCTCTACACATCGCTGGTAAAGCAGCGCCTCGACTCCATTATCGGCAGATGCCCCCTTTTCTCCGGCAGACAGGGCCGATAATGTCAGGAGAACCATTCCCGGCTTCAACCGATCCATCATTTGGCCGGGAATTCCTTTCTCAGCAACATGCCGGTGAAGTTTGCGGAGCGTCTTGCCAGATAGGAAAAAAGACAGGTTTTGGTTTTCCGGCAACCTGCCCAGTTCGATCATCCGCCTCTTCATTTCCGGCTGACTGACCTGAGCCATATCCAGCTCAAAATAAATGTGATCCGAGTCCTGATACGCCCGGTAGTATCCGGCCGGAATTGGCAGGTCCGATTCTCTCAGTAAATGAACCGAGCCTGCGAGATATACGACATTGTCCTCGTCGCGAACTTCCCAGATGGAAATCGTATTCCTTTTCGAATGCTGAGCACCGGCTTCCGGGATAGAAACAAGACCGAACAGAAGCAACAGTGGTAACAGTGGTAACAGTGGTAACAGTGGTAACAGTGGTAACAGTGGTAACACAGATAAAGCGCCTCGAAACATGGTGGTGCTATCTATATACCCCCGATTTCAGGAAAAATCGACAGCAATCTCGCGATTCAACAGTCTCTAACCAATGAAATTATGCGAAAAATGCGCAGGCTTTTCAAGTGGAT
>JARGOZ010000277.1 GCA_029213025.1 Verrucomicrobiales bacterium
GGAAGCGGTTGCGGACGGTATTCCAGCGGGTCACGCGGAGAAAGTCCGGTTCGGGGTCACTGGCGAAGTTCAGATCCGGAACAAACGGCTTTCCGTCGACGACCAGACTGCCCTGATCATCCGTCCCTTTCGATTTCATGAGATTCGGATCCAAAACCAGAATATGCGCCCGCTCTCCCCGGTCTTTCGGCAGCCGGGTCAAAAACAGACCGGAACGGTTCATGTCCGATTGCTTCGAGTCCGGGAACTGCCAGGCTTTTGGATACGACAGGGAACTGATGCGTATGGTATCCGTGCTGCCGTCGGGATTTCGAATCACGATTTGTTCTTCGTCATTTTCAGTTTTCCAGCTGATCGACGTCTTTTCGCCGTTCCGCAGAATTTCGGCTTTCGACTCGATGGGTGTCGTGCAGTTCCGAAGATTGACCCGCTTCCGTGGACTGCCCGGAAAATCGACAAACAACTGGCCCCGGCCCCGGCTGGTCTGCCGTGCAAGGAGCTGCCTTTTTTGATTGATTCCCCCCACGCCGCTAATTTCCAGAGCCGGTCCGGCGGTCCGGGGGAGGGCCCAGGGAACCGGAGCCCAGATGCCTGCCTGATCCGTGTCCCCGGTGGAGGAAAGCAGGGTTCGAAAGCCGCTCTGATAAATTTCCATCTTCGGGGTGGCTTGTAAGCCGAAGATAATGAGGGTGCAGGCTGCCAGTCCGGCCACCGCACTCAATATGACCAGGGGAATGCGCAGTCTTCCCACGCTACGAAAAACCGCCCCGAGAATGAGCGCTAAAGCTCCGCACACCAGTGGGAGGCCAAAAAGGATACTTTGAGAGAGTGGGGACATCTCGTGAATCTGCCCGGATGCTGTATTCCACATAGTTAGAAGTCCTCATTGCTGCCCCGACACCTTTTCAGATGGCGGATTTTACAATTTTCTTTCCCCTTTAGATTCAATTCCCGCATGAAATCCGGTTGTGCCTACCGTTCCAACTAATGTTGTACGCCACACTTTTTCAAGTGTAGAAAGACTGGTCCTTTCGTATAAATATTGCAACTTTTGAATGGAGACAGGTGAGGCACAAACGCTCGTTTAAAGTCACTGCAAGAACAGCCTTCCCGTTAGCGGGTTAGCTCCGGAACGCCCGGAACGAAGCATTGGAAATCAAAATGTTCGTGAAAAATTATTCAGCGGATGAGGGCCGGAAGGGGGAGCGTAACGATTTGAGCTGAAACCGGCTCAAATACATCCGGTCGAGGAATTTGATTGCATAATTAACTGATTGGTAGGAAGAAAAAGGATGATTATTTGTTTTTTGAGCCCAACAAATCGAATCACCCCTGTGCAGCGAGCGCGTCATTTTCCCGCAGCAAATTTTTCAGACAGGGCGCGACTGATTCTTTCGAAGTAGGCCGGGAGTATCAAAAAAGTCTTAATTTGTTGTAATCATTGGCAGGATTAAACCGATTCACTTCGAAATGAACCAGAGAGCTGCTTTTTTCACCTCACTTTACCTTCTCGCTTTTTTGATTCCCCAGATGGGAAAATCGAATGAAAAAGAGGTTCTTGCGATCTTCGAGGAGCGATGTGCCGATTGCCACAGGGACGACGAATTTCCTGAACTTCACGGCGATACCAAACTTGAAGAACTGAAATCGGATTCCGACACGCTCAAAGAAATCGTGAAGCGAATCAATCTTTCCGGGGGAGCGAAAAAACGCATGCCCCGCAGCAGGGGTGCTGAAGGAGACGAAAGCTACCGTCCACCGTTAAGTCGTTCTGAAATCACTCTGCTCGAAAACTGGGTGAAAAATGTCGAGTCGGCAGCTGATCCCCCTTCCACCAGTGCCGCCTCTGTGGGGATACTTCCCAATCACAATACCCAATGTCCGATCGATACAGGCCAACCGGTGGATCCGGAGGTAAAAACAACCTATGCGGGCAGGACGGTGTACTTCTGCTGCAAACATTGCCTTGAGCTCTTTCAGATCCACGCAAACTACGCGATCAAAGCCGGCGGGCCTGAGCGCTTGCCTCAATTTGCCGGGATGGAAAAGAAATTGGGTTTGAACAGCATTCAATTGTTGGATCAACGTTTCTGCCCGGTCGAAGAAGGGATGCTGATCCTGCCGGGCAATCCTTCGTTGGAATATAACGGCGAAACTGTTTATTTTTCGGACGAAGCCGCTTTGAAAGAGTGGCAAAAGTCTCCTGAAAAATATGCCGGTCCTCATGGAGACACGGAGAGCCTGTCCGTTAACGAACCTCTGCCCAAACCGAAGCCCGAAACTGTCGCCGCCGCTTCGGTGCTGGAAGATTCCCTGCCGGACGGCGATATCGAGCTGCAGGCCCGGTACATTTTTAACAAGCGTTGCCAGCGCTGTCACAACCCGCAGAAACGGCGTTCCCCGGACCTGGCAGCTCCGCTCTCCCAAATTCTCGAGTCGGGAGATTATGATTTAATTCTCTCCCGGGTGACCCTCGATGACAGCGATGATGATGTGATGCCCCCGGTTGGACCGGAAAACCGTCACCTCACCGACGAGGAAATTGCTGTGCTCAGAAAGTGGTTCAGTTCCGGAGAGAAAGACCGAATCAAGCGGGACCCGATCTATTTCACGGATGCACTGCGCACCATTTATGACGATGTGCGCGAAAACATTTCGGTCGCAAAATACTACCGCTATCTGACGCTGACGAATATATATAATACAACGGATGCCGACGGGTATTCTGTCTACGATGATCACAAGGTTGAAACGCTGCGCATCGCTATCAGCAAGCTGATGAACAGCCTTTCCACACATGGAAAAATCACGGTCCCGGAAGCCATTGATGATGAGAGAACCATTTTCCGCATCGATTTGCGGGACTACAAATGGACCGCTGACGACTGGGAACGTGTCGCAGGCTTTTATCCCCACGGCATTGTTGGCATTGACGGTCGGAAAGAAAGCAAAATCTTCGAAGCCACCGGCTCCCGGATGCCCTACATCCGGGCCGACTGGTTTGGCTTCGCCGCTGCCCAGCCGCCACTTTACGATGATATCATGGATTATATTCTCGGCATCTACACGGACGGCAATGAGGGGATACAGAGTCGCCTCGAAAAGCGACTGGGGGTGGACCGGGTTCATAATATTCAAATGGGTGATGCGGTGCGCGCCGGATTTATCAACTCGGGGGTGTCCGACCACAATCGACTTATCGAACGGCATGAATCGGATTACGGCTCCTACTGGGTCAGTTATGATTTCCAGCGAACCGGTGGCGGCACACAGCAGGATTTGCGAAAAGCGCCTATGGGTCCCCCGGAGGCACATATCGCCATATCCGGCGAACACGTCTTTGATCACGATGGCGGGGAAATGATATACACTCTCCCCAATGGTCTCCAGGGCTATCTGCTGGCCAATGAACAGGGTACCCGTCTCGACCGCGCTCCTGTCAATATTGTGCGGGACAAGAACCGGCCCGATGGAGTAATCATTAACGGGATCTCCTGTATCAAATGCCACGACCGGGGCATGAAAGCCGCTGACCGGGTTGATTTTCCTCCGGGCATTAAAGAATGGGATGAAAAAAAGTTTGGCGAACCCAGCCCGAGAACTCTTGCGGGAATGAAGGACGAAATCCGGCCTTTCGTGGAAAAGTCGCGTATTCTCGGTGGGACCGAATTGGGGCTGTTTGAAAAGCTTTACCCGCCGAAAGAACGCTTGCGGTCGCTGATCCTGCATGACTACGAACGATTCAACGACTCCCTCGGCCAGGCGATTGGAGATCATGTCTCTGACATTGAACCGGTGTCTGCTTTGTACAATTCCTACTATCTCAACCCGATTAATGCCTACCAACTGTCGGCTGAATTTGGTCTGGACTATTCCGAAATGATGTCGCTTCTCGAGGAGGAATCGTTTCGCTCGGAGAGTTTCCGAACGCTCTATCAGTCCCTCGCCAACGGAACCTCTGAGTATCGCGATCAAATGATGTTGGAATACATCTCTATTGTCTATGTGTTAGGTTACCAACTGGTGCCTTTTGAACCACTTGGATACGAAGAGTTTGGCGGAAAAAAACACGCTGATCTGATCAGGGACAGCCGAATCTTTCAGCAAATTTTCGGCAAGAAAGTAAAGGAGGCTTTTGACTACGACTCGACTGTTACCAAGGCGAGCCAGGAGAAGAGCAAGACGCTTTTGACGTCTTCGGATCTCGCAGTAGATCGACAGTCACACAGTGTCGTCCTGCTGCCGGATGGAGGAAGGATGGAAGTAGAGGTAACTCCTTCGATCAAGATTGGAGAAAAAGGTGTTCTCAGAATCTCGGCCAACCGTAGTCTGTATCTCAATGTCCTCCACCGGGGTGCCGGTGTAGGCGTTACGCAGTTCTTTCCAAATGATAACCTGAAGAATGATCGCATCATTTCCAATGGGGAGATGCAGAGCAAAGTGATCGAATTTGTCACATCACCACCTTCCGGGGCGGAGTACTTTGAGGTCTATGCATCCACCGCTCCGATCTCGGTAAAATCACGCGGGGAAAAAGCCGGTGCCTTCCTCACTTTTAATCAGAGCCAAATCTTTAATTCACGCGGTATCGCCACGGCGATATCCGCTACTGATACCTCGAAAAAGAAATCCGAAATCCAGCCTTCCATCACCAAAGCGAAGGTAGGGTATATACTAAAGCACTAAGGAAAACTAAAAAAGAGGAACCCAATTATGATACCAAAGAAACCATCCATTCTTCTTCTCTACTTCGCAGCCCTGTCGGTCTCCGGCATCGCGAAAGCTCAGGATACCAACAGTCTTGTCGAAAAGTTGTCCGGCGGTCTGGAAAAAGAAAAAGCTGCGAAACAAACCTCGCAATTCAAAACCCGGGGTTTCACTACGAGAGGGATCTCAACGACTACCGCTCCAGCGGTGAAAAAAGAAACCCGGTCGGTGATTTTTACGACCCGGGGGATTTCTTCCGCCCGAAGCCGGGGAGTGGCGACCGCGATCAGTGCCACGGACAGCAGTGCACCGGCTCAGATCAAGCAGGTCACCGCTCCGGCGGAAAATCCCTACGGAGGAGCCGGAGACCTGCCGACTGCTCCGGGTGAACAGGCTTACGAGATGACCTATGCGGTCGATGCCGAATCTCAGCTAAAGGGTGAGATAAAGTTTCCCAAAGGGAAAACCCGTATTGTCGATCACGATTCCGTCCGGTTTCTCATCAAGGTAGCTGAAGCTCTGAAGCACCCCACTTTGCAGGATCAGAAATTTGTGATTGAGGGGCATGCCTCTGCGGAAGGTTCGGCTGAGGCCAATCAGAATCTGTCGCAAGCGAGAGCCAACTCGATCTATGACCTGCTTGTTTCCAAAAGCTACGGTGTTGATCCCGGGCGGCTGTTGCCGGTCGGTTTCGGTGAGACGAAAGCCCGCTTCCCTGCGACATCCCCCGAGTCCGCGTTGGCCGAAGACCGGCGGGTGTTGTTCTTTCGACTGGTGGATTAAGATGGAGGAAATGCTGTGATGCGAGCCCGTCTCTATTCCGCTCTTTTCCTTAGCGTGTGGTTGGGATTTCTGTTCCCGTCACCGGCAGCGGAGCGGGTCGCTCTCGTCATTGGGGTGGATCGATACGATCATCTCGAAAAGGACGCACAACTGACCGTGGCGGTGAGTGATGCGGAACTGATTGCCGGGGCGCTTAGGGAGGCGGTCCCTCCTTTTGAGGTCAACCTGCTGAAGAATGCGGAGCAGGACGAAGCGGAGGAAGCTCTCGACCGCTTTATCACGAAAGCCAGAGGGGCGGAGTGTGCTCTCATCTACTTCGCAGGTCACGGAGTGGAATACCATGGCGAGAATTTTCTGCTGGTTAAAGATACTAACGTAACCGCCCTGAGCAACGATGTTCGGCGGATGAAGCGGCGTCTCGGCAACGAGGCATTGGCTCTCCAGGCGGTAGTCGATGATCTCGATGCCACCGCAGCGGGAGTGAAACTGGTGATTCTCGACTGCTGCCGGAATAATCCACTCGAAGCGGTATCAACGGGTGGAACCCGGTCAATCGTCGGTAGCAAAGGAGGACTTGCAGCGGTGACGCCTCCCTCCGGAACTCTGATCAGCTATTCCGCCAATGTCGGGCAGGAGGCGAACGATGGCTTGTTTACTTCGATCCTCGTGAAACATCTGAAAAGGCCCAATCTACCTATCTTGAAAGTGTTTGCGGCCACACGGGAAGAGGTCAGAACACAATCCGAAGCCCTTGCAGCGAAAGGCGAAGGTGTTCGCCATGTCCCCGGGGAATACAATATGCTCAGTGTTTCGGGAACCGACTTTGTTTTCGTCAAAGACCTATCAGTATCCGTTGTCGATTCTGAAATGGAAGATCTGCGGAGACGTCTTGCCGAGGCAGAGCAAAAGCTGAAAGAAAGTACGAAAACTATGGCTGTTGCGCCGCCCCAAACGGGATACTTTCCCGCCGGAGGCAGCCATGGATTCACTAATTCGTTGGGGATGAAATTTTTGCCTGTTACGGGAACCGATGTCCTGTTCTGCGAGCATGAGACGCGGGTGAAAGACTATGCCGTTTACGCAGCGGGGAATCCCGGTGTGAGTATGGAATGGAAAAATGTCGAGTATGAGGGAATTCGACAAACCGAACTTCATCCGGTAGTGAAAGTTAAGTGGGATGAGGCGAGGAGCTTTTGTGAGTGGCTCAGTCGAAGGGAGGGTATTCGGTATCGTCTTCCGACTGACCTCGAATGGAGTTTTGCAGCGGGTGTCGGGGAGGGGGAAGATCTAAATTTACTACCGAATCAAAGAGAGAAAAGGAATCTGGGTTATCCGTGGCCAGGTCCATGGCCTCCTCCTGCAGGGACAGGAAACTACCTCGGAAATGAATTTATGGCGGTATTTTGGAACGAGAAAGTGAACCGACACAGAGATTCTCATATCTTCACGGCTCCTGTAAAGAGTTACCGAAAGGGACCCAATGGTTTATTCGATCTCAGTGGTAATGTCTCGGAATGGTGCGGGGATTGGT
>JARGOZ010000278.1 GCA_029213025.1 Verrucomicrobiales bacterium
TCGGCAGGGGCGGCTGATTGATTTGCCGTTTCCTGTTTCATCGGCGTTGTGACGGGCACTTCGACCTTGGGAGTGGGGGAGGGAGCATCATTGAGGATGATCGAATCGCTCAGAGAACTGGCGGCTGTTTTCATCTCCGCAGCTGGTGCTGTTTCAGATTTCGGCTGATCAAGCGAAGGAATTTCGGTTTTCACCACAACAATTTCCTCTTTCGGCTTATCCGCAGATGTAGGCCTGGAATCTTCTATCACCGGCATTTCTGAATTGGAAAGGGCGGGAGCTGAAACCTTCGGCCTGTCCGCTTCGGTTGGTTTCGGTTCTTCAATCGCCGGAATCCCGGATTTACTGACCGTTGGTGCCGTCACATTAGGCATCTCAGCCACTGTGGCAGCCGGTTCCTCGAGGGGAGGAATTTCCGACTTATCCACAATCGGAGTTTCGAGTCGGGGAACAACCGGAGCAGTGTTGGCGGGAGCCTCCAACGGGGGGATTTCAGATCTGTCGATCACCGGGGCGTCGATTCGCGGTATATTCGACATCGCGGGAGGGGTGGAAGGAATTACCGAGTCGACGGATTCAATGGGATTGGAAATCAGATTGGTAACCGAATCAATTTTCTCCGCCGCTTTCTCACCGGCCGCGTCCATTTTCTCATCCACTGCATCGGTCACCGGGGTAGTGGATGAGGCGGGGTCTACCGGTGCAGTCGGTATGGGAGGCTTCTCGATTTGATTGGGTTGTACCCCGCCTTCCTTTTTTGCTTTGTACTCTTCCACGAGGGCGCGAAGAATGGCCGCTTCTTCAGAAAGTTCTTCTGCGACACTGGTGGAAGCGCCTTCTGATGTGGTGTCCTGGGCGAAAGCGAAGGACGACAAAACAAGAAGACAGACGGGAATGATGGATAATCTTTTCATCCTTAGAGGTGGGCTATTTCTAAAATAAAGGAGTGATAACGTCAACCAGCGAATTTTGCGGTCTCACAAAGCGGTGTTAGCTGATGCTCCATTTAATAAAACGAGATTCCGCCAATTTCCTTTGAGTAAATATACGGGATCCAGGCCCAGTAATTCGCGCAGGCGCTGAGCCACATCGCGGCTTTTCTCGCAACGGGTGCCGTCGCAGTAAACAATTACCGTTTTGCCCATGGCGCTTTGCAGGGTTTCCTGCTGCTCAAACATCAGGTCGGCCCAGTGCTCGAGGTCGAGCGAAATCGCTCCGGGAAGGTGCTCTTCCTCATATTTCCCCCCCGGTCGGGCGTCAATCCACAGAATGTCCCCGGCCTGCATCAGTTGCCGCGCTTTTTCTTCACTGATTGACCAGCGCAGCACATCGTCAGGTGCAACTTTGTACCAGGCCGGTCTTTTGGGATGAAAAAAGGCACACAGCGTAGCGAAGATCAGGGCGATCCCGCAAACGATGGCTGCTTCTTTCAGAATCGTGTTCATTTACTGGACAGTTACGTAGAGCAACGGGCGGGCATGGGCTTCGATTTCACAATCTGTCGTCAGCCGGACCATGCCCAGCATATTTGCATCGGTCGAATCGGGAGTCAGATGAATCCGGTATTTTCTGCCTTTTTCAACCTCCTCCACTTCCACTTTCACTTCGGAACGACTGCTTTTTGCCGAGAGGAGATGAATGGGTTTCTCTCTGACGACATCAAAGTTCACCGTTTTCGTTTCGGTTTTCTTTCCTTTCTCCCACGTAGTCAAATTCTGATCGATTGTATAGATAGGCTCCATCTCCAGTTTCACGGTCAGCAAGGCTTCGCGAACGCCGGGCTGATCTGTGGTGACCGAAATAATTTTCTCCGCCAAACCGTTCAGCTTTTCGGTTGTGTAAATGGCTGAGATCCTTGCGGACTGTCCCGGTTGGACAAGGCGGGGATCTACGGATTCTTCGATACAAGCACAACCGGAATCCACATTGGTGATGGTTACCGGCTTACTTCCCACGTTGACTGCCGTGTAGACAAATTCGACTTCTTCCGTGCCCACCTTTGCCTTTTGGTATTGCACGGCCGGGGAAAATTCGAGTGAACCGGCCGTGACGACTTCAGCCACAGGATCCGGCTCCGCAGCGGGTTCAATTATTTGCGAGTCATCCGGCATCTGACGCTCGCCACAGCCGCAGAAAATCCCCGGGCTGGCAAAAAGAGTCACCAGAGCCAGGCGAACTGTCATTTTTTTCATCATCCAGATTCACAACATACCGGGAAGAGCCCGCGATTCAACAGGGTACGATGGCGGATTGTACCCTGTTGCTTTTGAGTTTTTGGTGTATTTCAGGAGCAAACGGGGCTTTGCTACAACATGAAATTAGGTGTGATTGGCTGCGGCAAAATGGGTAGTGCTCTCATTGAGGGTATCGTGAATTCCGGGGTTTGCCGGGGAAGTGATACAATTGTTTTCGACTCCTGGCTTCCCGCGGCGGAGGGGCTGTCCGACAAGACGGGCGGGCTGCTGGCAAAATCCAATGCCGATGTAGTTGATCAGGCTGATGTAATTTTGCTTTGCGTAAAACCGCAGGGTCTAGTCGATATGCTGACCGGGATTGGTGAGTCTCGCGATAAGTTACTGATATCCATCGCTGCCGGGGTGAAAATCGGGACAATAGAAGCAGCTGTACAGAACAGACACCGGGTGATCCGGGTCATGCCGAACACACCGGCCATGGTCGCAAAGGGAGCTTCAGGATTTGCTCTCGGTGCCGATGCGAAACCGGAAGACGCTTCGGTAACTTTGACTCTGCTGCAATCGGTCGGTTACGCAGTCGAAGTGAAGGAAGAAGATCTCGATGCCGTGACGGCGCTGAGCGGCAGTGGACCCGCTTATGTATTTCTTCTGATCGAAGCCCTTGTCGAGGCGTCGATGGAACAGGGCCTAAGCAGGGAAACCGCACTTCGTCTCGCAACAGCCACGGTCGCCGGAGCGGCGGAGATGGTGGAAACAACCGGAGAGAATCCGTCCGTTTTACGCGAAAATGTCACCAGTCCGAACGGCACGACTTTCGCAGCCCTTGAATCTTTCCGGGAAGACAATTTTAAAGGAATTGTAAAAAAGGCTCTCAATGCTGCGAGAGATCGATCAATTGAATTGGGAAATTAAAAACATTTTTCCGTGAAAAGAATCTCGTGATTGAAGTTTGATGTCTTATCACAAAAGGCAGCTTTAATCATATTTTCCAAAATTTTCTTTCTGCGAGGTTTATTTAAGTATTGTTGACAACTAATGAAATCTTGTTTTGATGGTTGCTAGACTTTATAAACCTCTTTATTTCTGCAATTTTGGAATCAGCAACTCTATATTCTCTTCCGGTAGCCTTGATAGCAACCCTGCCTCAGTGGGTTGTTGCGTCCGGAGCTTTTCTTGCAGTTGTTGTGGGGGCCGTGATAGGTCGCGCCTACTGGAGGCAGTTACGGACTCAGGCGCTAATGGTTGAGTTGGAAACCCGCCGGGCGCAGTCTGAATTTGATCTGGTCAGCAGGGATGTAATTCGAACAAAGCAGGTCGTTCTGGCCGAACTGGCTGAAAAGGAAGTGAAACTCTAAGGAAAAGAATACGCATGGATCTTACTTCGCTACTTTCTCAGTTTCCTGTCTGGAGCATCCTGATTTTGACCGGGGCTCTTTTCCTGGGGGTCGGACTCCTGCTTTCCAACCGGATCTGGGGAAAGAACGAGGCACGTCTCAAGGCCGCACTCGATGAAAGCTCCTATCTGGCCAGCCAATGGGCGACCTTGGGGATTTCTCAAAGTCAGCTTGTCGAAAAACTGGGTAAAAAAGCCTGTGAAAAGTCGACCGGAGAGGATGGCCATTTGCTGGACGCGATACGCGACCGCGACAATAAAATCACTATTCTGGAGAAGAAGATCTTTGAGATCGAGCAGGAAAAATCTGCGCAGGCGAAACGGGAGGTGGAAGCTCTGCAATTGCAGGTTCTGGAAAACCAGAAAAAGGACACCCGGATTCAAACTTTGGAGAATCGTCTCCATCACATCGACGCTCAGCACGAACAGAATCTGCTGGAACACAAGGAGCAGGTTCAAGTTCTCCTTGATCGAATCGCCGGCCTTGAAGAAACCGGGGGCGGGAAGCCGGATGCGGTGATTCAGGAAAACAACCGACAGCTCACGGAGCTCTTGAAACAGCGATGCAAAGAGTTGGAGATGCTGCGGGACGAATTCCATAACAAGGAACGCGCATTGAAAAAAATTCGGGAACAGAACGCTGTGTTGAAACAAGGCGTCGACGACCTGGTCAACGGCTGGTCAAAGAAAAAGGGTGAAATCGAAGAGGTCGGCGAACTCAAAGCAAGACTCGCCGAAACAACCGAAGAATTGACCAAAGTGAAGCGCGATTTCGAAATGAGGGAAGTTGAGATCGATATGCTTCAAAGTGATTCCGACCTCGTGGCGGTGAAGTCCGCTAATGAAGAAGTCAAAGAGGAGCTGACCCGGTCCAGTGCCCAGGTTGATATGTTGCTCGACGTGATCGAAAGCAGGGACCGCCGTGTCGAGGAACTGGAATCGTTGATTCACGCCGGTGATAAGAACGGTCAGATTGAAGCACTGAGTAAAACCATTGAGGGTCTGCAAAGCAAGTTTCAGCTAACCGAGGAAAAGCTCGAGGCAACCAGAGCTGAGACTTCGACACTGAAGAGTATGATCAGCCAAAAGCAGGATGAAGTTGAGGCGAGGGATCTTCAGTTGTCTGTTCTGAAAGCAAAACTCGGTGACGAACTGAATTTTGACGATCTCTTCAAGGCCGGTTCACCTGAACTCGACGGGGCAAACCGTCTGCTGGCCGAGGCGAAGGAAATCGGTGGAGCCAGGCAGGGATCGTCACACTCCGGTGTCCGCGCTGTTTATTTCGGGGAAAACAGTGCTTTTATAAAAAATGAAGGCAACGAAATCATCCGCGAAATTGCCAGGGAAATCCGGAACTCCGGTTGCCAGGTTAGCGTGACCGGCTATGCGGAAAGTGAAGGCAACTCGGACTTCAACGTAACGCTAAGTATGCGAAGGGCTGAAGCAGTCCGGGAAAAACTGAAGCAAGAGGGGGTCGACGCGGATCTGCTAACTGTGAAAGGTAAAGGCGAAGACACAACCCTTTCCGGAACCGGGGACTCGTGGAAGGCCCGCCGGGCTGAAATTGTGATTCTTCCCGTTACGGAGCCGGTAAACTGATGATAGATATCTTGTTGCAAATTCTTCCTGAGTATTTCAAGAGCAGTTCGGGTGGGCTGAGCGACGCGGGTGTGATCGTCGGGATTTCTGTATGGGCGATCCTTTTCCTCACCGTTGGACTTCTGGCCGGGTGCGTGTTTTGCCGTAAAGCGAGAAAATCTGTGATCGTTTTGGAAAACGAGAACATGAAAGGATTTAACCGTCTTGAGATCTATCGGGCGACCGTGGAGAAACAATCCGAATCGAGTTTGCTACGATAATTTTTCTCTACCAGCGCCACGCATTTCTTTCTTTTTATAGCTTTGTTAGATTTCTATAAGTGCGGTTGTGGATAGTTCATCAAGCCGAACTAAAATTGGGTTGGCGCAAATCTTCAGGTCGTTTATCATCCGCGCATGAATCAATTAGAGCATCTCAAAGCTTTACGTGATAAGGCGCGTGTTCAGACCGAGCAGGCAAAAGCTGTGCTGAAACAGCAAGGTGAAATTTCCGAATCTCTGGATCGATTGATCGAGGCTTTGGAAAGTAACGAGAACCTTGGAACGGGCACTTTGGACGATTCATTGTCCGGGGTAAGAGATGCTGCCATGACGGCCGTTTCCGGACAACCTTCCGTACCGGCCCCTGCCGCTGCCGGCTCGTTGACTGAAATGATTACCAATCTTGACGGAAAAAAGGGACAAAAGGATGCTGCAGGTGAGCGGGAAAATGTCGTCTGGGTGGAAGAGGAGAAACCGGAAATTCCGACCGTGCCGAAGCCTCCGGTCGAACGAAAAGTGCCGAAACTGGAGCCCATCGTTTGGGAAGTAGCTGAAACCGATCCAGTTGTCGGAACGGTGGTTGAAGAGACCGGTGAGACCGAAGTGGCCGTGTCTGAAACGACTTCTGACAGTAATGAGGAAAACGGGGACGAGGTGAAATTTAAGTTCCTCAAATTCGGCGACGGCAGCGAAGAGACCGCGACTGCCGTTGACAAGCCTGAACCTCCGGTACCAGTCCCGCCGGCACCGGATTTACCACCGTCCGGACCTGATGACGATACCATTGCCATAGATCCGTTGATCGTAGCCACACCTTTGGCAGTTCCGGCCAATATAAACGAAGAGGACAAACAGGACGAAACCAACGATGAAGTTCCCGCAGGAGCTTCCGAATTTGTTAACGATGAGGCGACAGCTCAGCCTGAGCCCGTATCAGCTCCGTCCATCGGAACATTTTCTGAAGATGATGAGACTATCGCCATTGATCCCACCCTCGCCACAGCCGGTGTGGGAATCGCCGCCGCAGCGGCCGGTGCTGTCGCCGTGAATTTACAGGATGATGAGAGTGAAGAGGTGGCGGTGTCGGAAAACCCGGTTAGCGCACCCGAACCTGCGCCGGAAGTGACTGATGCGTTCAAAGGGCTGGTCTCCTCAAATATATTTTTCGATGCCAACAGTGCTTATTTGAAAGATAGTGAGCTGACTAAAATTCATTCGATCGCCGACGCCATCTCCGGTTCGGAATCAAGGATTGTAAAAATTCAGGGATTGGAGGATTTGGCTTCGAGTAACGATTTTAAAGTGCTTCTTGCCTCGCGCCGGATATTGGCTGTGAAGAAGAAGTTGGCTGAAAAAGGTATTGAGGGAGATCAGATCGAAGTTCGCGATATCCAACTTTCCGAAGATGGAAGAGTCCTGGATCCCCCGGCGCTTGCTGTCACAGCACTGTAGGTCTGGCCGGCTGTATTTCAGCGTTTTTTGAGGAACCGTGTGATCGCCTGGTATTCTCTCGGTAAATCC
>JARGOZ010000017.1 GCA_029213025.1 Verrucomicrobiales bacterium
TGATGTGTTGGATCAGGTCGAGCGGAATATTGCGGATTACGGAGTGGTTCCGATCGAAAATTCCACCGAGGGCGCGGTGACTCACACCCTTGATTTGTTCGCTGATTCCCCGTTGAAAATTTACGGTCAGGTCAAGCTTTCCATCGAAAACAATTTGATGGCGAAGTGTAAGCGCGAGGATATCAAAAAGATCTATACTCATCCGCAGGTCATTGCGCAATGTCGAGGCTGGCTGCATAAGCATTTCCGGGATATCGCTGTGGTGGAAAGCTCCAGCACAGCTGCGGCGGCAAAGATCGCTGCGACAGAAAAGAACTCTGCCGTTCTCGGCGGGAAACTGCTGGCGGAGATGTACGAACTTGATCTTCTCGAGCCTTCCGTTCAGGACATCGCCGGGAACACAACTCGTTTCCTCGTGATCAGTCACCGGACCTGTCCTCCGACCGGTGATGACCGGACTTCGATCATGTTCTCTGTAAACGACGAGCCGGGCTCTCTTCACCGGGCTCTGGAGCCTTTTGAGAAATTTGCGATCAACATGTCGAAGATCGAAAGCCGCCCGTCCAAGCGCCGGGCCTGGGAATACTTCTTTTTCGTCGATGTCGCCGGGCATTGCGAAGACAAAGAGATCAAAGATGCCCTCAAACAGCTGACGACAAATTGCAGCTTTATCAAAGTGCTGGGTAGCTATCCGGCGTAGGGAGGAAGGCAATACACATTACGACTGATCCCTGTTTGACATGATCATGGGACTTGGATGCCATGAGAAATTTCTTTCGAAGTTTCATAGAAAAGGTGGGTTTCACAAGGGGGGAGACTCGTTATCGCCTACTTTTAAGAAGTTTACGTAGCCGGTATGAGAACAAAAATCCAGCCGATATGAATATCTCTCTCAAATTTGCGTCTACAAAATAGAATTAGCCCACTACGCAAATGGATTTTTTAACCCCTCTCTTTCCCAAAAATAAACCCAAGGTATTTTTCTCTCATCACAGTTCGAATAAGCCTGCCGTCCGGGAGCTGATTCAACTGTCAAAATCGAAGATTGAGCCGTATATCGACGAGCAATTTTTGAAGACAGGCATGGATCTGGAAGGGCATATTCACGATGTGATTCGGCATTGTGACCACATTGTCGCTCTTCTGGATGCTCAAGCGTTAGAGAGCGAATGGGTACGAAATGAATTAAGATATGCTTCTACCTTTGAGGGGAAAAGTGATTCTCCGTTTTTGATTCCTGTCTTGCTTCCCGGTCTTTCAGAAGAAGACCTGCCCGAAGATTGCGATGGAATTAAAGCCTACAAGTTAAACGATCTAAATCACGAAAGCATTGTCTCACTGGCAGATCACATCTCAGATATTGTAAAGATTAGCAATAAGCCGAGTGTAAAAGTATCACTCTTCCCGGCGCTTTCCCTGTGTGCGGCCGTGCTTCTCTTTATCTTGTCATTCCTTGTTGTTTCTCAAAAATCGAATCGTGAGGAATTAATTTTTGAGTCGTGGAAATATTCTCCCGTCGAAGCAGAGGCTAAATGTACAATAGCAAATTCTGAACTGCTGAAGCTGGATACCAAATATTATCTCGTCGCTTTGAGAAACACTACATTGTCATCACAGGATGAAGCTGAACATGTAATCTTTTCAGGCGTCTTCAAGCGCCCTGAGAGTTCAGACGGCGAGCGGGAGATCAATATGGATTGTTCAAGTATTTGCGAAGATTGGAGTATCGGCGACACGTTGCGTTGGACGATCGTGCAGATCAGCGAGCCTCCCTCAATTGTACAAGGCATTACGACTACTTCCGATTTACTCGGCGTGAATCAAAATTTCGCTGGCCGTTGTTTCCAGCAAATTTCAGTTTGGTCAGTCGATGATAAATCACTGGCCTGGTTGGCTAAGCAGGCAGAAAATGCCAGAATGAAGCTTCAAACATCAGCATCGCTTCACGGTGTGAAATAAGAGAGGGAAAATTAATCAGCAAAGGGACGTAAGCCTTTTATCCGTTTCCGCTTCCGCCGCTTTGTCCCCCACCATTTCCGTTGCCACTGCCGCCTCCCGGATCTGCTTTCAGCATCGTGACTGAGTCCTTCACCTGATGCCCTTGAGCTATGTCCGGTTTATAGGCTATCGCAAAAAAACTACAGCAGAGAGCGACTACCAATACCAATTTCGAGAAGGTATCCATATCGAACCTAAAGGTAAAAAACGATTCAATTCAAGTGAAACTGCAGCAAAAGCAGTGTTCAACTAGATTGGGCTTAGGGGAATAGCAAGTTTTCCTAAACCGCCACAGCACTGACCGACAGGCTGTGGACAAAGCTGCCGAGGCGGTCGCTGACGGATTCAAAGGAAATCAGTTCGCTGGCGAGATTTTGGGCCTGCTGAATTGTTTCGTCGTAGGCTCCGCGATCAGAATGCAGTCTGGTGGCATTCTTCAGGGCCGATTCGATTTCGTCGGCTTTGATGCAGGAATCCGGGAAAAGAAGCTGGTCGTTGACCCGGTTGAAGTCCGCTCCGACGAAGACTGTTCGCGACAACATGGCGTCGCCGAGGATGTCGCCTCCGTCGAGATTTTTGCCGAATCCGGTGACGAAAGAATGTTCTCTCATGAAAGCCAGGCATTCGCTGTATTTCAATGGCGTCGCGATTTCCGTGATCCGGTCCGCCGGGATTGTCAGGTTTTCGAGCACGCCGGGTTCCGGGAAATACAGGGTCACTGTGGTCCCGGTTTCAGCGACGAGACGGTTGAGAAGTTCGAGACGGCTGCGATGAAGCTTCGATTCAGGATCAAATCCACTCACTGAGACAAATATCCCGCGCGGGCGTATAGGTGTCACTGACTCGGGATTCCACTCCGGAATTTCCACCGGGCAGGGCAGGGGAACGCTGAGATGGGGACGACCGATTTTTAATTCATCGATGATCTCAGCCGTTCGCGAATCGACGGAAACTATACCGGAAGAAGCTCCGAGAAGCAGGTTGATCTGCCTTGAGTCCGGTGCGTTTTCCGCAAAAAGGGCTTCCAGTTGTCCTTCGCGCCAGCAAACCAATACGTCGCGGTTGGGCATATCGCGGGTAATGGCGGCGACGAGATTTTTGTCCTTTTCCATATCGCCGTGGAGCAGAACGAGTACCGGATCATCCCCTGAAGGAACGGTATCAGCATCGCGATGCATACTGCCGCGGGTGCAGGCGGCGAGCCCGTAATAACCGATCGGATTGACCCGGTCCTGATCGGGTATGCCGGCTCCGTGCTGGAAATATTGCACCAGGGAGCGCATCGCCGGGTTGATAACCCGCAGAGGCGGGCAGGTGATTTCCGCCTTTTCCTCTTCGCCGTTTTTCAGCGCTTCGAATTTGTCTTTGAGACGATGCAGAACCGCTGTCTTTCCGCTGATCAGATGGGAAAGGGAGATGCTTTCATCGTGAAGTGATTCCTGGGTTTCTTTGGACCGGGACACTTCGGCGATCTCTTTCTGGAGAGTCAGTTCCATTTTCTCCAACATCTCGCGGGATGCGTTGATGTGAGAATTGTTTTCGTTGATGATCCGCGACAGTTCTTCGGCAACCCGGTGTTTGGTCTCCAGAGTATGATCCAACTCCCTGAGCGTTTCTTCCCGCGCGGCGATGTTTTGTTCGAGAATTTTTTGATCTTCGTTCCGCGCCACGATTCGGGTACCCAATTCCTCATAGGAGTTTTTCAAGTTCTGCAGGCCCAGTTCGAATTCATTCATTCGCGTCCGAATCGCCTTCGCTTCTTCGATGACTGCGCGGGCTTCGATGTGGCTCTGCCGGCAGTCGTTGAGAGCATTTTGCTCCTCCTCGATTTCTTTGCGCAGGACTTCCAGTTCTGCATTTAACTCCTCTTTCAGCCGGCTGGAATTTTCGTTTGCGGTATGCACCCGCCGGTATTGGTGCTGAAGCTCGGCGCGGTCTTTTTGTAATTCTTCCAACTCCTTTTCCCCGGATTCCAGGGAGGCCAGCAGGTCGGTCTGTCTCTGTTGGGTATTTTGCAGTTCGGTTTGAACTGCCTGCAGCCTGTTTTTTTCCGATTCGTGGTGATGTTCCAGTTCAGCGATGGCTCTTTCGAGTTGCTTGAGCTCGCTTTTGCTCTCCGGAATCGCATTCAGGTCATTGGTGCGGATTTCGATCGCTTCCTCCAGCTTCGCCAGTTTTTCCGATTTGGAACTGAGGTCTTTTTCGACTGTTTCGCGCAGCAGTTTGTCCTCGGCACTTTCGCTTTGGTCAACAAATGCGGCGTTTACCGCTCCGAATTTGATTTGATCCCCGTCTTTCAAAGGGGTTTCATCGATCAGCTTACCGTTCACCGCCGTTCCGTTATCGGAATCGAGGTCGTTCAACTGGTACATGCCCTCCTCGATCCGAACCAACTCAGCGTGGTATTCCGAGACGCGGGCGTCCATGAGAGCAACGTCGTTATCGGCGTTTCTCCCGACAGTCGTTTTGCGGGTCAACAAATTATAAATTTGAGGATAACCGTTTTCGACATTGAAAATCAATTGAGGCATACAAAGGGCGGTACGTCTGAGTCAGATAGAACGTTAATTGGAGCCGAAACGATAGAGCCAATTGGGAGCAATCTCAAATGCGGAAGGTTCAGTTTGCGGGACTGTACCCTGTCAGGTCTCCGACTGTACCCTGTTGAATCCGAAACTGTACCCTGTTAGGTCCCTGCATTTTGTCATCAGGATGTTCTTTTTTACCGGACCAAACTGACTCCGAGGGAAGCGAGGTCATTCCAGTATTCGGGATAGGTTTTGGCGACGCAACCGGGATCGAGGATGGTGATGCCCTCCATCAGCAAACCGGCGAGGGAAAACGCCATGGCGATCCGGTGGTCATGGTAGGTTTCGATCTGTGCATCAGTTTTTCCGCCGATGAGTCCGGGATCGGAATGCACGAGCAACTCGGCTTGCTCCTCTCCGGCCAGTCTGGGTTTGATGCGGTTGAGTTCGTTGCAGCAGGCGCTGATCCGGTCACATTCTTTGACCCGCAGATTCTCGATGCCGACAAAGCGAACCGGAGTTTGGTTAAAGGCAGCCATCACCGCGAGGGTCGGGATGGCATCCTGTATCTGGCTGCCTTCGATCTCGCCGGGCATATGCGGCCAGGCTTGGATGATGTCCCAGGCCTGGGCATCCGGTTGCATCATTGACTGCGGAGCAACTCCCAGATCGATTTTTCCATTGGTGAGTTTTTCCGCCGCCCACAGATAGGTCGCGGCGGAGGCATCGGGCTCGATGTGATAAGTCGGCACGGGTTGATACCCGGTAGGCTGAACTACCCACAGACCTTCGTTGATCTGAGCCACCTCCGCTCCGAAGGCGCGCATCACACTGAGCGTGATTTCGATATATCCTTTGGCCCCGATATCTGTGCCGGTCAGCTGGAGCTGGAAAGCTTCGGAGTGCAGCGGCCCCGCCATGAGCAGGGCGGAAATATACTGGCTGGAGAGGCCGGCATCGATTTCCACTTTCGAAGCGCCGAAGCCTCCGGGGCTGGTGATTTCCACCGGCGGGCAACCCGTATCAGTCCGGGCGGAGATGCCGAGGCGGGAAAGGGCATCCACCAGCGGCGCGATGGGGCGTTTTTGCATATGTTCATCGCCATCGACGATAAACGTACCCTTTTGCGTTGCCAAAGCAGCAGTGAGAAAGCGGGTTGCAGTCCCGGCATTACCAAGGAACAAGGGGCCCACCGGTTCAGTAAGAAAGCCTTCGCTCACGACCCGGAATTCGCTCGGGGAAGGGGACTCAACCGTGACACCCATAGCGAGAAGAGCTTCGCTCATGTGGCGCGTGTCATCGCTGGCGAGAGCGCGGAGGAGCCGGGATTCGCCTTTCGCCAGAGCGGCGAGTAGCAACGCCCGGTTGGTGATCGATTTGGATCCCGGTAGACACAGGCTGCCGACAATCGGAGCCTTGCAGGGATTCAGAGAAAGTGATGGTGCCGTAAGATAATTCATGGGCGGCTTTCCTATCTCATAAGATGGAAATTGAAGCAACCGCCCGTCTGGCGGGAAAACGGTCCGAAACACAAATTCAGGCAGATGTTCAGCAATCCGTGCGAAGCTTTCATTGGCCGGGGCAGTATCGAATAGCGATGAAAATGATTAAAAAACTTCAGCAGAGAATTGACGAGTGCATTGTCCAGACCGAACTCGGAAAGCGCGAAGCCGTCGACTATGTCGAAGAATCGAAAGAGAAGCTTCACGATTTCGTTGAGAAACTGGTCCACTCCGGTAACGAATCCCTCAAGCCGGTAAAAGCGAAGATGGAAGAGCTTCAGGTTCAGTTGAAACTGGGCCGGATGGAAACGAAGGATACTTACAACGAGCAGCGTGAGAAAATTGAGCAATTGGTCGGCAACATCGGCCCGGCGATGAAAGAGAGTAAGCATCAGGCGGCGGATGAGTTTCACG
This sequence comes from Verrucomicrobiales bacterium, assembly GCA_029213025.1. Classification (GTDB taxonomy): domain Bacteria; phylum Verrucomicrobiota; class Verrucomicrobiia; order Verrucomicrobiales; family DEV007; genus Arctic95D-9. The sequence continues at coordinate 6,443 of JARGOZ010000017.1, forward strand.
ATCTATCCAATACTCTGAGTGACCGGATGCATCTGTTGGCTCTCAATGCCGAACTCGCCGGTGAGCAGGCCAAAGATGAAGCTGAGATCCTGAAAACGGAAACCAAAGAAAAGCTCTCCCGGATGAAAAAGAAACTGCAGGAGAGTTCCGAGCAGGCCGGGGAAAAAACGCACGAAGCAGCGGATGAAACGAAAGCCGCCTTTACCGATATTCGCTCGAATTTGAAAACGCTTTTCAGGAAAAGCTGAAGCAAAGACAGACGCCGTTTTCTCCTTAAGGTGAAAACGGCGCAGGGAATTGAGGATATTTGGGCTGGCCTGAAAAGTTCTGACTATGAAGAAGTAATTTGCACCTCGTCATTCTGTATACTATAATTACCATAATTATACAGAATGAGCCCGTTTTTTGTTGAGCAATCCAAAGTGATTGTAAAAGATTCAGGATATGAGGTTGTCGAGTCGGCGATACCTCCAAATTTCGCCCACTTTGTCGTGCAAAAAAACGGGATTCAGGGAAGCGTTGTATGCGTCGACGATTCGAGGTGCATTACTGCTGCAAATCTGGTTTTGGCTCAGAACCGAGCCAGGCAATCCGGAGCAGAGGTGAAAGTGATAGTTGCGAAAGTGGGAGACTTTTCCCCTGAAGTTTTACAGACCGCTGATGAGCTGGATATTCGACTAGTCAGGGCATCAGCAGTCAGAAGGGCTGAGAAGACATCTCCGGCCGACTCGCCACTGACTGAATGCAAAGTGGAAATTCCCCCTTTACGGAAAGCGTCGTCAAATTCTTCCGGTTGGAAGAAGAGGTTGGAAAAAATACCCGTGATGCCTGGGGTAGTGGTTGTCGGTTTGGTAATAGCGATTGCGATTTTCTCAGCTGTTATTTTTCGTTTGCCCCGAAGCATGGATGCCGGGAATTCAGGGGACGCGCTCTCCTTGAATAGGGCTTCAGAAGAGAATCGTAACCTCGAACCCGGGAATTCGGCTTTGGATCAAGTTGAACAGGTAACTGTCGCCGTTAACCCACTTCAATCGACGAAAAAAAAATCGGTTCAGTCGGATTCCGGTAAACTCGATTTTTCCGATCTGAAGCCTTCCCAATTTGCTTCTAAACTATCAGAGATTTTTGATGAATCAGACGAAATGGGATTCAATTTTGTTGAAGAATTTGGAAACGATGTGAACAACATAGTTTCTGCGATATGTGAAGGTTCGTATATAAAAGATCCCACAAACCCGCACTACCTGAAAAAGGTGGGCGGAAACTTCGAGTTTAATTCCTCTTTGCAATATAATACGGCGCAATTTCTGTTACTGAAGGATAATAAACTGGTCTATATACCGGATCGTGATGAGTGCATGCGATTGAGAGTAGAGAGGGGGGCTCACAAAAGAATAGAATTACCTGTACCTGCCGAATTACCGGGTTTGTTGAAGGACAGGGAAGGGTCTGGGAAACGGCCTGCAACCGGTTTTTCAAGTTATCCATTGCCGATTACTGAGGCGACGCCGAATCATGCCAATTCGCGGATAGAAAAACTGAAGAAATACTACGAAAAGAATTTGCGGGTTGAAAGTCTATATATCGAGGACAAAGAGCTCGCTAAAACTCTCATCCGAATTCTGGTAAATGAGATTCCAAAATATGAATTGAGTAAAATTGTTCCGCGATTAAACAAAATTGCGCTGACCAGAACTGATGAAGTGCCGGCGTTCGTTCTGGGGATGCTTCCCTGGATCGACAAAGATATTGCAATCGATGCGGCCGAAGAATTGGAGCAGCACCTGGAAAGGTATTCAGATCCGCTTCTACATTTCCACCTGCAAAGTTGGAGGGCGAAAATAAAACCTTACGGCAGTTTTAAGCAGTTTAAGGATGCTGCTGTCGAACTGGTAAACCGGACCCGAGGTTTCAAAGCCTATGACGATGACGAGATAATGTGGTTGTTTTACAACGATTTTCATCCTTCAGAGAAAGGACGGGTTTATTCGAATGTTTTCACTGACGCGCTAATATCATACAAGGAATTGAGGCCCTGGTTATTAAATTTCGCGGTAGGCGAACACCTGTCTGTCTGCTCCAGATGCCATATGCCATGGTGGGAAGATCATACGATCCAGGATTGGATCCGTCCGTTGCTGTATGCGCAGCGGGCTAAAGTGGTGTTAGAGAAAGCATGGGAATTAAAACCCGATTTGCCTGCTATCGCCGCTGCTATGATATCAGTTTCGTCGTGTTGTAGTGAAACCCCGATAAAAGACATGCGCTATTGGTTTGACCAATGTGTCGCGTTACGGTCGGACTACAGCAGGGCCTACAAATATTATATCGAAGGGATAGATCCAAAGATGCATGGAAGTATTGACGAACTTTGGGATTTTGCCCACCTGTGTGTCGGGGCGGGTCTATTTAAAACATCTATTCCAGACCAAATTTTTGAAATACAAAAAGGACTGGTTTCTGCAAAAAGAACCGATTTCCCTACTTTCTGGCGGAATATGACAGACTCGGAGATGGAATTGTTTGATGCATACTACGCCGGGAAGGCTTTCAAAGGTGTTGAGAGTTTCCGGAATGTAATTTGCTCCCATGCAACAGTCTTCTTTTATCGGTGTGGAAATGATGATTTGATGTTGAAGTGGTTCAAGCTCACCGGAGGGAATTTAGACGATGATGTTCTTTTGGAGACGGGAGAAAGTGGCTTCGGGATTATGATGAAAATTCAGGAGGTCATTTCGAATAAGAACATTGAGCAACCTGGTGAAATTTCGACCGGGCTCGAAGGGTTTACTGCTTAGTCAAGTCTTGTCTTTCTTATATTTTTTCGGTTACATATTGATGCAAAAGAATTTTTCAGAAGAAGAGGTAAAGCAAGTATATCGGGCGGGCGGATATGATGTGTTTGATGCACCGCCCGAAAGTGGATTCAGTCTGATCTGTCGGCCACGGCAAGCGGGTGCGTTGAAAAATATAGCAGTGCTGTTGATTTGCCGAAGAGAGGTAATGCCTGGATTGGAGAAGTTGAAATCCCTGTTGCATGTAGCGAAAGCCAACGCCGGGAGTGTTGATCTGGTGAGTTTCCTTCCGCTGTCGAAGGAGATTCAGGCGTTTGCTGAGAATGAGGCAGATTTGACGATAGTGGAATACAAAACTCATCCGGATCCGTTAGGGTCGAATGTTGCGGGAAATAGTTCAATGGCACATCAACTGCCTGATTCAAATATATATCAAAATTCAGAATGTCCGACCGGGCAACAAAAGGGGGATAGAAACAGGGATAGTAAGAGAGGCGTGTCCAAAATCCATATCGCTATGGCCGGGGCTGCGGCCGTATTGGTTGCAGCCTTATTTGCGGTTGCTCACCATTTTTTTAATACGGGAACAAATTTGGTGGAAGTCAAAAGGCCCAAAGGGCCTTTGATTAAGCAGGCTGATGTAGTTTTACCGGAATCCGGATACTTCACAGTAACCGAGGTCTTTTCCGACAGCATGTATCGCGACTATCCGCCACGGAGGCAGTCGCAAATCTTCTACCAGTCGATGCTTGCACTGAAGGAAAAGGGGCACCTCTTCATTAAGGCTCCCCGGTCTATGGATAAAAACACTCAAAACGCGATTTTTTCGTTTCAGGGAATGGAACAGATATCTGAGTCGGGGAAATTGGATGATTATATGATGCATCTTTTAGGATTGGTCGATCTGCCTCTGCAATACGTGGCGACTCTCAATGAGAATTTTGTGAATCAATTGGAATCGGAAATGATTTGGGTCCCCCCTGGAACATTCGTCATACATGAATCGAATCCACCGGTGGAAGTTACCCTGACCAGAGGATATTGGATTGGATCAAAGGAAGTGACCCAGAGAGAGTGGAGTATGATCATGGGGACATCTATTGATGAATTGTCCGCAGGCTCCCATCAATCCCATAGACCGGACGAAGTGGGCGGAGATTTCCCTGTTTCATTCGTCAGCTGGGATGATGCAAAGGAATTCTGTCGAAAACTAACGGAGGAATTACAAGGTGAAATTCCGGAAGGCTGGTGTTATGACCTGCCGTCAGAAGCGCAGTGGGATCGTGCGCGTTATGCGGAGTCTGTTTATTCATACAAAAAAACTCAAGGCTGGACCAGCGAAAATTCAGAGAAAAGGATCCGTCCGGTGGGAACTCTGGAGCCGAACGCATGGGGGATTTATGATATGTTAGGGAATGTTTCCGAATGGGTGGCGGATTACTACATATATTCCCTGGATAAAGAGTCGCCCCTGATTGATCCATTCATTGATAAGCCGGAGATTCAATATGTGAACGGGAATCCTTATGAAAATCGGGACAGAGTTTACCTGGGAGGTTCGGTTGATAAGTATCCTTCCTCACGTTTGAGCGGCCATCCGGAAGTGCGGGAGCGGGAAATAGGGTTTCGGGTTGTCCTGATTCCGCGAAGGAATAGCTGAATGCCCGACCGCTGAGACGGTAAAAAACCGGGAATGTATAATTTGCAAGGTGGAACTTCTACCCTGCAAAACTCAGGGGAGGGAGGGCTATTCACCCTGCGAATTTGGATTCTGCTCGTGTTTGGAGTTTTCCTCATCAAAGTTTTTGCGGTAGACCGAGGTTTTCCAAATTCCCGCAGTTATAAAAGCGATGTAGCTGTTTTCCGGGGCGTCGTTGCATGACCCGCTCGAATTTGATCGGGATTCCCTGTCATAATCGGTCTTCATTCATCCCCGGCCCTTGCCCCGGACGTGATAGCGAGTAAAGTCCGGGGATTTTATGAATTCCGATTCTTCTTCAGCACCACGTTTTCAGCCCAAAGTCGTTTGGGCTCTGCTCCTCTTTACGGTGGTCTACCGCATCATTGCCTCACAGATCCCTGCGTTGAGCAATACCTCTCCTGCTATGGCTCTCTGCTTCGGCGGCGGTCTCCTTCTGGGCAGGAAATTTTGGTGGATTCCGGCGGTGCTCATGCTCGGCAGCGATCTTTTGATCGGTTTTCTCAATGGCGGCGGGGGAATTGGTTCCTACACAGTGATGACGATTTTGCTGTTTTGCGGAGCGGCCTGGCTGGGCTCCCGTTGCGCCGGGTGGTCAGGGAGAACATGGCCGACTATGTGGTGCGGGGTGCTTCTCTCCAGTGTGGTCTTTTACGCTGCGGCCAATACTTTCGCCTGGATTGGTGCACCGGAGTATTCCAAATCGCTCGCGGGATGGTGGCAGAGCCAAACGGTGGGCCTGCCGCAATATCCGCCGTCGTGGCTGTTTTTGCGGAATGCGCTGATCGGTGATTCAATCTGGTGCGCGCTGGCGGGATTTGTCTTTTTCTTCCAAAAACACGGCGTGGCGCAAACCGCGACGCCGGAGTCGGTGTAACTTTTTCCCTGAAAAACAATGCCGGAAGTTGAGTCAGACTGGAAACCGGTCGCTTTTAAAGAATGGCAGGTCGTGTGCGATGCCATTGCCGAAGGCGGGCAGAGCGTAATTTTGCGGAAGGGCGGGATTTCTGAAGGCAAACATGGTTTTCAATGGATCCATGATCGCTTTTTTCTTTTTCCGACTCTGTTTCACGAACAGGGCCAACACGTCCGACCGGGGGAGGACGGATCGCAGCGAACTTTTGAGGAGTGCGATGAACACGACCGGGAGATCCCTTTTTCCGTCTACGTCGAAACGATTGCCACCGGCCGGTTAACCGACTGGGAGGAGATTTGTGCTCTGGAGCCCTATCACATCTGGACCCGCGATTGCATTCGTGAACGTTACGACTGGGGTGATGAACCGGGCATCAGTTATGCGGTGGTGCGCGCTGCCGTGTTGACGGAGCCTTGGATTCTGCCTGACAGGAAGGGATTCGGGGGCTGTCGTTCGTGGATTGGCCTTCCCGAAAGCGAAAACGGAGGTTTTCGGGAGAAACTCGCCCCGGCCGACTGGGTAACGCCGACCTGCGGAGTTCCGGAGTTGATTTAGCTGTTAGAGAAGAAGCTAACAGCTAACAGCTACTCTGCCATCAGTTCATCGACTTTGGCTTTGATTTCTTTGGCCCAGATCTCATAACCGGCTGCGTTCGGGTGGAGAAGGTCGGGCATGATCTCTTTGGACAGAGTTCCGTCCTCTTCGAGAAACGCTTTGTTTATGTCCAAAAAGTAGACGTGCTCGTTGTCGGCCAGTTTGGAGATCAGTTGGTTAGTGGCCTGGTTTTGCTTACGCATCGGATCGCTGTTGTCAGCTCCTCTTGGGAAAATGGCCAGTAGCAGAATTTTCATCTGAGGCTGCTTTTCGCGCAGGGTTTTGATGATCTCCTCGACGCCTTTGGCGGTTTCCTCTGCCGTACTGGTGTAAACGGCTCCCTTGTGCTCTTTCATGGCCCGTCCCTGATGACCGGTATTGTTAGTCCCGATCATAAGCACAGTAAGCTTTGGCTTGAGGCCTTCGTAGTTGCCGTTTTGGAGGCGCCACAGGATGTGTTCCGTCCGGTCGCCGCCGATGCCGAAATTGGCCGCATCAAGAGGGGCCCAGTATTTTTCCCAGACTTCGAGACCTCTGCCGTTCCATCCGGCCGTGATCGAATCGCCGAGGAAGACGAGGGGTGCGACACCACGGGCTGAGATTTCGTTGAACTCCTCGTGTTGGGCCTCTTTGCCCGGATGAGGGGCCGGTGTCAAAGCGAGTGGTTTAGCGGCATCCTGCGCGGTTGCGGTGACAATTATTCCCAAAACGGACAGTGATGATAAAACTGATCGAAATCTCATTCTGAGATAACGCATTTCCCGGGCGATGAGGCAAGCACAGGATTGCGTCCGGTGTCGTTACGCCCGCGTGTCTTCTGATTGATCGGCAATCCAGCTTTCCCAGTCCTGTCCTTCGACAGGTTTTGCGGTTTTTCCCCGGCCCGCCGGGGTGTCCGGGAGCTGTTTCCCATCGGGATAAGGGGTTCTGGAACGGTGCCCGATTTCACAGTGATGCCAGTCGTGCAGGTCGATACACTCCTGGAAAGTCAGATCTTTGATTTTTGTCTGATCAAAGAGATGTTTCGAATCGTGTTCCAGATGATCGCGGAGAGATTTTTCCGACCAACGGCCCGGCCAGTAAAATTTGGCGAGTTCCCCGAAAGCCACGCAACGTCCTGCCAGGGTCGCGATGAGGCAACCTGCCATAGTCCTGAAAGAGGTCCTTCTTTTCACAACATCAGTAATTTGCCAATAAATCGAACGTCTGTCCAGGTGGATTTTCGAAGCAGGTGGACCGGAAACTGCTTCGATGATTTCAACAGTCAGGTTTGATGAACCATGGTCAAATTTATAAAAGATTTATCGATTTTTCGGGTTACAATGGCTGAGGTCCAGTGATTACGTTTTGCGTTTATTCAATCCCATATCATCTGTCCGTTCTGTCTGGATATGTCTCTGGTTGTTAACCGGCGCATCGTTATTGCAAAGTCTGAAAGCCGATGATCCTTTCGGCATCCGGGTCGGCGAACCGAGGATTCGCATTCCGTTTCGCGGCAACCAGACAGTCCGGAGTTTGCCTGTCTCCGATTTACCGCAAACCTTCACCTATCCTCGCGATAAAGTCTCTTTACTTGCGGACTTCAAAAAACATGAAAACAACCGAGTTCCTGTCTATCTGATTAATGCCGGCGAAAAAAATTATCGCATGGAAACGGTGGCCATGGAGATCCCCATAGTGCTTGAAGCCTATCTTGGGAATGGACACTGGGAGCGGGCTGAATCTCAAAATGCCTACGGTTTTCTATCCACCCGCAAAGAGGAATTTGTCTCGGCCTCAACCTTTCGGGTAAAAAAGGCCCGGCACTGGTCGGAGGGCGAACCAGCTACGCTCCGCTATGCACTGTATCAGGACGGCAAAGCCGCGATTTTCACCGAAGCTTTCCAGGGAAAACTTCCCATCGGTGAGATTGATAAAGCCCGCCATGATCTGATGACGGCTTCCCTCGTCCCTGAGCCGATCCGGATCAGATATTTTCCCGGACAAACCTCTCTCGAAGAGATCGAAGACGAATGGTATCACAAACTGACTCTGCTGCGTTCTTTCGGTCCCTGCTATGTCGATCTCGAGGAAGCGCAGAAGTGGGCCGCATTTGTTCACGAAAATCCGGTGTCCTCACGGCAAGAACGCGATTTGGCCGTGCGACTCCAGCTGGAGATGCTGAAAAAATGGCCTGCCAAATATGATTTGTCCGGTCTGCATAAGCGGTGTCGTGCCATTCTGAAAGAAGGCGCACCCGGAACGCAGGCCCTCCGTCCTCTGTGCTGGCGAATTCTGCGGGCGGAATCGGAAGAAAACTCTGAGTTGAAAGATCCGGCACTGGTTAAAGTGGCATGGGAAACGATTCAAAGTGAGTCAACCTTGTCGGAGCTGGAGGCGGCGACTGATTTTTTGTGCGTCAATCATATCGCTTCGAATTTCAGTCCAATCCTCGAATACAAAGATCACGAAAAGTTACTCGATCACAGCAATCCCTATGTCAGAATTACTGCGGCACACCTTCTGCTGTCGAAAAAGAAAAATACCGCTCTGGTTCTCAATCACTACCTGGAAAATGAAGAAAAGGTCGGGGCTTATGAACTGGTGAGAATTTTGCATTTCGACCGGCTCTATAACCCCTACGAAAAACCGAACTGGACGCTTTGGGAGCGCGCTCTGGAAAAGGATACTGAATATACCATTTCCCAACTCTCGCTCCTGTTTGAATCGGACAATACACCGACAAAATTGCGTAAATTTTCCCAGTCGTCAGTATTGCCTGCTTCAATCCGGCAGCGACTTGTGAAGTATAGCGAGGGAGCACCTAACGGTCCCAAAAAACAGGCGATCCAGCGATTGCTTGACGATGTGAATACCAGTCAGAGTCGCTTCTTTCAGCGCACTTTTCTGTAGTTCGAATATGTGCCGGTTAGCGATGGTTTTATTCGCCTTGTTGATTGGCTCGGTAGCGTTTTCCGACGATCGTTTTATCGCAGTGAATTCGAGTGACCGACCTTCCGGGGAATTTGAGATATATGTAAATAACCGGAGTGCATCCGATATCACGATCTCGTTTGAACTCGATTTGGTGAACATGAAAGTGAATGGAGGGTTGAAGCCTGCCTATGTAGTGCCAAAGGGGCGGCATATACAGGTCATCGTCGGCAGAAAGATCCGCGATGCGGAAAAGATGGTGTAGTCGTAGAGCCGGGGCAAAAAGTCCGGGGTGGTGATTTGCTCGGGTACTCGGGCAATACCGGATATTCGACCCAGCCTCATCTCCACTTCGATGTCAGCTACCCGGTGGACGGGATGAACAGGCAGACAATTCCCGTTGTGTTTCGGGCCGCCCGCGGCAACCTGGCCGAGCTGAAGGAAGGAGAGCGCTACACGGCCGTCCGGTAGCGGGAGTGGGCCATACTCGTTTGTCCCTGGAATGATTCGCTAAGAAACAGCATAGTTGTCGGTGTATGTGATGCGGATATTGTCCGCGACTCGCTGAACTGAACCTGTGATGGCCAAGGCATCGGGGGGGGCTTGCGGACAGAAGTGTCCGCATCACGGGAATGGCCCGTATCCGGGCCATTCTTAGCGAAGTTCGATTGTACCCTGTTGAGTCCGCAACTGTACCCTATGGCAAGGTCTCATGGTAGAAGAATCCTGTCGCTTGCGAAGCCCATCGGCCAATGCCGTTGACGACAGGATTGTCGTCATTCCCTGGGCGAAAAGTAGAGCGCGGAGCTTCAAGGGGTCGCGACAATCCTGTCGCCTGCGAAGCCTATCGGCCAATGCCGTCGACGACAGGATTGTCGTCGTTCCCTGGGAGAAGAAAAGAGCGCGGAGCTTCAAGGAGCCGCGACAATCCTGTCGCCTGCGAAGCCTATCGGCCAATGCCGTTGACGACAGGATTGTCGTCGTTCCCTGGGAGAAGAAAAGAGCGCGGAGCTTCAAGGAGCCGCGACAATCCTGTCGCCTGCGGAGCCTCGGTAAGTGCGAGATATCAGGCCCTGTCAGGTCCCGGGGGGGCGGGTGATCCATTTCTGATTTCTACCTCGAGAGAGGGTTATCGAAATTTTCCCCGAACCACTCCTCCTGCAGTTCGGTTCGGAGCAGCTTTTTTGCGCGGTGAACCATTACCCAGAGGTTGGTGGGTGTGATATTCAACCGGGCAGTTACTTCCTCTGTCGGTTTCTCATCGAGAACCGAAAGCCGGTAGGCAGTCGCCATTTTTTCGGGGAGTTGCCCGATTGCACGATCCAGGTCGAAGAGGAAATCCTGCTTCAGGAGAGTTGTCGCCGGTGAGCTGTTATTCGCGTTGCCCGCCCGGTTTTCGATCCAGCTTTCCATTTCTTCTGTGTCGTTATTTTCGATCTGCGAAACCGGGACAACGGGGCGTCGACCTCTTTTGCGATAGAAGTCGATGATCTTGTTCTTTAAAATGCCGGTGAGGAATGTTTTCTCTGAACATTCTCCGCGGAAACGGTCGCTGGATTTCCACGCAGAGAGAAAGGTGTCCTGCACGATGTCCTCGGCTGTGTGGTAGTCATTCACTTTAGTCATCGCAATCTGGATCAGAAGAGAACGGAAATTTTGATTCCAGTTTTCCGGTTCCAGAGTGTGGAAGTGGAGGTTGTTTAACATTGTCATAATCAATTTTACCCAAGGGGAAGTAATTTGCGCAGATCACGATCAGCAGCGTTTTTGGCGGCGATGAAATAGACCTGCTCGCCGCTTTTCCATACTGTGGAGGACCACTCATTTTGCGAAACGATGGTGCTTTCCTGCTCCTGATATTCTTTGATAGCATCGGCATGAATCGTCATCACATGTAGTTCCGCGCCTTTACCGCTGTCCGGATCATCGAAGCATATCAGCGTGACTTTGTGGCCATGCCATTTCAGTACTTTGCAGCCGATCAAGACATTGTTTTCGATCCTGGCCGGCATCGCAAAGTCGGGGGGAACTCCATGTCCTGCCAGGTAATTCGTGACGATTGCGGGATCACCCGACCGTTGGTCGATTGACCGGAGCTGTTTGAGTTGCTCGAGCATTCCGTTGTGGAACTCGGTTATCGAAATTTTTTCTTTCTCTACCGGGGCGAAAGTCTGCCATAGAGCAAGGCCGGTCAGGAAGATAACCGCGGCGGCAGCGAGCCACAGGCTTCGACGGCGCCTCGCTTTCGGGACCTGGGAAACTTTGATTCCGGTGAGAATATTTGATTTCAGATCCTGTGGAACCGGTATGTCCTGCAGTTTGCTTTTCATCAGGGAATCGAATTCCTGAATTTCCTGAAACCACTGCCCCAACAGCTCATCTGATTCCGCCATCTTCAATGCTTCGGCGATTTTTTTATCATTGTCAGTGCCGATATCATCGGATTTGACTGCTGATAAAATGAATTTTGCTTCCTCTCTATCCATGGTAGGTGATTGCTCTTTTTGGTATATATTTTTCAGCCATTTTTTCGGGGCGCATCTATAGGTAAAATGTTGTCGGGCAGACTGTCCGAATCGACTCTGTTCAACAGACAGGTGCGCAGTTCAATTCTGCCCCGTGAAAGTCGCGACATAACAGTTCCTTCCGGTATTTGGAGAATTCTTGCGATTTCGCGGTAGCTGAAATCCTCGAAGTAAAACAGGGCCAGAGGGACCCGGAAAACTTCACTGATTTCGTTCAGACTTTCCATAATCATCCGGGCGTCTGCGTTTTTCAGCACTTCAAATTCGACATTTTCGGGAGCCTCAATCTCGGTGAGGGGGAATTCGTGATCGTCGGGTTCAATCGAAGCGTATCTTCCGTTTTGGCGGCGCAGCGCATAAAATTCTCTTCGTAAACTGGTAAAAAGCCACGATTTCGCTTTGGAAAGGTCCCGGATCTGGCTGCCTTTCGATGCGAGCAGCAGAAAAGTCTGCTGGGTGAGATCGGACGCTTCGGCCTCATTTTTGGTGAGGCTCAAGGCAAATCGGAAGAGATTCCCGTAGTTTTTGTCTACGATATCTTCTAGCAGTGTCCGGTTCATACGTTTTTCCAGTCCGGCGCAGCCTTCTTCAGCAACGCGGCTCAGGGAAGAGGGTTCCCGGCTGTGTTTTATTCCCCGAAATGTTGTTTTTTTTCGGCGGGGCGGTTTTTTATCCCATTCCTGTGATAATTCGGGCCCCCCGGCGGTAGCGGACGTAGGCATAGAACCACTGGATCAATACGGCGATTTTGTTGCGGAAGCCGACGAGAAAGAGCAGATGAATGAAGAGCCACATGAGCCAGGCGATAAAGCCGTCAAATTTCATGCCGGCGCTTTCCGCGACGGCGGCAGATCTTCCGATGGTAGCCATACTGCCTTTGTCAAAATAACGGAACTGCTTGCGGACCGGGTAATTTCCTGAACCGGGATGGTTGATGTCCGCCTCGATGACTTTGGCTGCGTGTTTTCCCATTTGAATCGCAGCAGGGCAGAGTCCGGGAACCCGTTTACCTGACTGATCGATGCAGTGCGCGATGTCTCCCACTGCGAAAGCTTCGGGATGACCGGGAATACTAAGATCGCCGTCGACGATGATTCGCCCGCCGGGATCAGTTTCGACGCCGAGACAGCGGGTCAGGGCAGGGGCTTCCACCCCTGCGGCCCAAATGATATTTTCCGCTTCGATTACCTCGTCTCCCAGCTCCACTTTACCTTCGCTGATCGATTGTACCGGCGCATTGACCTTTACGGTGACTCCCAGTGAAGTGAGTTTCTTTTCTGTGTAGTTGGAGAGCTTTTCATCATACATCGTGAGCAGGCGCGGAGCGGCTTCCACGAGATAGATTTTTGCTGTGCTGGTATCGATATTCCGGAAATCACTTTTCAATACATGCCGGGCGATTTCCGCAAAGGCACCGGCTAACTCCACTCCGGTGGGACCGCCTCCGATGACGACCGATGTCATCAGTCGGTCGCGTTCTCTGGTGTCGGTAGCTTTTTCCGCTTTCTCAAAGGCGAAAAGTATATGGCGACGGATCTTTGTTGCGTCATCCAGTGACTTGAGGCCGGGGGCGTATTTTGCCCATTGATCGTTGCCGAAATAGCCGGTTTTCACGCCGAGACCAATGACGAGGTAGTCATAGGCCAGGCTGCCGCCTTCTTTGATATGGACCGTTTTGTTATCGAGATCGATGGACGAGACTTCATCCATGAGCACATCCACATTCTGCTGTTTGGAAAATATACTTCGAATCGGATGGGCAATTTCCGGAGCGGCGAGGCCGGCGGAGGCTACCTGATAGAGTAAAGGTTGGAACAGGTGGTGGTTCTGCCGGTCAATCAACGTGATGTCGGCGGGGCAGTCCTCGAGTTCCTTGCAGAATTCGATGCCCGCGAAGCCGCCTCCGAGGACGACGATATGTGGTTTGGCCATTTCAACAGGTAGTTACGTTCGGGACAGGCGCACGGGCCGTGTCCCGTAGTACGAAACTACATCTATTGAAGAAATACACTAAATATGTATGGCGTGGCCGAACGCATCACTGGTCGCTTCGTGGATGGCTTCCGCGAGCGTGGGGTGAGCGTGGATGGTCGCTTCGATATCTTCGAAAGTCGACTCTGTGGTAATGGCGAGTCCCATCTCAGCGATCAATTCTGTCGCACCGGAGCCAATGATGTGAGCTCCGAGGATTTCGCCGTATTTGGGATCGATCAAAATTTTGACAAAGCCCTCGTCATCGGCCACGGCCTGAGCGCGCCCGCTGGCTTGAAAGGGGAATTTGCCTACTTTGTATTCGAGGCCCTTTTCCTTACAGGCTTCTTCGGTGAGTCCGACGCTGGCCACTTCCGGATGGCAATAGGTACAACCGGGGAAGATGCTGACTTTTTTCGGGGTAAATTCGCTGTCGAACATGCCTTCCACGGCCTGAATCGCTTCAAAACTGGCTGTGTGCGCCAGCCAGGGCGGGCCGATGATATCGCCTACCGCATAGACATTGGGAATGTTTGTTTCGTAGCGGTCGCCGATATTGATGAAGCCCCGTTCCAGCTTGAGCTGCTCAGCATTAGCAGGAAGGACCGGGGCCACTCCCACTGCGACGAGACATACTGCGGCCTCGACCGTTGAGGATTTCCCGGAGTCAATATTTTCCACTGACAGGGAAACACCGTTGTCACCGACTTTCGCTTCGGTGGTTTTTGTGCTGGTGAGAATTTCGATGCCCTGCTTTTTGAAAGATTTTGCAAGAGCAGCACTTACATCGCGGTCCTCGACGGGAAGGAGCCGGTCTTCCATCTCGACGATGGTGACTTTGGTTCCAAAGGCGTTGAAAAAGTAGGCGAACTCGACTCCGATGGCACCCGCTCCGATGATCACGATAGACTCCGGTTGTTCCGGAATCATCATCGCTTCTTTGGAGCCGATCACTTTTTCTTTATCGAAAGGCAGGAACGGCAGTTCCCGGGAGACACATCCGGTTGCGATGAGGATATTGTCGGTCGAATAGAGTTCTTTTTTTCCGTCCGCATCGGTGACCTCCACCTTGCCGTTTGCGGCGAGACCGCCGGTTCCCCGGATGTAGTCGATCTTGTTTTTCTTAAATAGAAATTCGATGCCACCGGCCAGTTTGTCGGATACACTGCGCGAACGTCCGATCACTTTGTCCCATTCGTAGCTGAGTCCTTCGATTTTCAGGCCGAAAAGATCGGCCTTCTGAGTCAAAGTCTGATAGAGCTCTGCATTTTTGAGGAGGGCTTTGGTCGGGATACAGCCCCAGTTGAGGCAGGTTCCGCCGGCGCGATCATTTTCCACGCAGGCAACTTTTTTGCCCAGTTGTGCGGCACGAATTGCGCCAACATATCCGGCAGGTCCGCCACCGATCACGATTAAGTCGTATGAAGCCATGATGTCTCTTTTTTCCTCGTCTTTTAGTGTTGTCTTCCGACGGGTTCCTATCGTATCACACGGCGGTTAGGGCAAGAAGAAATGGCAGGGAAATCAAGACAGCTCTTTCTCCGGTAGATCCGCCTGCAGCGCTTCGATCACGTCTTTGAAACGTGCCTGGTTTTGTTTACAGACGGTTCCGAGAATGTTGTGGGCGTCCAGCATGACTTTCTGTTTCGAGATATCGCCGGTGTCCTTTTCCTCAATATCCTGCCATTTGGCGGATTCGTCGATGGATTCATGGGAAAGCCGGAAAAGGCTTTGAATGCCCAGTTCGTTGAGGGTTGCCATAACGCAGGGCGATACGTTGGTGACTATCAGTGCGTGGCCCTGCTTTTTGAGGCGCAGAGAAGTGTAGGTCAAAACCCCGGCAAAGGTACTGTCGATTCGGTCACAGTGGGAAAGATCGATCAGAATACTCCCAGTGTGCTCTCCTTCTTCGGTTTCCATCCACTCGTCGGTGAAACGTTGCAGGATTGCTCCGGCACGAAAGTTTCCGGCGTTGAAAACCTGAATCTGTAGCTGACCGGGTTTGAGGGCTGCCCGGATGTTGGAATTTCGGTTCAAAACTAAGTTGGGTTACCTGGTAGGTGCATGAGATCGAGTCCCACCAGGCAGATATCGTCCTCGATCTCCAAAGGTTTGGTGAATTCTTCCACATCTTCGACGAGACCTTTGATAAATGTTGCCAGCGGTAAATCCGCTCTATTCTTTATAGCGTCACAGAGTCCTGGAATCCCCAATTGTTCTCCCTCTGCGTTTTCGGGTTCATGGAGACCGTCGGTGAAGAATACGAGGCGATCACCCGGTTGCAAATCGAATTTCGCATTGGTGTATTCCCGACTTTCGAAGATACCCAGCGCCGGTCCCCGGGGCGCGGCGTCTGATTTCATCGGCACCGGGCCTTCTGCGCCTTTTCTCATCAACAAAGGGTGAGGGTGCCCGGCGTTGGCGAGGGTCGCTTCACCGGTCGAGAGATCGATTACCATGTAAGCCAGAGTCACGAATATGACCCGCTCGGGAGGGTTGAATAAATTGACGAGGCCTTTGTTCAGTCCTTTCAGAACCTGATCGGGCTGCCGGTTTTTGATCCGGTGTTCTTCGAGCAGGCCGCGCGCCACAGCCGCGACCAGGGCGGCCCGGACTCCGTGTCCCATCACATCGCCGGTGAGAATGCCTATCTTGTTTTTTGATAACAACGATATATCAAAAAAATCTCCGCTCAGAGTATCGCAGGGCCGGTAAACATACTCGATTTGTATATTTTCCCGGTGCGGGGAATCAGCGAGTAGATTTTTGCTGTCCGGCACAAGGGATTCCTGGATTTCTTTTGCCAGCAGCAGATCCTCGGCCATCTCACTGTTGCGGGCTTTCAGTTGGCGGCTCACCTTCAACAGACTGTTGGAGAATTCCGCCATAGCCAGAGCATTTTTCTTTCGTTCGATCGCGTAGAGAATGGAACGGGTCAAAAGGGCGGAGTCGACCGTTCCTTTGATGAGATAATCCTGGGCACCTTCGGTAACAGCTTTGACTCCGATTTCCTCATCATCAATCACGGTGAGCATAACCACCGGTGGGGCCGATTCCGCTTTGCTTTTGGTAAATTCCCGCACGATTTCGAGGCCGTCAGCATCGGGTAAGCGGTAGTCGAGAAGGACACAGTCAAATGACTGTTTTTCCAGCGCTTCAAATCCGGAAGCACGGTCCACAGCTTCGTGAATTGCAAATTTACCGGGGTCACTCTTCTTTAGTAGACGGGTGACTTCCATCCTGTCCGCGGAATCATCATCGATGAGCAGGATTTTGAGAGGAAAATCGTTCAAAACAGAGCGAGTGGGTTTTGTGCTACAGCACGCCGAAACGTTCGCTCCTGCTCCCGCCTGGTCAAGGAAATATGGGGCAAATCCCTAAGCCCCTGTATAACAGGGTACAGTCCCGGATTCAACAGGGTACAGTTTGCGATTTAACAGGGTACAATCCGCGTTTTGGAAGGATTGTATCTGTCTGGAGGCGAACTGTTTATGGGAGGGGTTTCGGTGTAATGATCCTTGCAACCCGGTGAGGGCAGACTCTTCACGCCGCGCCAATAACCTGCAGATTCTGCGGGTCTATTTGAGTGCGTTGGACACAATTTCTCTCGCTTCGGTTTGAATCTGCTGCAGATGTTCGGGGCCTTTGAAGCTCTCGGCATAGATTTTATAGATATCTTCGGTCCCTGAAGGGCGGGCGGCAAACCAGCCGTTTTCCGTGCAGACTTTCAATCCGCCGATGGCGGCACCGTTGGCGGGAGCTTCGGTCAACTTTGCGGTAATGGGCTCTCCAGCCAGGGTTTCTGCTGTCACTTGATCGCCGGAAAGGGCGGCAAGTTTGGCTTTTTCCTCCCGGTTGGCGGGGGCGTCGACCCGGGCGTAGACGGGATTGCCGAATTTTTCCACCAGGTCTTTGTAGTGCTCACCGGGATCTTTCTTTGTTACCGCTAAAATTTCGCAGGCGAGCAGGCTGAGAATGATGCCGTCTTTATCGGTGGACCAGACTGTGCCGTCTTTTCGCAGGAAGGACGCACCGGCAGATTCTTCTCCACCAAAGCCGTAGGAACCATCGACCAGCCCGTCGACAAACCATTTGAAGCCCACCGGAACCTCTTTCAAATTCCGACCAAGATCTTTGGCAACTCGATCAATCATTGATGAACTGACAAGGGTTTTACCGATTGCGGCGTCTTTTCTCCACTCCGGACGATGAGTGAACAGATAGTTAATCGCAACGGCGAGATAGTGGTTCGGATTCATCAATCCGGCCGATTTTGTCACGATCCCGTGGCGGTCGAAATCCGGATCGTTGCCAAAGGCGATATCGAAGTCGTCTTTCAGGTCGATCAGGCTTGCCATGGCGTAGGGAGAGGAGCAATCCATCCGCACCTTTCCGTCTCCGTCCACGGTCATGAAACTGAATGTGTAGTCGGCGAAATCGTTGCGGATTTTCAGGTCGATTCCATACTTCCGGGCGATCGGTTCCCAGTATCTGATTCCGGCTCCACCCATTGCGTCGGCGCATATTTTTAAACCGGCTCCGGCGATGGCCTTCATGTCGACTACATTTTCGAGATCATCTACATAAGGAGTGATGAAGTCGTGAGCAACTGTGGTATCGGCTGCGACGGCGTCGGCATAGGAAATGCACTTTACCTCTGCGTTGTTCCCTTTGAGCAGTTCATTGGCGCGATTGGCTATCCAGCTTGTCGCATCGGTATCGGCCGGGCCGCCGTGAGTGGGATTGTATTTGAAGCCGCCGTCGACCGGCGGGTTATGCGACGGGGTGATAACTACGCCATCGGCCAGGTCTGCGGTACGGTTTTTGTTGTAGGCAAGAATCGCATGGGAAATGACCGGGGTAGGGGTGTAGCCGCCGTCTTTATCGATTTTAGCGGTCACGCCATTGGCTGCGAATACCCGAAGAGCGGTCTTTTCCGCCGGGGTGGAGAGGGCGTGAGTGTCTTTGCCGATAAACATCGGGCCGGTGATGCCCTGCGCTTTTCTATACTCGCAAATCGCCTGTGAAATCGCTGCGATATGTTTTTCTGTAAAACTGTTTTTCAGCGACGTCCCGCGGTGGCCGGAAGTCCCGAAGGCTACTTTCTCATCCGGGTTCTCCGGGTCGGGGCTGGACTCGTAATACAGACTGAGCAGTTCCGCTACATCGGTAAGGGAATCTTTAGGAACGGGTTTTCCGGCGTTGGGGTGAGTGGACATGAGACAGTTTGGATTCGAATTTTACTGCAGTTTAAACAGCACGGTAGCCAATGGCGGGAGTTGAATAATGATAGAGTGTTCCCGGTTGTGGGAAGAGACTCCTTCGCTCTCCACTCCGCCGGCATTGCCGAGGTTGGCACCGCCGTAGATTTGGGCATCGGAGTTAAAGATTTCTTTGTAGTAGCCGGATTGAGGAACACCGATTCTGTAGTTCTCGCGAACAACCGGGGTGGCGTGTATGATTACCAGAATGGTTTCTCCTTCCAGACCTCTGCGGACGAAGGAAAAGACGCTGTTCTCGGCATCGCTGTGGTCGATCCACTCGAAGCCGCCCGGTTCGTGATCAATCTGGTTGAGAGCCGGCTCTGATATATAAAGATGGTTCAGATCCTTCACCGCATTGTGTATCCCGATGTGCTGGTCATATTCGAGGAAATGCCAGTCGATACTTTTTTCGTGCTGCCATTCATCGGTCTGACCGAACTCGCATCCCTGAAACAGCAGTTTCTTACCCGGGTGGGCGAACATCCAGGCGTAGAACATGCGCAAGTTGGCCAGCTGCTGCCATTTGTCGCCCGGCATCTTATTGATCATCGACTTCTTCCCGTGAACTACTTCGTCGTGGCTGAGCACGAGGATGTAGTTTTCATGGTAGGCATAGATCATCGCGAAGGTCGCTTCCCCGTGGTGATATTTGCGGTGGATCGCCTCTTTGCTCATGTAGCTGAGAGAGTCGTTCATCCAGCCCATATTCCATTTGAAACCGAAGCCAAGCCCTCCCTGGTCGATCGGGCGGGACACGCCGGGGAAAGCGGTTGATTCCTCTGCGATGGTGGCCACTCCGGGGCACTCCTCGTAGCAGGCGGTGTTGAGTTGTTTGAGGAATTTGATCGCACCAAGATTTTCGCGACCGCCGAATTCATTGGGAACCCATTCGCCGTCTTCTTTGGAGTAATCGAGGTAAAGCATGGAAGCTACGGCATCGACCCGGATTCCATCGATGTGATATTCTTTTAACCAATAGAGTGCATTGGCGACCAGAAAATTGCGCACTTCGTTGCGGGAATAATTGAAAATCAGTGTTCCCCAGTCGGCATGTTCGCCCTGGCGTGGATCCTCGTGTTCATAAAGGCCGGTACCGTCGAAGCGGGCGAGCCCGTGGGCGTCTTTGGGAAAGTGCGCGGGAACCCAGTCGATAATCACGCCCAGCCCTTTCCGGTGGCAGGCGTCGACAAAGGCGCGGAATTCATCCGGTGTGCCAAATCGGCTCGTCGGAGCGTAGTAGCCACAGACCTGATAGCCCCATGATCCGTCAAAAGGAAATTCAGAAACGGCCATCAGCTCAATGTGAGTGAAGCCCATATCGACAGCGTAATCGACGAGGTCGGTAGCGAATTCCAGGTAGGTGAGGAAGCGGTTGTCTTCCTCTGTTTTGCGCTTCCACGAACCGAGATGGACTTCGTAAATTGACATGGGAGAGTGATAGAGATCGTGAGTCTCTCTTTTCTTCATCCACTCACTGTCGCCCCATTCGTATTCGTTCAGATTGTAGACAATACTGGCGGTTTCTGCGCCGTTTTGGGAGAAGAAGGCCACCGGATCACTTTTCGCGAAGAGATTGCCATCTCTTCCGATCAATTCGTATTTGTAGAGTGTTCCGGGTTCGATTTCCGGGATGAAAAGTTCCCAAACGCCGTTGCGGTTACGCATCGGGTGAATTCGCCCGTCCCAGTTGTTGAAGTTGCCGATTACGCTGACTCGTTGTGCGTTGGGGGCCCAGACGGAAAACCGGGTTCCGGCCACTTCGCCTTCTGACTGATCGACGGCGCGGCAGGACATGGTGTGGGCGCCGAGTATATTCCAAAGCCCGCGATGCGTGCCTTCGCCGAAGAAATACAAGTCATCATCGGGAATGGTGGAGGGGAACTGATATGGATCACGGGTTGTTTTTTCGTTCCAGTCGTAGTCGGTAACTTTAAATTCGTAGTCAAAACGCCCGGAGCGATCAGGAAAAACAGCTTCGAAAAAACCGGTACCATCGATTTTTTTCATTTCGTGTTCTTCGTTGCCAACGACAACAGAGATCTTCTGTGAATGAGGCTGGAAACTGCGGATTACCATGCCTTTTCCCTCAGGAAGATTGTGAAGTCCGAGGAAACCGAAGGGATCCATGTGTTTGGCATTGAGTATCTTTTTGATCTCAGCCGAACTGGTAGTTTCGTTGACGGACGATTCTGTCGAACTGGTTTTATCTGATTTTGTCATGGTACGTTTTCGCGCGGACTATAGGGATAAATGTGAAATTAACATCTCTGAATTGGAAAAAATCCAAAATAGTTTCTTTATACTTTTTTCGGCCAGTGAAAGGTAACGATACAACCACGTGGTGAGGCTTCTCCGATACTCAGTTTTCCTCCGAGGTTTTCCACAATTTTTTTCACAAAAGCAAGTCCCATCCCTGAGCCTTCGACCTCGTCCCTTGGTTTCAGTGTCTCAAACATTCGTTGCACAGTTTCGCGATACTGTTCGGGAATGCCCGGCCCGTCGTCTTCCACCGAGAATTCATACTGCTCCTGCTTTTCGGTACAACGAATGCGGATTTTTACAATGTCCCCGTCATGGTGCTTGGCGGCATTTTCGATCAGATTATGGAAAACCCGCTGGAGCGAGATTTGGACGGTTTTAAAGACCGGCAGATTGTCACATTCCATTTCGACCGGGCGCAGAAATGTGCCCTGTCCCACCATGTTTTTCAGCATTTCTTCGACATCCACTATCTCCGCACCGGAGCGGTCTCCACCAAAGCGGGAGAATTGGAGTAGATCGGTTAACAGCTTGTTCATCCGTGCGACGCGCTGCCGCAACATGCGAAGATGCTCGCGGCTTTCGTCGGGCAGGAGATCGTTCAGGTCTTCCTCCAGCCAGTGGGAAATGTTGTCGATCGCCCGGAGCGGTGCTTTCAAATCATGCGAGGCGGCGTGAGCAAATTCATCGAGTGCTTCATTGGACCGCTTTAACTCCGCGAGAGTATCGGTCAGTTTCTGCTCTGCATTTTTTCTCTCCGTAATATCCTGATCAATTCCCCGCAGGTGGGTGACAATGCCGTCTTTGTCGAGAATGACCTCGCCGTGGACCTGAACATAGCGGACTGATCCGCTGATCGGCACGGTTCTGAACCGGAATGGTTTGAAGTGCCCCTTTTTGAGACTTCTCTTCAGGGCCGCGGCGACGTGCTTTCGGTCGTCCGGGTGAACCCGGGCTTCGAAGCTGGTATAGGAAGGCTCTATGCCTCCTTCACGCTCCAGTCCAAGAACCCGGAACATTTCATCCGACCAGCGGATCCGGTCGGTTGCCACATTCCATTCCCAGGCACCGAGTCGTCCGATCTTTTCGGCCCGCCTCAACAAGGCTTCGCTGTTGCGGAGGCGGGCTTCTGCCCGGTGCTGACCGGTGATGTCAGCGGCAAATATGACGATTCCGGTGACGTTTCCCTCTTCATCCTTCCTCGGGATACGATCAATCCTCAGCCACAGTTTTTTGCCATCGCCCGCAGTAACGGATTCTATGGAGCCAAGGATGGATTCCCCGCTTTCGATTACTTTTAGATCATTTTTATGCAGGTAGTCGGCGTCGTTTGGGAGGATGTCGGAAAGCGGGCGGTTTATCAGGGCTGTGGCTTCCGCTCCGATGGCGAGCGCGGCCGTCCGGTTGACCCGGAGAATGTTGTTTTCCTTATCCTTAAAAACAATCAACAACGGGATGGAGTCGAGGATGTTCTGATCCGGTTCGAACCAGTCCGGAATGGGTGTTGATGTTTCCATGAAGAATCGATGGTCAAAAACGCGTACTAATCTGTCACGGTCTTCCCCTGAAAGACAACAACTCAATAGGGAGAGTTAACAATGATTACGAAAAAGATTGGCGTAGTTGTCGGAGCCGCATGCTTAGGTTTTATATTGGGTTTAAGTTTTTATGGATTACCCGGATTTTTTCAAAAGCAGCCAACTGTGATTTCTGAATCCGACCGGATGCTGCCAACGAATCCGCAGGTTGCACAGGAGAAATCCGATACCGTTCCGGAACAGGCTCCTGTTGTGGCGGAAATATTTACAATGCTTCCTGTCGGCAAAACCCCGGAACCTGAGACGGAGATTGCCGCCGTGGAAGCGGAGCAACCGGTCGCGACAGAGGAACCGGCAGATCCGGAGGAAAAGCAGCCTTCGGGGCAGGAGCTGGCTTACACCGCCGGCGAGAATCCTTCGCCGACACCGCCGGATCTTGTCTCGGAGAATGACATCGATTTTCGGGGGATGAGCGAGCGGATTCGAAGCCAACTGGATGACGGTAATTCATCAGGCGGAGGTCCGGGAAACAATGGCGGCGGTGGAAACACGGATCCGGATGATCCGGAGGTTACGCCAGGAAGACAGGTTGTTTCCTTAGCCGAGGTACAAATTGAAGCTGAAACCCCGGCTGGTTCTGTGGAATCCAATGTGAATGTCGAGTCGGTGGAGCAGGAAAATCAAATCGCAGTGGTCACCGATATCAAAGCTGATGCAGCCTCGGCGGCAGTAGCTGACAGCCGTTCGGGAGTTGAGGTAACTCCTCCGGTAAATGCTCAACCGAACTGGTATTCCAATGCGATTGCCGGCAGTGTCACCGGATTGATCGGAGGGGTCAGTAATTCACCTGCCGGTTCCGGGGGCGTCTCTTTCCGGAATAACGGTCGGGTGGTGATTCGCAACGGCGGTGATTCGGTAACTTCACAGCGGCTGAACACTTCGTCATCCTCGTCATTCCCGACCGGCACAGTCGGAGGTACTATCGTGACCACCGGCGGATCGAATGGTGGAACCGTGATTCCCGGAGCTTCCTCACCACCGGTATCCATTCCTTCGACAACCAATTCACTTATAAACGGCACGGGTGGTCTCGTTCGGGGAGTCACCGGTATTAATCTTCCGTAGGGCTTTTTTGACCGCCTGAATCGGAAAAGAGAATGGCATTTACAAACTCGGAGAAGTGTTTGGGTTGCTCCCGTGATTTCCGTCCGGCGATGATGACAGTCCGGGAAAATACAGGATCAATGTCGTGCCGTATCACTTGTTTCCTTTTGCCGTAGACGGCCAGAGCCCGCCGCGGAACCAGGGCCGAGCCCAGCCCCAGCGAAACGAGGTTGATCGCGAGGTCGAATGTGTCCACCTCGATCTGAATCTCACTTCCAGGTGCGTTTTGCTCCACCCAGCGGGACAGTTTCCGACCGGTTTCCAGTTTGCGATTCAAACTGATGAATGACTTGCCTGATATGTCAGAGGAGTTGGAAGGTGAAATCAAAATAAACGGATCGTCGTACGTGCGGAGGATCTCGATATTCTGAGGCATCGTATCGAGTTGAGAAACAATGGCGAGGTCGAGCTCAAATTCTGACAGCTTTTCCAGGAGGGTTTCATCCCGTCCGGTAGAGATTTCCAGCTTCACCGATTTTCTGCCGAAAAGAACGCCCGGCAAATGGGCGTAGGGAATCGTTTCGCCCAACCCCAGACGAATAGTGGGCAGATCGCTGCCGTAAATTTCCCGAAATTCGCGAACCGATGTATCCCTTTGGTTCAACATGAGGGTCGTTTCCCGAAGCCAGTGTTCCCCGGCGGTTGTCAGCGAGACTCGTCGCGTCGTCCGGTCGAGAAGCCGAATCCCGAGGGACTTCTCCAGATCCTGAATCCGCCTCGAAACAGCGCTTTGGGTGAGTCCGGTGGCCTTTCCGGCATCGGTAAAGTTCCGGTGCTCCGCTACGGCGGAAAACACTTCGAGTGTGTGAAAATCTATGGGAAGTCCGTTCAATTGATTGATGTGATTAGATCATTAAATGATGTGATTAATGAATTTCACTTAAAGCATCGCCGCAACATCTTTCTGGTGATGAATACGCCCACTCAATTATCCGACCGCCTTCCTGAAAATGTACCCGGCCCCTGGTTTATTACTGACGCCTGCATTATATGCGGACTGTGCGATGAACTGGCTCCGGGGATTTTTCGACCGCTGGAAGATTTCAGTTTTAATCATGTCTACCACCAACCTGTGAATGATGAAGAGGAAGAACTGGCCCGCGAAGCCGCGGAAAGCTGCCCGGTGGAGGCGATCTGTCGGGAATGACAGGAAAATAGCAGGCTTGCTCTGATTTCCGGTTAGTTCCGGGGAGCAGGAGGAAGCTTTTTCCTGATTTCTTTTACCCAGTCTTGGTAAGTCGCTTCGCCGACTTTTTCGAGCCACTCTCCGGCTTTTTCGTGGCTGCCCCATCTGGCTTCGTTTTCTGCGAGGGACAGCCGTATCATTTCCCGGGGAACAGCGTGCGCATCGTCATCGGGAAGTTTTTCCAGCCAGTTATTGTATAGAGAGATTCTTTCTTCGAAGTGTTCCTCATCTTCGATTTGATGTCGACCCAAAGCGGCAACCCAGAAGGCGCGGGATGGTAGCGGCGCTTCGCTGTTTTCTATATAGGCAAGAACATCTGTTACGGTAAAGCATCGCTTGAAGTATTCCTGCAGGGTTTTGTAGTCGCCGTATTCCTGTTCAAGAAACGAAAGGTTTGAAAAGTATCGCTGGAAAACCGTTTGCCGATATGCTTTTCCGCGATCCGGGCCCTGCGACCAGCGCGGGTCGTTACTAATCATCGAAAGAAACAACAGATACCCTGGAGTATGTTTATTCATTCTCTGAGTCGTTCGGCTTTTTGCGCCGGAATATCAGCAAGCCATTGTTCAAAAGTTTGCGAGTTCCCCTCTTTCACTTCCAGCAGTCTGGCATAGGCGCAGGCGCGGCCGCGGCAGGTCCAGTCGGCGTTTCGAGTCATCGTGCTGATCGCGATGGCGAAATCTTTCCAGAACCGGGCTGCTTCCTTGTAGTCGTGACCGTCTTCCTCGACGAGTTGGTCGAGAACGATAGGATTGATCCGGCTTACGATTCTTGAAATGATGCCTTCGCATTCTCTGCGGTATTGGCTTTTGTTTAGCTCGGTTAATTCAGCAGTCAACTGCCGACAAAGATCCAGGTCTTCCCGGTAGTAGGCCGCTATAAACCGGGTCGTCCAACTGTTGATCCGGTGAAAAAACGCTCTTTCCCCGGGCACGGCCCCGCCATACAGTTCGATGAGAGGGAAATTCAATTGATACGATTCATATTGGTCAGCAAATGTGGCGATGTGAGTGGGGTGTTTCGACATCCCGCCCATGATGACGACCTGCTGCTCGATATCGAGTTTCTTCATCTGTTCGAACAACGGTGTAAGTAGATCTTCCCGGTCGAGCAATCCCTTTTCGGTCGGGCGGTAATCACCGAAAGCATCCCTCATTAATCCGGGAATTCCGGCTTCGATCTGCAGCTGCAGAGCCGGGTCATTTATGGCTTCGTAAAATTCCGGGAGTCGCTCGATCAATTTGGGGCGGAGCCCTTCGCCCCGCCATGAGATAACTTTTTCCCCTTTGCCGGGAAGCATTTTCAAAGCCCTCTGCAAATCACCAATTTCGACGAGGGCGAGAAAGATATCGGGATCCAGCCGGTGATGCCGGTTCACAAAGGTGGCCGCAATCTCCCTGGCTTCGGAATCGCGGTCCGCCATGGAAAGGATCTTCAAAGATTCGCTGAGCATATTGCTACCCATCACAGCGGGAGGAAAGCCGGGAGGGGGAGGTAGTTTTTGCCGGTCAATCCATTCCACTATATGTTCCGCTGCCATCTCCAGAATCTCACGATCACCACAACGCAGTGCGGTTTGGTTGTGGAGGTGAAAGCGCCACCAGCGGACCGGAGGAGTTGTGTAGTCCGTTTCCAGGGCTCGGTTCAGGTCATAAATCTCGCGGGCGAACTGCGGGCAGTTAATTAACCCTCCCGATTCAAATAGCAGTTTGTTGGCTGCCGAGGCCCGGATCATCACCGGGATATCCTTGTTACCGATGATTTTCATAATCTGCCGGTCGTATTCTTCGAGTGGCCAGGTAGAGCTGTCCGGTTCGAGATGGTGATAGAGATTACGCGATTCGCGGATAATTCCGGTGATGTTCAGACAGTCGGAAATCAGTGGGTAGTTGCTGCGAGCCTCTACCAGTCGCTGCATATGGCGGAGATAGGCAAAACCCTTTTTCTCCTGAAGATTAATCATCAAACCCGACATGATGAGAGCCTGCCCGGCGGGGGAAAGGGTTTCGTATTCATCGAGGAATTTCCCGGTAAAACCGCCGGGATCATTTTTATATCTCACCTCGAGTTTCTTTCCGATCATCTCGACCAGTCCACTCAAGTGATAGCCTTCGCCCTTTCGTTCGTCGCTGAAAAGATTTCCAATCACATCGCAAAGAACCGTGAGATTTTCGTCTTTGGTATCGCGGATTCTGTGCTCAAGGAAACGGTCCCACGGCGGGACATAGATGCTCGATCTGCCCGAGAGGACAGGCGGGGTGGGGGATCCTTCCTTTTGATATTCCTTCTTTGCTTTTCTCAAATACACTTTCAGGACTTTATCAGCGCCCTCCCGGTCACCTTCCGCGATACGCTCATGAAATCGTTTCGCCTCTTTTTCATCCAGCGTCCGGAACTCGATACCGAAAAACTGAGCCACTCTGTCGCGGAGGGATTCTGCGCCAATTGATTCCCCGGACGAAAAGAAAAACAGAGCACAGCAAAAGAGAGAGAAAAAAAAAGCGCGACCGGGTAGGGATCTCATCCCTAACGAATAGAGCAGGTTACGGGTATATTGACAAGGTTGAAAGTGGAATCAGGGTAGAATGCATTTGGTTCTCCGAAAGAGGTCATTTGCAGGCCGGAACGATGATTCCCTCCCGGGTGTGAAATACCGTGCTGACGGTACCCTGTTGAATGGTGGACCGAACCCTGTTAGGTCCGCTGGAGATACCTATCAATGCGTGATTTCCACCACGGCAATCCACGGTCCGGAGTTGCGGTTTTTGGAGGCGTGCCAGAACCATTGCGACACGTCGTGCCAGGTCTTTTTCGAGCCGATTTCTTTTTCATAAATCGTTTCCTCTATAAATAAACATTCCCCGACCCGGGTAGCTGTGTATTTGCCTTTTCCAAGCGATTCCACGGTATATCCGGTCGCAACCAGGCAGTGCGATATGGGATGCAGCCGGCGGGTGGGGCGATGAATTTGCTTGATGATCACTTGTCGACTGCCGGCCCGGAAATTTCCAATATGTCCAGGAAGTGATTTGGCAAACTCCCGTTCCCGCCTCGGCAGTGGCTCCGGCTCCAGCCATTCGCCCTTCCATTTTTGCGGCCACGCAGGTGTTCCTGATACCGTTGGTTGTTTGGCTTCAAAGCGGGATTGAAAAAGGGAAAGTAATGCGATCACAAATACACATAGTAAAACCGGTGCCGGCGCCGCCCGTCGTGGAGAAAAGGTTTCGGATTCCCCGCAAACGGAGACTTTTGAAAATCGAAGCACCAGCCATACCAGCGGAATAAATACCAGAAGCCCGATGCCGGAATGAGTCCAGTCAGGCAGGTTCACGATGCCGGCTTCCTTGAAAAACAGCAGGAATACCCGCAGTGTATTGGCAGCCACAGCACAGGCGATCGCCATCAATCCGTAAAGCAGTGTCATGGCGATCCCAAATCTTTTCCAGGCAGCAAGAGAGATGAATAGAAAGCCTGTCACCCACAGCATATTGAGACCGGCGCACGGCGGATCTACCATGATTGACATACCTTTCCATAACAGGGCTGGTCCGCGCACTTCCAGATCGAACCCAAACGACTTTAGTAGCATTCCGGAGCCGGTGGCTGCCGTGATTCTCAAAGGATATCCCAGGTAGAACTGCAAACTCGCGATAACGGGTAGAGAGAGACACAGAAGCCCGTAAATGCCGGCGTGCCGCGCGCGCAGCCCGAGTAGTGCTCCCGCGCCTCCGATATAGAAAGCCGCCTGAATCATCGGGGGTGCGGTAAAGGTAGCGATACCAAAACCTGCCATCAATAGAACTCCGGCGGTATTTGAAAACACATCGGTTCGCAACCCGGACCTGCGCAACACGATCAGCGCCGTGGCAAGAGCCAGAGCGAGCAGTCCCATTGAATCATCACCTCCTCCGGAAACTCTGCCCGCATACCAGCTGCACACCGGCAGTCCTGCCATCAGCAGGAGCCCGGATAATACTATTGTGCGAACTGACATAGCTGAAACAGCCGGTAGCGATTCATCCAAACTGCAACCAGGGCCACTGTGAGGAGGAGTAGATAAAACTCCGGCTCCGGAACGGAAGGCGCTTTGGTTGTCGTCTCGGAATCGACAGCTTTCAAACCGTTGTCGGTGAACTGCTGTTTAGTTTCGAGAACGACAGCCCCGGTAAATGGTGTCACCAACTGGTAGAGCGCCGCAAACTCTGTGTCTTCGCGATCCCACGTGTGATTATATAGTTCCGACATCACTTTTTGGTAGGCCCAGTATCGGGCTAGTATATTGCTGGATTCGCGGTTTTCAGGTAATGGTCCGGAGGTATCAAGGTGTTTCCATTGCCAGGCTGAATCGTCCATTCCCCGCAGCGCGGAAATATCCTCCTGTAAATTCCCGACGGGCTGATCGTGCCTCAGGGCGGGGGATTCCATCAGCTTGCGCAATATGTAGTTCTTTCCTTCGTGAACCGAAAAACTGTGGATTTTGACTTTCGGTTTCACGCTGAGCTGGTTGAGCATTTGTACGACCGAACTGTTCTCTGAACGCACCGGTTGAGGTCCGTGAATCCAGACAATTTCTGTATGGCGTCCCGGCTTTGCCATTTTGATTGCTTCGACAAGGCCGAAGGCGTTGTCCACGCCGCCCCGGTATCGGTATTTCTGTACCTTGCTTGCCATGGTCTCCCGGTTCGCGGCGGTTGGGAAATCATATACTTCTCCACCGGTCCGAGTTGCGATCACGACTCCGGTATTTTCCGGGTTTGCCGCCCCGTTTCGAATGGCGTCGGCTACGGATGCGGCCTGTTGCTTCATTCCGCCGGATCCGTCGATGACGTAGATCAAATCAAATTCGGCTTGTTTCGCAACTTGTTCGACAGCTGGCTCCCGAACGAGAATTCTCTTTTGTGGATCCAAATCGTCTTTCGCCCACACCGTTCCGGCTTGTGTCGAAGCGGTGCCGATCGCTTCGCCGCTGAGAATATCGCGATTTCTCAGTTGCCCCATCAGAACGGTTCCCTGTTTGGGGTGGGGGACGACGTCCAGATCGTCGGACAGGGAGGCCTGTGTTCCATCCGACTGGAATCGAACGGTGTGATCAAAACTTTTTGCGATCTCGAAATTTCTCTCAAGAAACCGGGGCGGATATATTTTCCCTTCCTTACCTACCCGGGAAATAAATCCGATACGGTATTTCAGAGAGCCTCCGTTTCGGGGAACGGGGAAACACTGCACAAAAATCCGGTCCGGACCGGCCCAGCGAACCAGGACCGGGTCGCGCCTCTGCTGCACCGCTACTTTTTGGTAGGCCGCAGTCACCTTCTCCTTTTTCGCGAATGCCGCTTCTCTCGGTTCGCCGTTTACCCAGAGAGTCAGTCGGGAAACTACGCTGCCTTTCGGTAGTTTGATTAAGGCCCGCCCTTCCCGGTCGACCGGATTGTTATTTACCAGGTTCACCGTCCATTCCTGATAGATCAAACCGGCCGCCGACTCAATTTTTGAAGAAATGATCGACTGATCGAGTCGCAATCCGTGCTGAAGCATTCCGGTGGTATCGCCGCCGTGATCGTTGTCCCAGTCCCAATTTTCCCGGCGAACTCCAAATCTTTTGGTATAGCCGGATTTGTTTACAGTTTTCCCGGAGAGGTAATAGTATAGTAACTCGGCGGCTTCGGATTGATTTTGTCCGGAACCACGGCTCATCATTGATGACCATTCAAAGAAAAACTCCACCGGCTCCGCCGCATGAAAGCTGGACGACGCGCACTGGAGAAAAGCGGATTTTTCCGAACCGATCCTTTCACAGATTTTTACAGCCGACTCGACCGTTTCTCTACTGTCATCATTGGCAATCCTGGTGATCTGGGAATACGTCACCCACGATGGACCCTCGGCGAAAAGAACGAACAACGCCCCGAATGCGAGACCTGCAAAGTGACTTCGTCTCCAGCTTGCCTCCTTGTCCCGGCTAATCACCTTCAGACCGAAGATCAATGTGAACAGAGGAGTCAGCGGAAGCAGCCCCATGCCGAATGCCAGTATAGCAAACGCACCCATGATCAGCAGAGTGCCGAATACAATACAGTAGTAAAGTGAAAGCGGAACTGTCGCAGCGACAAGAAAATTCACGACGCGCGGTGGGAGAACCTCAAGTCTGCCAGCCTGTTTCAGCACATGGAGAAGAAAAATAACCGGAACTAAAGCCACCGCGATAATCAGCGGCCAACGCGGGATGGGATCGAGAAATGTATTGGCGCAAAAGCCGGAGGTAAACTCAATCAGAAACGCAATTGCAGGCAGCACTACGGCAAATGCGATCAACCAGGAATTCGAAGACTGTTTCATAGGCTCTCACTCTGGTTGGCCAAAGTGAGAGAAGTATGAAACGAATGTGAAAAGGCGGTGAAATCCTACTTCGTAACTCCGTGCCCGATCATTCTAAAAAGCGGGTGAACCTCTTCGATGCCCCATTTTTTATGCAGCAGGATCAGATTTTCAAATGGCTCCGGGTCGACCAGAGGTGTACCGGCTTTCCAGGTATCTCCGGATTCTCCGAGAAGCAAGCCGGATACACTCTTGTGGACCACATGTTGCAAATAATCTCTCGCCAGGGAATCATCGAGCACACCCTGCTTGAGTCCGCAGGCGACGCCGTCGAGATAGTTTAGAAAAGAGATGACCTGGAAACGATCTTCGTCGCCAAGGAGAGAGTAATCCGTTCCGTTCGGTGATTTGGTTTTTTTCCAGATATGGCGAACCGCATTTCTAATTTCGGGATCGGACTCGAAGCGCCGCACCGATGCGAGGGTGGATTCTCTTTTTCGCGCTTCATCCGCCAAAGCAATGTGATTGGACGCCTCTCGAACCTGTTTTGCGAGGTAATTGATCTTTTTCGGCAACGACATCGCCAGCCACAATGTGCCCAGAGCGATGACGATACAGCTGCCCGCCACGAGATATTGCGGATCAATCGAGATCAGGGTCTGAAGCAGTTTTTCAAAATCCATACGTTCGATTCTATCGTTTTGCCGTTGATCTGACAATGATCAATTCGTGCCGACATCCCAACAATCAGTGCGAGGCAATCATTCTGTTCCGGGCAAAGGTTGATTTGATGAGCCAGAATACCAGCGACACCATCTACGAAAAAATTGGCGGAGAGAAAACAATCGATTCGATTATCGAGGCATTTTACCCGCGAATTACCGCCGACCCTGTTTTGAGTACCTATTTCAAACATGCCAACGTCGGGAAAATCATGAGTATGCAGAAGCACTTCTTCACGGCGGCGACCGGCGGCCCCCTGACATATGCGGGCCGTCCTCTCGGAGAGGTGCACCACAAACTCGGAATCAGCCGCTATGAATTTGACCTTTACGTCAGGCACCTCACAGAGACTCTCAAAGACATTGGACTGACGGAGGAGGATTGTAAGCAGGTGGTAGCGAGCATAAATATCTACGCGCCGGATATCACGACCGACATTGATGCGGTCTGACTTCGCTATGCAGGGGACTCCCGGTTGATCGTACCCTGTACAGTTCGGCATTGAACAGGGTACAATCGCGGAATATTACTGCGCCGACTGCCGTGGTGATGCCATATCGATGAGCGAATCTGTTTTCGCAGTGCCTGTCTCCGTATCTGGCAAATTGTCGGCCTGCGGTAAATTTCCCTGCATGAATTCGCCTTTTACTCTGAAAGCTTTCGTATTGCTGCTCTTTTCCCTGGCTCACGAGCCGCTCTCTGGTGATGAGACAAAGCCATTCCAGGGCCGGCTCCATACGACAAAACCATTCCAGGGCAGGCTTCATACGATTCCCGGCCTGATCGAAGCGGAGCATTGGGATGAAGGTGCCGCCGACGTCGCTTACTCGGACGTCGATGAAGTCAATAAAGGCGAACCGTACCGGGAAAAAACCCAGGTGGATATTGAGAAGCGATCCGATGCTTCAAACGGTCACGGCATTGGCTGGACAAAATCCGGCGAGTGGCTGATCTACACCGTCGAAGTGAAGGAATCCGGCACCTACGACATCCAAATGCCGGTCGCATCGAATAAACAGGGCGGGACGTTCCGGATCGAAATCAATGGCACCGACCTGACCGGCGAAATTACCGTGCCCGATACAGGTGGGTGGCAGACGCTGAAAATGATCACTCACAAAAGTGTGAAACTCACCGCCGGAACTCATAAGATGAAGGTGGTCATGATCAAATCCGGGGAATCAGGAAGTATCGGCGATATTGACTACTTCCGTTTCATTAGGAAAAGCTGAACGCGGCGGAATGACCGTTCAATTGGATTTTTCAAACGGGAAATCTGATGCATTGTTTCGGCCCGTCCTTTCATGATTCCACGCTTGTTGATCAACTTCTGTTACCTGTTCTTCATTATGGCGGGAATCCCGGCGGGTTCAATTGCTGATGACAGGGATGTCGCCGTGGCGGAAAAGATTCTGGCCTTTCAGAGGTCCAATGGTGGCTGGCCGAAAAATTACGATTACGATGTGCCGGGGACGAAGGCGGAGCTTGAGAACGCCATCTCAGACAGGCAAAAAATCGAAGATGCCACGATCGACAACGGAGCCACATTCAAAGAGATACAGTTTCTGGCAAAGTTGTATCGGAAAACGGAGGATCCCCGCTATTCAAAAGCGGCAAACCAGGGTGTTGATTATCTGCTTGAGGCCCAATACGAAAACGGCGGGTGGCCTCAGTTCTACCCGAATCTGAAAGGTTACTACCGGCGCATCACCTTTAACGACGGTGCCATGATCGGGGTGATGACTCTGTTAAGAGGTATCGTGACGCGCCCCGGTGCCTACCAGTTTGTTACTGATAGCGTTCGGGATGACTGCAAGCTGGCGATCGAAAAAGGGCTCGACTGTATGTTGAAGTGCCAGGTGAAAGTTGATGGTCGTCCGGCCGTATGGTGCGCACAGCATGACGAAGTGAGCTTTTTGCCTACCAGTGCCCGTTCCTATGAATTGGCCACCTTGAGTGGTTCTGAATCGGTAGGTATCGTACGCTATTTAATGGGGATTGAGGATCCGGGGCACGAGGTGGTAGCTGCGATCGAGGGCGCTGTAACCTGGTTTGAAAAATCAAAACTAAAAGGCATTCGACTGGAGTCGTTCACGAACAGGGACGGCGAAAAAGATCTGCGCGTGGTGAACGATGAAAAGGCATCGGCTCTGTGGGCGCGGTTTTATGATATCGATACCAACCAACCGGTTTTCTGTAGTCGGGATGGTGTTCCGCAAAAGAATCTTGACGCTATCTCCCATGAAAGGCGCAATGGTTATTCGTGGCTCGGAGAGTATGCCCGGGATTTGCTGGCGAAGGATTTTCCAGGGTGGAAAGCGGAACGTGGATTACAGTGATGAAAATCTGTCGGACCGGGCTCATTTTATCAGTCGAGTCTTTTTCCGCTCAACCGACAGAAAATAAACTAAATTGAATCAGTAACACGATGTTTGAAAAGGTCACAGAAGCTGCGGCGGATCCTATTCTCGGCTTAACGGAAGCATTTAAAAAGGATACGCGTCCGGGAAAAATCAACCTGGGGGTGGGGATTTACAAAAACGAAGAGGGACAAACGCCGATTCTGGCTACGGTAAAAAAGGCCGAAACCCGTTTGTTAGCTTCGGAAACTACAAAAAGTTATCTCGGCATCGAAGGTGACCCGGCCTACGGGGAAGCCGTCCAGGTGTTACTGTTTGGCAGGAATTGCGAAATTATTACCAATCAGCGGGCGTATACAGCCCAGTCGCCAGGTGGCACCGGTGCGCTCAGAACTGCGGCTGAATTTGCGGTCAATCATCTGCCTGCACCGAGAATCTGGATGAGCAATCCGACCTGGGCGAACCATGGCAACATCTTTACCGCGGCTGGACTGGAAACGGTGAGTTACGACTACTACAATGCTGCAACACACGATCTGGATTTTTCAGCGACGCTGTCTTCACTCCAGTTAGCCCGGCCGGGTGACCTGGTATTGCTCCATGGTTGCTGTCATAATCCGACAGGTATTGATCCGACGGAAGAGCAATGGAGAGAGTTGGCAACCCTTTGTGCAGACAAAGGCCTGCTGCCACTGTTTGATTTTGCCTATCAGGGATTCGCCGAAGGTATAGAAAGGGATGCCTCAGGGCTGCGAATCTTTACGGAAACGGTTCCCGAACTGCTGGTCGCCAGTTCCTTTTCAAAAAACTTTGGCCTGTATAATGAACGGGTTGGCGCTTTGACTGTTGTGGCGGCCAACAGGGAGACTGCCGGGGTTGTGTTCAGTCAGATTAAAAGTGTCATCCGGGCCAACTACTCAAATCCGCCGGCCCACGGCGCGGCGGTGGTGACCTCGATTTTGAACGATCCGGATCTTTACGCCGAATGGGAACAGGAAGTCGCCGAAATGCGCGATCGCATTCAGGCTATGCGCACGCTTTTTGTCGAAACTCTGCGGAACAAAGGAGTGCCGGGAGATTTCAGCTTTATTGAACGGCAAAACGGTATGTTTTCTTTCTCCGGTTTGACTCCTGAGCAAGTCGCGACACTGAAAAACGAATATGGTATATATATCGTAGGCTCCGGTCGCATTTCGGTAGCGGGCATGACAAAATCGAATATGGACGCTTTGTGCGAAGGTATAGCCAAAGTGATATAAAAATATACCGACGGCTTTAGAAAATTCAGCTTTACTGAACACATCGAAAACCTATGAAGACTGCTCTTTTCATCGCGACGGCGTTTGCCGCCATAATTCTGTTTCCGGCCTGCGGGGAAAAGAAGGAGCTTATGCCTGTTGTGCCACTCGATTTTTCGGGGAGACCCACCTACAGGGGCTGCGCTTTGACGACCCCGCTGGCGGGAAGTTGGGAAGCCGGAATCTCCCATGGCTATTTCACCGACGAGGGCAACGAGGATATGGATTTTCTGGAGGTGACTCTGGAACTTCCGCAGGGTGATGGCAACGTACTCGTTCCTTTTGAAGCGGCTTATTCGTTGAGCGATTTACCTGAGGGTATTCTCACCAAAGACGTGGACGATCTGGTATCCTTTTCGGGGGAATCAAACACCGTTACTTTTGACCTCGGAACGATCCGGGTCACTACTCAAATTCCACAATAGATTGGTATTCTTCCGGTGTATTGACTCTTCAGGTCACCGGAAATTCGAATCCGCCAGGGACTTTCGCCAACGGGCCGTAGGCGCTCAAATCAACGAGGCCGGACACTGCATCGGTAATGGCCTTTTCATCGCCGTTGTGTTGTTTTTCAATACTGGTGGCCACTTTCAGCGGGTTCACTTCCAGGTCACATTGGAAGGACAACGGCACCTGGCCAAGTTCCGAATCCGCTTCGATCTCGAAATCCACTTCCGTATCAAAAGTGACCGCAATCTTACCGCCCGAAATTTCCCCGAAATTCAACCGGGTAACATCCGCCGGATTTTGCACATAAAACAGGTGCACGCCGGCATCAATCGACCCCGGTTTAGGATGCCACGGAAATTCCAGAGTCTGTCCGGCGAGATCGGACCACTTTTTCACATCTGCCAGGATCCCGTTTAATCGCAAAATCGGGGACACTTCTTCCGCATCGAGCTCGAAAGGCTTCATCGCAATTTCGATAAAGAATTCCAGTCGCGGTTCGATTCCCGCCCCCGGATTTTCATAGATCATTTGTCCCAGCTTCCCCGACAGGGGGGTGAATGCGTCTTCCGGTAGTTCGCTCATTTGCGATGAATAAATCCCGCCTGAAAAGATTCGCAATTCTTATCTCTGAATGGCAAAAACGCAAAAAACAGGTTTGAAGAGTTTGAAATTTAAGAAAATTGAATAAAATAGAACCAAGTTTTCCTAAGAAATACCCTTTTGACTCGTCCGGGTTGTGGGAAGGGTTGATTTTCTGCCTCTAATCGTGTTACCTGACCTTGCTTACTGACCATGAAATTTTCAAATTTGCTTCGTTCGATCTTCCTTGGAATTTCGGTAGTGCTAGCTTCCACATCAGCAGTGGATGCCCAGGGTTTATTCAACCGTAAAAAGAATATCACGCCCTACCAGACCTCCTCAGACCCCTCAGCACCGCAGGAGAGCGCAATTTTTAAATCCGGCCAACCCGAGGACGTGGAGGAAACTTCCTACTACATTCAGGATGGAGTCAAAGTTCGTAACAACAAGAAGCCCAGGCTGTTCGGCAAGATTTTGAACCGGGGGGATAACGAGGCTTCCGCACCGGAAATTGATGTTCCCGCATTTGAAACAGCGGCGACAACCCCGGCCCCGACACCTGTAGTGCCTACCCTTGCACCAACTTCTACACCGGCCCCTGAAGTCGCACCGGAAATGGCTTCGACCACTCAGACTAACACGGCCCCGCTGCCCACCTCGAAGAGGGAAAGAAGGTTTGGGCTGCCGAACCTGCCTCTGCCAAATCTGCCCAGACTGCGTAAGGATTCCACGCCGGTCGATCCCGGCCGCGCCGAAGTTCTGGTCAACCAGGGCGGGACTCTTGCTCCAAGCGGTGCTGATCTTTCCGAGGATTATCGTTTTAAGGCGAAAACAAACTCTTCCGGCGCAACTACCAAGGCTCCGCCAAAGGAAAAAGACGGTTCGATTGTTTACAATTCATGGGACGATGTGGTCGCGAAGAAAACCAGCGCTGCAGATTTGATCGTTAAGGACATGAAAGCTCAGGAAGCAGCTCACAAGCGCAAAGTGGAGGCTGCCAAGCGTGAATACGAAGAGAAAATCAAGAAAGCTCAGGCGGATGCCCGCATCAGAGCCATCATGCAGGGTGCCGTGCCTCCGGGAGGATTCTAGGCCTGCTGTTTACAGCGTCCGGAGGACATAGATCCAGTTTATCAGCACCAGAGCGACGGCAAAGCTGCAGACAAAATGCCGGTTTCTAAATGGACCGCGCCAATCAATTTTCTTTCCGAACCCGAATTTCAGGATAAGCAAAAACCCTGAGTAACCCAGGAGAACGGTCACGAGCGGATTGAAAAAGAAAGCTGTCACCGGGTGGCCGGTCAATAGATTGATCGAGGCACGGGTTCCCCCGCAGAGAAAACAAGGCTGGTGGGTAACAATTTTGAACAAACAGGGGGTGAACTCCGTCTGGTAATGATGATTGACGCTGAATGTGGCAAGAACCGCCACAACAAAAAGGGTGCCACCGGCAACAAAAGCCGGAGTCACCCCGTTGAAATTCGGTTTCCGGTCAGTGGGCGCCAACCGGATCATAAAGTGCCCAACCCGGAGGCAGCACCGGTAGCCGCAGCGGCTCCGAGACTGACAATCATCATCAGAACCCAGGCGATCATTCCCAGTATCCAGAGAATCGTTGCAATTATCCCGCAAATTTTGCCCACTTTGGTGTTGCCTTCGCCTTCCCGGTCCATTTGCCCGGCGGCCATGGCGGCGAGATCCTTGTTGCCCATGACCCAGGCGATAATTCCGCAGATCGGACAGGCGACGAGTCCGAGGATTCCTAATACGAGAACAGTGGTTCCTCTGTGTGGTTGCATAAGTTTGAACGATTTATTGTTGAAGAAATACCAACTTACCCGAAATAATGAGTTACTTCAATATAGAAATTATAATTTCCATAAAATAATCCTGTTCTGAATTTATGCCCAAGGTTGCAATCCTTTCCGATATCCACGCAAATCTCCCGGCTTTCGAGGCTGTTCTCAGGGAGGTGGACAAGTGTAAGGTGGATTTGATCGTTTTCGGGGGCGACACAGTGGGCTACGGGGCGTCACCCGCAGAATGCGTCAAGATGGTTCGGTCTCTCGGTGGTCACAGCGTGTTCGGAAATCACGAATCGATGACGAAAATGGTCCAGCAGCAGGGCATCGATAACCTCATTGACGGTTGGGAAATCAATCCGGTCGTCGCCGGGGTGGTTCATACTTTCCGCAGTGTTGCCGAAGAGGATTTGAAATGGATGTGGGATTTGCCGTGGTTTCTCCCTCTGGACGAGGAATCGATCATCACCCACGCCGGACTCGAAGAACCCAACCGCTGGCCTTATATCGACAGTGAGGAATCAGCGGCTCCCTCCATAAAAATTCTGAAGAACCGGGGGCTGAATGTAGGGTTTTTCGGTCATATTCACCGTCTGGCGATCTTTCCCGGGCTGAAAAAGCTGAAGCAGAAAAAGAAGGAAATCTTCCGGCTGCCGGAAGACAAAGTCACCGCGATAACCGTTGGTTCCGTGGGCCAATCCCGGGATAAAAATGACTGGCGTGCCACCTGGGTGTTATGGGATCCGGATGAGCGAACCGTGGAGTTCCGCCGAACCGAATACGACAACAAACTGGCCGCCAAACAGATCATTGATGCGGGCTTACCCGAAAAATCCGCGCTGCGGCTGTTTCGTTTGGCTCCTTCATCGGACGATGAATTGTAGTTCCGTTTTTTCCCATATTTTCGGTCGCCTCTACAGTACGATCCGGTAAAGTCGGTTTTCTTTTGAGCGCGATAAATTCTGCAACTTCCTGGCACCGGAAAGCGATCCTCTTCATTGCGGGAGCGTTCCTTTTCCGGGTACTGTATTCCCTTTTTTATCCGGTGCACCTCGCCGGGGATGAGGCCTACTACTGGGACTGGGGGCGGCGCCCCGCTCTCGGTTACTACTCAAAGCCGGCGATGATCGCGTGGATCTACGCGCTGGTCGAGTGGATCGGTGGAAATCTCTTTGCCGTCCGGTTCACGGCGATTCTTTTCGGCACCTTGTCGCTGATCATGACCTGGTTGCTGACCCGAAAGCTTTTCGATGCACGAACCGGATTTTTCGCTGTCCTTCTGGCGCTGGCGGTGCCGGGCAACTGCCTCTTGAATTTTGTACTCACCATCGATGCACCCCTGGTTCTCGCGTGGTCGCTTTCGCTTTGGTTTCTCTGGAAATTTGCCACTGGCGAACAACCGGGCTTGTCCCTTTTCCTGCTGTTTGTCTGCCTCACGGCGGGCCATCTGAGCAAGCAGATGATGTTGTTTTTCCCGCCCCTCGCATTGGCCTTTCTCGCCACCGGCGCAGAAACCCGGCCTCTCCTCAAAAAGCCCGGTATCTGGCTGGCTTTGATCGGTTCTTTCATCGGCTGGCTGCCCCTGTTGTACTGGAATTCACAGAACGGCTGGATCACTTTCAATCACATGAGCAGCCACATCGGCGCTCATGCCGAGCCGTCCCTCTGGGAGACTTTGTATGAGCGGGTTGAGACCTTTCTGGAATTTTTCCTCAGCCAGCTCGGCGCACTTTCCCCGGTAATTGCGGTGCTCATTTTCATGCTCACCGTACTTCCGTTTTTTACCAAAAGATGGAACCTCGCGCCGGAATACCGGTTTCTGATCATCTTCTGCGGTGCGCCTCTTCTGTTGATCCTCGTAGCTGCATTTTTCCAGAAAATTCAGCCGAACTGGCCTGCTGTCCTCTATCTGGCCGGAATCCCAATGGTCGCCGCCTGGTTTTCCAAAGCCGTCGACTGGTATCCGGTTTCCGATAAATCCCGCGATGTCCTTTGGCGAATCGGGCTCGGGTTGGGTTTCGCGCTCTGTGCGTTTTTCTACTTCGGACCGGTCGTTTTTGCGTTGACGGGAAATGAGGGAAACACCGCTGATCCAAACCGCCGTATGATTGGGAGCGGTCGACTCGGCAAAGCGGTCCACGAAATTCGTCAGACCGTGCCGGGCTGGGAAGATGACTTTATCATTGCCTCCGGTCACCGTTATCAGGCTGCCTGGTTGGGATTCGAGCTCCCTGATCATCCGGAAGTTTATCGCCTCGCCGGATCCCGGATCGAATCACAATATGAAGTTTGGCCCGGGCCCTGGGAGGACGGCAAAAAAGGGCAAAATGCTTTTTATGTTACCCGGGGAACCGGTACAGAAGCCGGCCCTCTCGTGGAAAATGCTTTCGAAAAAGTGGAATTTATCAAAAGCATCGAAGTGAAGTTCGGCTCCGGAATGATGACCTATTCCGTCTTTCATTGTACCAATCTCCGGGCTCAACTGCGTCCTGACATATCAAATCACTAAGCACCGGATTCCGGATTGACGGGGCGCCGAATATCTCCGAAGGGAACTCCATGAACCTTTCAGGCAAAATTGCAGTGGTCACCGGCGGTGGCAGTGGAATCGGACTCGGAATTGCAAAAGCTCTCGCGGCAGAGGGTTGTCGCGTTGTGATCGCAGGCCGAAACGGGAAAAAACTCGAGCACGCTGCTGCAACTTTCCCGGACAATCCGCCACTCGTCATCGCCTGCGATATATCCGACCGCGCCGCTGCCCGGGAATTGATCGAAAAAACGACGGCCGGGCTTGGTCCGGTCGATTTCCTGATCAACAGCGCCGGGATCAACATCGCCAAACGAAAAATGATCGATCTCGATCCCGAGGATTTCGACAAAGTCATGGCGGTGAACACCACGGGTTTTTTCAACATCCTCCACGCCGTACTCCCCGGAATGAGAGAGCGAAAAGACGGGCTGATTTTCAATGTATCCTCCATCGCCGGCAAACGCGCCCTGCCGCTCGCCGGTCCCGCCTACGCCGCTTCAAAATTCGCCACCACAGCTCTCGGCACCGAAATCGGAACCGAGGAAGCGGAAAACGGTATTCGGATCACTAACATTTATCCGGGCGAAGCGAACACTCCGCTCCTGGATGACCGGCCGGTGGAAGTCCCTGCTGACGTGAAAGCAAAGATGGTTCACCCGGAAGACATCGGCGCTATGGTCGTGGCGATCGCTCAACTGCCACCCCATGTGGTGGTGCCTGAGCTTATTATCAAGCCGCTGTATCAGGAATATCTCTAAACCGGAAATTGCGATTATGAGTCGACAATGCCTCCCGTTTCTGGCATCTTCTCCAGGTTCCCCCGGATAACTTTGGTATGAGTCAGGAAAACATTGAGGCAGAGCTCCAAACCGCATTATTAAACAAAATCCCGCGCTATTTCCGGGCTTCCGGAGGCAGTGCTCACGGCAAAACAGGTGTCCAGGATACCGAAAAATTTGCCGAGCTTCTCATGGTGCTCCAGGAATGCGCGCTGCTCGTCGGTGAACGGTTGGAAATGAACGCGGTTTCCTATGCGTATATGTATGATGGCGATGAAACCTCCGGGTTTCGTTTTGATCAAAGCTCGGATCCGGCCAATCCCCAGGTAGTGGGAGCCATCCAAAACCGCCGGGTTTCCATGCGGGAATTTACCGTGGGTCTCAACGAATACATGGAGGGCGTTAAGGGGTGAAGGTGGAGACAATCCAATCAAGTCTCGGCGGTCTCAAGTCGGCAGGATCCGTATTCGGAGTCATTCTGTCGAGAGAGGATTCGGTCATTTACTCCGACGTTCCGTTCCAGCAGGACCGGGTCAATCACGTCGTCACCGTCCTCGATGATATCGGCTTTTACTTCAAAAAAGAAAACCGCCGGGTCGACCAGCTCGCGTTCGGGTATGACGGCGGCAACATCGTGGTGGTTATCGACGAATCCTACCGCCTCGTGGTATTTCATTCTCTCAACGACGAAATCGATTTTATCGCCAAAGCGGCCAAAGCATTCCTCATCGACTACCAGATGGGTCTGTTTGCCGCTGAGTTTGAGCAAGATCTCAACCAGGCGCGGGCTCTCGAAGCCGTCAGCCCTGAGCCCCGGTCCGTCACGCCGGAAGAGGTCAAGATCCAGGAGCCGCTCCGCCCCGGAACCCAGCGGATCACTCTGCAGGCCGAAAAAGGGTTCGATAAAACAGAACCACTTCAGCCGAGGACCCAGCGACCTGTTACTACACCCAGCCAGGCGACCGCCACTGCCCAGCCACGACCGAGGGCAAGGCGAACCATCTAACAGGGTACAGTTCCGCATTCAACAGGGTACAATCTGACATTCAACAGGGTACAATCTGACATTCAACAGGGTACAATCTGACATTCAACAGGGTACAATACAGTTTTCACACTCATGAAATCTCTACTCACTCTGCTCGCATTTTCTATCGTTTTCACTGCTACACAGGCTGTCGCAGAAGTTCGTGACTGGACCAAAGGTGACGTCACGATTCGGGCGGAATACATCTCGCAATCCGACGGCCAGGTAACGATTCGAAAAGAGGGTAGGGAATTCCAAATCGATATAGCAACTCTCAGCCAGGAAGACCGGGACTGGCTGAGCAGACAGCAATCCAAATCCGGAGGAAACGGACAGGGGATCTATATCGCAATCGGTAATGGACTGCACCGCTTGTCTTCGCTCGACGGGCGGGTTTGGACCAATGTAGAAAACGCCGGGAAACCGGGGCACGATCAAAACGACCTGAAATCCATAGCTACAGGAAACAGCGTCTGTGTCGCTGTCGGTGGGTTTTCGAAGTCGAACATTCTTACCACTTCCGATGGTATTGCCTGGCACAAAAACGAGTTTAATATCGGAGTCCTCAGCGGAGTAATTTTTACCGACGGACATTTCTTTGCTTTCGGAGAGAGCGGACGGGTTGCCAAATCCCGGGACGGGCTGGAGTGGATTCAGGTCGGCGATGCGAAACAGCGCGACCATCTCGCGGCTGAAGCGCAGGAACTCGGGCTCGAAAAACCGGTGAAATCGAATATCAGAAGTTGGCGGTTGGCCAACGGAATATTCACTGGGTCGGGAGATAATGGCTTTATCGTTTCAACGAAGGATTTCGAGAACTGGACCTTCGCTAAGCGAATCGAACCTCAGTCCCGTCTCTATATAGAAACCGACGGCAAAGGCTTCGTCGTGAAAGGCGACAACACTCTTCACTATTCGGAAGATGCGGTAAACTGGACCGATGTCACCCCGCCGGAAGCCCCGGTATCGAAATATATGAGGTTGGAGCACGACGGCAAAAGGTATGTCGCAAATGATCGCAAAGGTCAGGGTTGGGAATCAAGCGACGGGCAAAAGTGGCAAAAGATCGAGGGTGCCACCTTTCCCGGAATCGTATCACTGGTCCGCCCGGATCTATACTACGCCTTCAAAAACTACTGGGAATATACGGAGGAATTCCAG
The DNA here is from genome assembly GCA_029213025.1 of Verrucomicrobiales bacterium. Taxonomy (GTDB): domain Bacteria; phylum Verrucomicrobiota; class Verrucomicrobiia; order Verrucomicrobiales; family DEV007; genus Arctic95D-9. The sequence continues at coordinate 50,291 of JARGOZ010000017.1, forward strand.
GTTTCCACCGATCGGGGGAAATCGTGGGAGAACTGTGAAATTCCCGCTCCGGTAGGCGTTACCCACGTGATCTTCGCCGAAGGATTTCCGGGGTGGTAAATCTCTACTTCGCGGGAAGGGATTGAATAAAGCCGGCCAGCTGATCGCTTACGCTTTCGAATGAGATGAGTTGGGCTGCCATGCTCTGTGAACGTTCCATCGACTCCAGCCAGGCATTCCGGTCCGAATGCAACTTCAGCGTGTCTTCCAGGGCTTTGTCGATGTTGCCTGCGGCAATGGAGCAGTCGGGAAACAGGAGTTGCTCTACGGTATCCTCCGCATCAGCCCCGATAAATACGGTCCGTGTCAGAACCGCATCTCCGATAATATCCGCACCGGCAAAGTTCTTTCCGAAGCCGGATACGAACCGGTGTTTGCCGACCAGTTTCAGGTAGTCCGTGTAGCTACTGGAAAACTCCGGTTTCCTGACCAATTCGCCCGGGATGCTTAGCCCTCTGAGGCGGTCCCTGTCTTCGGCGAACAGAGTCACAAAGGAACGGGTTTGTTTGGCAAATTTCTCTATCAGTTCCAACCGTTTGCCATGGACGGGGGAGTTGGGATCAAAGCCGTCGCCACTGACAAAAACACCGCCCGTTCCCTCTGATGTCGGCTGCGAAAAATCCCAGTCCGGGAAATCGACCGGACACGGCACCGCGATATGCAGAAAGGGAAGATTGGATTCGCTCTGTTTCAGAAACCGCGCCGTAGCATTATCGGTACACACAATACCGGAAACGCCGTCGGCAAGCAGGGACATATCAAAGCCCTGCCGAAACTGCCCTTCCGCGGGACAAACCAGAAGCATACTTCCCGGCGCGACCGATGCGATGTTCTGTCGGTCCTTTTCTGTATCTCCGGTGAGCAGCAGGATAACCGGATCACCCTCCGATAAAATTGAATCCGCATCCCGGTGCATACTGCCGCGGGTGCAGGCGGCGAGAGCGTGCGGTCCGACCGGCTCGAATTTTTCCTCTCCCGGCATTCCCGCGCCGTGGTGGAAGTAGTGAACCAGAGAACTCATGCCGGGATTGACAAGGCGCACAGGCGGGCAGGCGGATTCAACCGTTCCCCGGGTGGAAATTCGATCTTTGAGACGTTGAAGAACTATAGATTTGTCACTGACGATTCGGTTCAATGACAGGCTTTCACTATCCAGAGAATTCTTTACTTTCAGCGATTTCTCTACTTCGCTGCGACCTGCTTCGATCTTCGCTTCCACCTCGGAAAGCTTACTTCCGGCGGAGCGGATTTGTTCTTCGCTACCGGCTACTTTCCTGTCGAGTTCTGCAACCGTCTTTTCCTTCCTGCCGATCATTCCGGCCAGCTTTTCGGATTCTGCAATTGCGTCGGTGATTTTGGTTCGATAGTCTTCCAGAGACTTCTTTCTGTCGGCGATTTTGTTTTCGAGTTCCTCGCAGTCTTTATTTCGTTTTTCCAGTTCAGCTTTCTTATCGCCTATTCCCGTCTCGACCATTTTTGCTTCGTGAAAAATCGCTTCCGCCTGTTTCGATTTTCGGCGGTTCTCTTCCAGTTCAGCCTCGGACTTTTTGATTTTTTCCTGAAAATCCGCCTTTTTCTTTTCGATATCAGCGGATAATTCGGCGATTTCTTTAGTCAGTTTTTCTTTCTGTTTGATCGAGTTATCGAGGTCCAGCTCGCCGTAGAGTTTTTCGCCGGCGACAATTTTCCGGCTCAGTTCCTCACAGGCATCTTTCCGGGTGTTATATTCGATCTCCAGCTGGTCGGCTTTCTTTTCGAAATCCCGCGCTTCGGCAATGACTTTTTCCAGCTCCCCGGATTCTTTCCGGTTTTTCCTGAGTTCCTCCTTTGCTGTTTCCAGTTTTTTTATGAGATGCTCCAGTTCCCCGCCAAGCTCTTTTTTCTGCTTGAAGGCCTTTTCCATCTCGAACCTCGCCATCCGGGTGTCATTCTCGATAAGCTTGAGGTTGTTTCGCTCGATCTCACTCTTACGCATCAGGCTTTTTACCCCCTGAGTATCATCCTGCGGGGCTTCGAATACCAGGCGGATCGCGCCCATCTTGATATTGTCGCCGTCTTTTAACACCGCTTTTTTGATCTTTTCGCCGTTTACGTAGGTGCCGTTTTGGCTTTTTAGATCTTCAATTCGGACCACGCCATCGTCACCTTTTAAAATCTCAGCGTGGAAAGCTGATACTGACGAGGGCCTTACAACGATATCGTTATCTTTGCTTCTACCGAAGGTGGTTTTACCGATCAACAACTGATGGAATCGAGGATATTCATTTTCTACGTTGATGATCAAGCGGGACATACCGAATTAAGATTTAAGCAGTAACGCACCAATCGCGCTCAACTTGTAAAAATCGGTGAAAAAAGGGTAATGGGAAAGAAAAAACTGATGAAATGCGGAAAGTTACCGAAATAGAAGTCAGCCTAACGGAACTGCAATGCATAGAGATCGGCATCATCCATTCGCACCCGCAGGCGAATTGTCTTCCCGCGCAGCTGGCTGAGATCGGTGCCTGAGTTCCATTTTACCGTGGCGTCCAACTCATCGCCGAACAACTCAGGCATGTCATCCAAAGCATATCCGGGGACGGGTTTTCCGGCTTCATCCTGAATCTCGATTTGAACAAAACCCGCCGCTGAAGTGGCGTAGTTCAATATCAGAGAATCCCCATCGAATTTGATCGGATGAGTCGTAAATTCCCCCCGGGATCCTCCGGCATGAACGGAAGCGAATCCCTGCTGCCGGACCGTGAGTCGGCGAATCCGGTTATCCGGGTGCCGGTAGTGCTCGCTGATGTAGAGAGACCACTCTCCTTCACCGCCGTCGTAGATTCCGCAGGCGGTCATATTGCTGCGGTCCGTCCAGTTTTTCAGATCCGGACCGGGCCGAACCCACGCCTCAAGAAAAGGCCGGTCCCAGTTCACTCCATTCCGGCTGGTCATGAAGATGGCATCGGATACACCATTTACCGGATGCTCCGGAACCTTTTTTCGCGCCGGTTTAAACCGCTTCGGAAACGAAAGAAACAGATGCGGAGCGGTTGGGCAGGGGACTGTTGCGGAAGTATAGAAATGCTCCATCGGAACGCCCTCGCCATACTTGTGGGCGATGCCTTCGCTCCAGGTCAAAAAGTCCGGTGAATGGCTGCTCTGTATCGCCCGCAAGCTGTTCTCCGGCGTAAATATCCGGCTGAAGCAGGCGTAGCGACTCCGTGTCGTATCGTAAAAGGCGAGGTTCTGGGAATCAAAAGCCCCTTTCGTGATCACCGGCTCCTGCCTGATTTTATCCCAGTGAATCCCGTCGGCCGAAGCAAACGCATACAGTCCTCCTGCCGTTTCTCCATATTGCCAGTTTTTGCCTGGAGCCGTTACACCTCCGAGGGCTTTGTATCGTTTTTCCGGTTTTGCATCCGGATTGGTATCGATAAACGGGGCAAAGTTATGAGATTCAACTCCTTTCCAAACTACATTATTTTCTTTGGAACCATTTACTTCGATAATTCCCAGCTTCGGGCGCGTGAAATGGATACCGTCACGACTCTCGGCGACACAGGTGAGTTGGCTGGCGGAATGGTCGGAACCGCCGCCTCCGCCGCGGTAATACAGACGTACATCACTGCCGTCCTGAACGACAGAGAAGTAGGCACAGGTTGGACCCTCCCACGGCTTGTCGGTAACAAGCACAATTTCCCGGCGCTCGGGTTTGTGTAGTCGCAGTTCAACATTCTTTTTTGAAGCAATCAAATATTCATCAACAAACAACTCCCATCGCGATCCGATATCCAGCGGCTCCGCTACAGAAAAAGAGACAAACAGAACGGATAGAGCTACCGGCAACAGCTTCATTGGAATGCGCTTTACTTTCATATTCAGAGAACAAGGTTCAGTGTCGGAGAGAATATAGTCGATCAATCTTTTTGCCGTAGTGACGGGATTTGGCTACGCAACCGTGGCGGTTATACTGATTGTGAGGCGCGGAGTTTGGGTGGAATGCGTGCTGCGAGCACTCCTGTTCGCATTTGATTCAGTAGGCTGCGGACAGAAGTGTCCGCGACACAATATTGTGTCCTGCATACCGACAGCGCACCTGTCACAAAGCTGCACGTTTTGCTTCGTTCACAGCTTTAATCGATTTTTCGATGTTCTTCTTCCAGGTTCCCTGTAGTTTTTCGGGGTTGGCGCGGTTCAGGGTTTCGAGAGCTTTGGCATAGTCGCCGCGTCGTGTATAGATTCGGGCGAGGCCCTGCAGGGCACCGAGTTGGTCGGAACTGCCGATACGCTCATCGCCGGCTATGATAGTATCGTAGGCTTCGAGCGCTTTTTCATCATTGCCGAGGATGTTTTCGCGATTTTGGCCGAGGGTGAGGAGGACGGAGTCCCGGACCTTCGCTTCGCTGAGCCAGGATAGCGCGGCACTGAGATCGGCTTCGGCCCGCTCTCCGTTTTTTGTGATAAACCACGCGCGCCCCCGGAGGCGGTATCCGTCGCCGCGTTTCCAGAACGGCCAGGTAGAGAAATCTTCCTCTCCAAATAGATCGATGAGTTCAGGCGCTTTTCGCTGAATCAGGAGGAATTGCATTTGCGCTGCTTTTCTAACCGGCTCCAGCGGGATTTTTTCAACAATGGGCCCTGCCTTATCTCTACTATATAAAGCGGCCATCTCGAGGGCAGTGGATTTCTGCAGATCGGTAATTTTCTCCATCTCGGCGAGAGCGAGGAAGTCTTCGGCCTTGCGGGTCCGACTGGCTTTGCGAAATTCGATCACGAAGTCGGTCACTTCCGGGTCGGCTTCGAACTTGTGGGATCTGCCGTCATAAAAGTGAGCAAACTTCATCGGTTCGTGAAATGACCTGGTACCTGTCGGTGAAAGAGCACTGTGTTCCTGACCGTTATCCCGAATGCGTTGCCGGCAAATATTGATATGCCATGGCAGACTTTGGATCGGTTTCCGGCCAATGACCTGATGGAAGGGATCGTTTTCATCGGAAGTTACAGGTATGCGGATCTCCAGATTCCAGTGATCATCCTCGATTTGAGTAGCCACTTCCGCCTTTGAACTCCAGCGGAGGGTGCCGCGTTTTTCCGTTCCCCGGTCGAGATCGACGACATCGCCATCGGGACTGATCGCGATTTGGTAGTAAGAGTGTGTTTCGGTTGCAATTTGCAGCTCGATCGCATCGCCTTTCCAGAGAGCGGTATCATCTTCCTGCGTCGCTGTATCGACAGGCGGCTCTCCGGGTTTTTCGTTGCAACGGATTGCGAAGTAAAGATTGGTTCCCTGCCATCCGCTCTTGAATGTAGTTTCGAATGTAGGCCGCTGTCCGGTTTCCAGCTCATACAACCGGCCGGTTGCAGAGACGGGGCACTTTTGCCAATAGGTTTCATCAAATTTGCCGTCGATTACGATATCTTCCGCAGCGCCGATGAGTCGAACCGAAGGGACCGGTCCGCGTTTCTGGCTGAGTTGGGTCGATTTCATCCGGAGACCTTTGAGATACTCGTCGATCAGAGCAATTCGTTTTCCATAGATACCGGAAGGATCTACCTTTGCTTTGGCTTTTTCGAAAAGGTCGAGGGCGGAACGGGTGGTTTCCTGATCAGTTTCCATATCTTTCCAGTTCTCCTCGCAATAGGTAAAGAACGTATGCATTTCTCTTTCGGCCGGGCCGTAGAACAGGCGGCAGTATTCGTCGAACATCCCTTGTCCTCCCTCTTTCCCGGTCCAGTAGTTCCGCGCCGTGAAGTAGACAAGGAAGTGATTAAATCCGATTCCGTTGGTATCAAAATTCCGCCCCGCTGACAGCCAGATATCTTCTCCCATAGAAATGCCTTTGGTCGCATTGACCGTATCAATCAGGGATTTCGGAGCGAAGGTTGGAAGATACCACCCCCGGTCGGTGAAAGGATAGTTCTCAAAGAAAATGATCGGGTTGTCTGTCATTTTCGACCAACCTTCCCGAAGTCGTGCCGGGGCCGCTTCGCCTTCTCCTTTGATTCCTGCTTTATTGATCGGGCGGCGACCACCCACAATACAAACCAACACATTCGGCTCCAGTTTCTCTATATTGTCCGGCGGCAAAGTGTAGACTCCGTAGGCGGCATTGAGCACTTTGGCATCGGGATGGGTTTTGGCGACCTCTTTGGCGACACGATTCACAAAACCCCAGACGTGATTGCTCAGCCGCCCTCTTTCATGGCGTTCCGGCGAATCTTTGCCTTTGCATTTGTCGCACTGACAGATCGCGGTATAGCCGTCCGGCGGCATCACGGATACACTTTTAAAAGGGTAGTTATCGAGCATGGTTCGCACATAACTCACCGTCTCGGTAAACAGCCCCTCATCGGAATAGCAGAGCTGGCATTTGGAGTGTCCGGGCCGGAAATCACGTTTTCCGCCGTATAGAGCAAACCATTCGGGGTGCTTTTCGAATACCGCTTCGTTGTTGGTCATGCCCGCCATTCCGTGAGCCACCTGATAGGTATTATCGTTTCGGATCCCCAGATGCATGGCCCACATCGAAGTATCATAGCCACTGTTGCTGAACCGGAAATTAAACTGACGCAGAGGGAAATCGGGGATCACCGTTTCGTCGATTTTCGGTAGTGGGATTGACGTCATCTCCGGCAGCACTTCGCCCAACTCGCCGGGGAGGTACCAGCGTGCCCCCAGCTTTCGCAGGTAGCCGCAAACCGCGTTGAAGCTGCCGCGCTCGTCCAGTCCCCATATATCAAACCTCTCGTTTTTCTCCGGTATCTCACCATCCGGTCTGCCGGTGGTGGCCGGAAGACGCAGCCGGTTTTTGTACAGGCCGCGCGACGGCATGCCGTAGGGAGCGCCTACGATTTTATGCCACTCAGCGGTCGCTCGCGGGATATCACCGTTGTTTTTTGCAAAAGGTTCAGGCGGAACAAAATCGGTATCGTCACCGATAAACGCAATCCAGTCCGGGCCGGTTTTGATCCGGTAGGCACCTGCTTCGAGTCCTGCGATATCAACCGGGTTATGTTCGCTTGCACCGATATAGATTTTCACCCCGTCGGTGGGTGGTTGAGTAGAGATCGGCAAACGCGCTCCGCTGATTTTTTCGATCTGCATCCGGAATTCCCCTGCGGCGAGTCGCTGCATTCGCTCCGGCGTTTTGGAAATGATGATAGTCGCTTTGGGGACTCCGTTTTCAATAAGGAAGGGTTCGGCTTTGAGGCAGGAAACGAACAAAAACAGAACGGACAGAAAAATTGCGCAGCGGGATATCATGATCGTTGTGGCTGAATGTTAGATGCATACCGATATGGTTTTCCCGTTTCGCCTGCGAGAGCAATTTTTACACGATTCGCGCCACCGGAAGATCTGAGTCAGGCGCGCTTGCGCTGCGATTCATGACGCGCCTGCCTTAAAAGTGTATTTGAAATACATGATTTATCGATGAGTTTTGATTTGATGAAAGAAGGTCACTCTGAAAGCATTTTATCCTGCGGGCTGCAGACCCGGGCGGTTCATGCCGGGGAAAATCCGGATCCGGCGACAAGAGCCTCCTCTCCCAACCTGGTGATGTCTTCCACTTTTCTGGCGGATCCTGATGCGGCGTTTTCCGCCGAAGGCGAGCACGGGGATGAATTCTTTTACACTCGCTGGAGTAATCCCACGGTGGTGCAACTGGAGGAGAAACTGGCCGCGCTGGAGGTCGCGGAAGCAGCGATGGCATTTGCGTCCGGAATGGCGGCGGTCAATGCCTTGTTTTTCCACTGTCTCCGGCCGGGGGATCATCTCATTCTCGGAGATGTGGTTTATGCGGCGGTTTCCGAAACAGCGAATGATTTACTGGCGGAGTTGGGTATCAAAGTGACGCGGATCGACACGTCCGATATCGATGCGGTCCGGGAGGCATTTACCGATGATACCCGGCTTGTCTATATAGAATCGCCCTGCAATCCGATATTGCGACTAACCGATATCGCAGCTGTTGCCGGGCTGGCTCACGAAGCCGGAGCCCGACTGGCGATTGACTCCACTTTTGCCACTCCGGTGGCTACTCAACCCGTCGAGCTGGGCGCTGATTTTGTGATTCACTCCCTGACTAAGTATTTTGGCGGCCACGGGGATGCCGTCGGCGGAGCGCTGCTCGGGCCGGCGGAAGATATCGCTGAGATTAGGCGAAAAGCGGGCATCCGCATGGGCGGGGTGATCAGTCCTTTTAATGCGTGGTTGATTCTCCGTGGTCTGGCGACACTGCCAATCCGGATGAAGGCGCATGAGGCTGCCGCGATCGAAGTGGGAAAATATCTCGAAGGTCATCCGCTGGTGAAAAGAGTCATCTATCCGGGGTTTGAAACCCATCCGCAATTTAATCTCGCGAAACGGCAAATGAAAAATTTCTCAGGTATGCTCACCTTTCAGGCAGAACGCCACGCCGAACTGCCGCGCATTTTTGCCGAACATCTCCGGCTGATTCACTATGCGGTTTCGCTGGGGCATCATCGCTCGCTCATCTTTAACATCCCTACAGAAGATATACTGAAAACATCTTTCGCGCTGACGGAGAAACAGGAGGCCGGTTACCGTGCATTCGCAGGTGATGCGATCTTCCGTCTATCGGTCGGTATCGAAGATCCTGCCGACCTGTGCGCGGATCTGGATCGAGCCTTTGCCGCTTTGGATTAACTACACAATGCCATGAAACTACTATTACATGAAATGCGCCACAGCCCGTACTGTATTCCGGTGCGGCGCGTCCTCGAAGCTTATAAGATTTCCTACACAGTTAATGCTATACCGGCCTGGGACCGGAGAGAGCTGATCAACCTGACGGACGGAACCTACTATCAGGTGCCGGTTATCGAGACTGACGGGCGCATCATCTACGAGACGCCGGAGGATCCTCTGGCCGTCGCCCACTTTCTCGATTCGGAATATTGCGAGGGTACCCTGTTTCCGGCGGATTGTGCCGGGCTTCACGAACTCATTATCGAGCACATCGAAAACACATTGGAAGGGATGGGCTTTAAACTTAGTGATCCTCTTTTTGTGGAGGGGATCAAAGACATCGGCGAGCGCTACATGGTGATTCGTCACAAGGAGCGCAGTTTTGGTCGAGGTTGCGTGGAGGAATGGAAAAAGCATGCCGCCGGGCTCGCCGAAGTACTGGAAACAGCCCTGGCTCCCTACGAGACCCGCCTCGGCACGGTGCCGTATCTTTTCGGAGACGCGCCGGTCTATGCGGACTATGCCCTGTTTGGTGTGGTAGAGAATGCGGAGTTCGGCGGGGCGTACGAACTGGATTCATCACTCGCCAACTTGAAACTATGGCAATCGGAACTGGCGAATTATATAGTGGATCGATAGATCCCCACGCAATCGGGTCCGGTGTTTCGAGAGCGTCAATTCAGAGGTTGAGCGGTGCGTTATTGATCTCACTTCGTAACGAAGAGTCGGGTTGGGAGAGCACGTGGGTCATTCCGCCTCCGTGGACGTTTACTTCCTGTCTACTTTCGGTTTCATCGAACGAAGTTGTTACCGGAACAGGGGAGTCCACACCGGCAGAGGAATTAATCGGTCTCGAAGGAGCACAACTCTCCGCTATCGAAAGGCAGGGAAAGCGGATCGATCTGGTGTTTGATTCCATTCGGGTCAGTTTGCAGATTCCATAAGCCGCATCTCCCCTGGGCGTCCCGCAAACCAACCGGTAACAGCCGCCGCTAAAGCAATGGCAACAACCGCGCCCATAGCTACCGGCCAGCCGCCTGTCGTTTCGCTCAACCAGCCCACGATCCATGGTCCGGGCGCTGCCAACAGATAGCCCACCGCCTGAGCCATGGATGAAAGACTCGCCGCCGTTCCGGCATCTTTACTTCGCAGAGCAATCAACAGAAGCGCCAGGCCGAAGGATGAATTTACTCCCAGTCCCAGAGTGATCACCGCCACTCCTGCATATGCCGTTGGTAAGTAGAGAATGCACGGAATACTGATCGCATTTCCCAGCAGACATACCAAAATCCAGATCGATTGCGATTCACATCTCCCCGCCAAAGTGGGAACCACGAGGCTGGCGACACATCCTGAAATCTGTAGGGCGGTAACCCATCCGGCAGCGGTTGTTTCGGACAGGCCCCGGTATTGTAAGATCGTCGGCAGCCACGATACCGAGGAATAGAACACGGCAGACTGGAGGCCCATAAAAATGGCTACCTGCCAGGCGCGACGTTGGCGGACAAGCTGCAAAATTCCGCTCAGAGGCCGGGCTCCGGAATGGCGGGCAGGCGGGGGCAGCATCTGCGGAATCCACAGACACAGTGTAACGGCTGCAAAGACACCCCATGAAGCGAGTGAGGCATTCCATCCGCCAGCCAGGTGATTGGCCAACGGCACCGCCGCCGCAAAACCGAAGGCAGCTCCCAGATTCATCCCGGTCGAGTAAAGGCTGGTCATCGGTCCGATATGATGGGGAAACCGGCTTTTCACCAACCCGGGCAGCAGCACATTGCCCATGGCGATTCCGGTGCCGATCAACACAGTGCCGCCGAGGCGCAGCCATATGACGTCGCCCCCGGAAACTGACCGCACAAAGCATCCGAGGCCCAAAACCAGCAAACCCGCTCCGAGAGACCGGGCCAGGCCGAACCGACTGCCCAGCCAACCGGCCCACAGTCCGACCAGACCAAAAAGCAGCAGAGGGATCGTCGTCATGCTGCCGATCGTTTCCCGGCTCAGACCGTCGAGACGCATCCTTTCCGCCAGAGGCGAAATCGACGTTACCGCCGGTCGCAGATTCAAAGCCACCAGCAAAATACCGGCGACAAGGAGGCAATTCTGCCAGCGGGATGAATGAGAATTCATAGAAGACATCTACAGACGGTGTGGAGCCGGTAACCTGTCTGTGTGATTTCGGATGGTGTCTAAACCGGCAACGCTGTTTAGCTATGGATTCAACAACCACCATGCGTGGCAGCACATGCCAAATGTTCTGGTGGCGACCTGAGTCGACTGTCCGGCGACATTCAACAGGGTACAGTCCGCGATTGTACCCTGTTTAGTCGGTAGTCATCGCATCCAGTCTTTGCAGAAAGACTTCGAGAGTGGTGTCTTCCTCCAGGTAGGAAACGGGCTCTTTTTGTGCCGGAATGCCTTCGGGAAATTCGAGCCGGATGATCAATTCGTCCAGTGTCTCGTCGGTTTCATCAAACCGGGGCGGGGGCGGGGGCACAGGGGAGTTTTCGAGGTCGTCGATCAGCGCCGCGAGAGTGTCGGCCAGCTTGCCGTCTTTGCTGTGGGCAAGGGCGCGCTTGGCTGAATCGAGGCGAACTTTCGCATCGTCGCGGAGTCTTTTCAGTTCATTAATCTGATCCATAACAAATCTCTGTCTGCCGGTGCAAAGGGTAGCATTATTTAACTTTCACGAACAGTCCTGTTTTTCGTTGCGGTTTGCTCCTCAGCATCTTCATTTGGGGAAAATTCAGTCAGTAACGGCATGATATTCGATTCTTCAACGTTTCAGGACGAAAAATTTTCCTGGAAAGCAGCATATTGCCTCGCTCACGCCAGTTATCTGGCCTATCACGAGGATCAGGAACAGGTAAAAAGTGAATTTTGCATGGCTCTGCCCGATGCCATCGAGGTGCAACCCTTCGCTGTCGCAACTACGGAGGGCGTCCTCGTGGAAAAGGAAAAGGCCCTGATTCTCACCTTTCGCGGCACCAAAGGCAGAGCTGACTGGGTGTACAATTTTAAAACCCGGCAGATTCGTTCGTGGTTCGAATACCCCGGGAAAGTTCACTCCGGTTTCCACGAGGCACTCAACCATGTCTGGAAAACGGTCGTGGGACCAGCCATCGATTCCGCCTACCGGGATAATAAAAAGATCTATCTGGCCGGACACAGTTTGGGCGGGGCTCTCTGTATTTTGACGGCGGCGAGAATTGCGAAGAAATACCGGGCTGATCTGGTGGGCGGAATCTATACCTATGGTCAACCGAAAGTAGGCAATCAGGCGTTTGTGAATTATTTCAAAAAACACTTTGCCGACCAGTATTTCCGGTTTGTCTATAACAAGGATATTGTGGCGAGGATTCCGCCGAAGGGCTACGAACATTGCGGGAATCTCTATCACTTCGGTGAGGACGGGGAACTGCAGCAGACCCGGGGAATGTTTGAATCGATCATCGGGGAAGAGGAATTGACCGAGGAGGAGTTCACCCGGTTTCAAATCGAAATGCTGGCGGACGATGTTCGTGCTGATATTGCCGCCACGCGCAACTCCGATCTCGAATCCATGCCGTCGCCGTCGCAGGTCTTCGGGGTCGAAGATCACAGCCTGATCTACAAATACCTGCCGGCGATTCGCGAAATGTACGAGCAAGAAGGACAGGGTGAGGGACCCTTGAGCGAAACTGATTTTACCTAGAATGATCGGTAACCTGTCCTGCAACCATTCCAATGCCCCCGGAATGCAGCGAAGTCTGATTCCTCCTCCGTGATGCGGACACTTCTGTCCGCGACCCGCAAAGCCAGTGCGCAAAGACTTCGTAGAACAGGTTGCCAACCTGTTTGCGGAAGATTTGGGCTCCTGCAATGCTAACAGATTAGCAATTTGTTGAAAAAATACAAAATCTAAACTCACAGTATAACAGGGTCGGACTACTCCAATAGAGAATTCTTTGTTTATTAGCCACTACCGAATCTTGGCTACCGGTTCGACCGGACGGCTGCGGCGCATCAGCAAAGTTTCGATTTGTTCGTGCAGTGCTTCCCTGCCCAAAGTAAAGAAAAGCTCCTGAATGCCTTTTTGCATCCTCGTCAGCTCGTCTTCAGAAGTCTCCCGCTCAATCATTTCGTGATATTCCGCGAGGATGAATCCGATCTTCCTGCGCGCTGCGCTGAACTGCCCCAGCATATCGGCGTAGCGCTTCGCATCTTCGCTGGCAAAGATCGTATTCGAATAGGCGATCCATAAACCGCCGAGAGCAATCAATGTAGCTTTGATCAGTCGCATCCAGTTCTCCGAGAGGCCCTCCGCGAGTGCCAGGGAATAGATGATGAAACCCAAAGCGATGCCGCAAAACAGCCGGAATGCCCAGTGGGTAAAAAAGGAAAATACCTTCAGGTCGTAGGATAGTTTGCGCACACTGGTCTTTTCCCGGAACGAAAACCGGAACCGTGTCTCGCTGCCAATAAAGATCGAAGCGAGCACAAACAGAACCGCAGCCCAGATATACCAAATGCTGACACCGTAGTTTCGCAGAGCAAATTCCACAGAGGGTCTGAACTGGGCGAGAAACCCGGCTTCCAGTATACCTTTTATTGCCATCAGCACCACGCCGGCGGTAAGACAGGTGTATCCCAAAATTCCGAGCACTTCCCGGGTTCTTGATTTCAAATAGGTCTTTCTCCCCAGAGTCAATACTTCCCGCTTAATCCACAGGTCGAGGATTTCAGAAAAGCGCCGGTGACGTTCCCGATGGCTTTTCAGTTCGTTAAACTCTTTCAAAAAGCGATCGCAGGGAAAAATCAGCGAATCGATCGCGCTGCGAATCCACGATATGTCGCCGCGCAGTCGTTGCAGGTAGTTGGATGCGACCGATTGAGCCAATCCGGCCGATGCCCAGTATGCCTGGACGGTCATTCCTTGCGCGATGGTTCGGTAATCGTCCCGTTTTCGGAAATAGCCGAATACATTTTTGGTAAACCAGCGGGCCGTAACTCCACCGGCAAATATCAATAACGCTACGACCAGATAGATATGTCTGCCGCCTTCCGCCATCGCCAGGCAGAGGAAAACAATGAAGCCCATGATATAGGAAAATGTAGTGAGGAAATTGGCGAACTTCGCGTTCCGCCGGGCCAGTTGGTTGACCTGATTCTGGAACTGAAACAGACCTCGAATCCCTGCGCTGCATTGCTCCGGGTCGGGCAGGTTTTTTAGCACCGCCTTTTCATCCGGGGATACTTTTGAAAGATCCCGGTTTAACATTTCGATGCCTTCCGCCACGTCGCGGAGGTCGTTCATTTCGCGTTTGTGGATTTTTTTGCCGGTGTCGCCGTGGCGCTTGGCGTCTTCCGAATGCCAGATGGCAACATCTCCGACCTCGATGGCCGCCGTTTTATCGTAGCGGGCGATTGGTGCGTAGATGCGAATCAGCGGGCCGTTTTCCTGCCACGAGAGCGACGGCGGGATTGGCAAAATTCCGGGACGCAACCCGTTGATGTACGAAGTGGTGATCGACCGGGTGCCGGAAAAAGACCGCGAGGTCAGATCGGGGTCTTTGTCCGGCAGGTCTTTGCGCGCAATCTGATTGCAGATCGCGATGAGAATATCGCAATGCGCGGCGACGAATTCGCCGGTCGCCCGGTAGCGCAGGTTGCGGAAATGTTCATCGTCGATCTTCCAGTCGGCATCTTCGCTGAGCGGTTCTTCGTCGTCAAAATGGCGAACCGGGAAGGCGTTTTGCGGGCCGATCTCAGCGAGAGTTTTGTCAAAAGTGGCCAGTCGCTCTTCAGTTTTCGCCGGATCATCGGTAAAAGAAGTCGACTGCCGATACAAATGAACCGGGAACGGCAGCGGGCACCGGACCTGAATACCTTCCGCCAGCGCGACTTCCGCCGCCAGCTGATCCGCCCCCGGTGCGAGAGGGGAGAGCAGGACGATGGGCGTTGCTTCGAGCCCGAGCGGTTTGCCGAATTTGTCGTTGCCCGGGACACGCTCATTTCTCAACCAGCGGAATATCTCGCCGAGACGCTGTTTCAGAACAGGCGTACTGTCCTCCGGCAGGTTGATGTGGCCCGTGATACCCACGGTGAAGAACGGCCTCGTTTGCATGGCCGAACTAAATTCACGACCGGATCGCAAACAAGGAGATATTTCAATTAGGAATATCAGTTGAGAGCGGCGGCTGTTGATGGGAATAGTCGTGCCGGAGCTGCGTGCGAAACGTAATCACCTGAAAAAATATGATCACCGAAGAGCTGATTCAAGAAAAACTGAAAACGGTCCACTACCCCGGATTCAGCAGGGATATTGTGTCTTTCGGTCTCGTCAAAGAGATCAAAATCGACGGCAGCAATGTCACTGTGCAACTGAGCATCGCAACCCGCGAACCGAAAGTGCCGCAGGAAATCCACGAAAATGCCGAAGCTGCTCTGAAGACAATCGACGGGATCGGCGAAATTTCGCTGGATATCGAGATCAAAGAAC
>JARGOZ010000279.1 GCA_029213025.1 Verrucomicrobiales bacterium
AGCGACAGGCGCTTCCAGGAACCAGGGATGATCCGCGGCCATTTCCCTGGCAAGGTTTACCGCTTCCTGACTGGACAGACTCCAATGAAGATCGCAGGCAATTTTCGCATCCCCGCCCAATTCTTCCCGCAGAGCAGCCAGTTCGCGAGCTGCTCCGTCGTCGGCTACAGGGAGAGCAAACTTGAACGAATCAAAACCCTTTTTCTGCCAGCTATTGGCCAATTTTCGGCGCTCATCAATTGATTTCCCGGGTAGACCCGAAACGTATCCGGGTATGGTTTCGTGACGTCGTCCTCCGAGTAATTTATATATCGGCAAGCCTGCCATTTTTCCGGCAATATCCCAGAGGGCAATATCTACCGCTGCAAGAGCGTCCAAATAAAAGCCGCCGGTATAGCCGCGGACCCGCATGAGGTCATACAATTCATCGTGAATGCACTCAGCATCAAACGGATCGCACCCGTTGATAAAACAGGAAAGGAGATCATTTATGATATGAGCGGTCGCCAGGGGCGCAACGAGCCCGTACGTTTCGCCCCAGCCTTCGACGCCATTTTCTGTAGTAATTCGGACTGCGAGAGATCGATTTGACCGTGGATAAACAGTGCGGTTTCCCTTGCGCACAAAATATCCTGCGCTGTTGGTGGTTTCGCCTTCTCTCAAAGGTCCCAGGTAGGGCACATCCTGAGATAAATTTACGATGAAAACCTCAATTTTTTTTACAGGATCAATAGCCGTGCTCATGGAAAAGATTTTTGCAGGTCATCCAGCATTTGATCGATGTCCCTTTTTGTGTGCTCGTCCATGTCCGGTAGCGGCGCCCGGACGTGGAGATTTTCCGTGATACCGCGTTTCGCCAATACATATTTAGTCAGACTCATGCGAAAGATCGCCTGGGAAACCAACAAAGGCAGACTTAAACGATATAGTTCCCGCGCCTTTGCATAATCCCGACTGGTATGCGCTTCAAACAACGCGACATGCAAATCGGTCAGTTCCACCGCAGGCATTGCACCGCGCGCACCGCGATCAAATTCGTCAATGATGTAGCGGGCACCACCACCACCGAATACGGCCTTCAAATGCGGTATGTCCCCGGCAAGTAACTGAGTTATCGCCGGGCCCGACGGCAATGTTTCCTCTTTTACGTAGGTAATGGCCGGGCTTTCCCTGACGAGGCTGGCAATTGAGGTTGCATCCAAACCGGCACCGACAGGATCCGGTGCATTTTGGAGAATAATTTCGACACCGGGAAGAGCCGCAGCAATTTCCCGAAAGAAATTCCGATGCAACTCAAGATCCTTACCCAGTCCTTTCGGAGCCATGATCATGAGGTGGTGAATTCCGTATTGCGCCGCCTGTTGACCGGCGGCGATTACCTCCTGTGCGGTTGGCGCGCTGGCTCCTCCGACAATCGGGACGGTTTTGTCCACTTCTTCAGCGAGGACCTTGAGTAAGGTGCCTCTTTCTTCAGCTGACAGAAAGTTGTATTCACTGGCTACGCCGGGGAAAACCACTCCGTGCGCGCCGGCATCGAGGGCAAAGCGGATCACTTTCCGCTGTGCATCGAGGTCTGGATGATTGGTGTCCGAAAACAAAGTCGGAATCACCGGGAATATTCCTTGTAACATAATTTCAGGCCGGGATTGTAACACAGAATTGGCAATCGGCGCACCGAAGTGATTGTACCCTGTTAGGTCCTGCATTGTACCCTGTTTAATCGCAGTAAAATGACGTGCCTTGTTTTCCGTCCAAACGGGGAAAGAATCCGGGAGATGATTATCCGGACAAGATTTTGCCTTCGAGTTTACGTTTTCTGTTCCCTCTCTCTGATAAGTAGTCTTTCTGCGGCAGAGAAGTGGAATGTTCTCTTTATCGCTGCGGATGACATGAACTGCGATCTCGGCGTCTACGGGAATTCGCAGGTAAAAACTCCGAATTTGGAACGTCTTGCGAAGATGGGAGTGCGGTTCGACAACGCTTACTGTCAGCAACCTCTTTGCGGTCCCAGTCGGGCGAGTTTAATGACCGGGTTGCGGCCCGATACGCTTGATCTGCATACATTAAAGCACGAACTCCGAATCAAGAATCCGGATGTAGTCACCCTCGGGCAACTCTTTATACAAAACGGCTATTTTTCCTATCGATCCGGCAAAATCTACCACTACGGGAATCCCAGTATGATTGGCACTGATGCCAATGACGATCCGGCGACCTGGTCGGAAAGGAACAATCCGGCCGGCATCGATAAAACGCGGGAATCCGAGATCATAAATTTCGGTCCGAACAAAGGCCTGGGTATCTCCATGGCGTGGTGGGATCCGGAAAGCCGGGATGAAGAGCATACCGACGGAATGGTCGCTTCCGATGTTATTGAGCAGATTACAAAGAACAAAGACAAACCCTTTTTTCTCGCCGCCGGCTTCTTTAATCCTCACTGCCCGTATGTCGCACCGAAGAAATACTTCGATCTCTATCCCCTCGACAAAATCACGATACCCGATTTGCAAGAAGCCAGGGAAGACCTCGCGGACGTGCCTCCGATGGCAGTGATGCGGGATACGAAAAACTGGCCCTACTATTTCAAAGATATCACAGTGGAGCAAGCCCGCCGCTGCAAGCAGGCATACTATGCCTGTAATACATTTGTCGACGCCCAGGTCGGTCGGCTTTTGGATGCGTTGGAAGAAAATGATCTGATCGACCGCACGATCATCGTTTTCTGGTCCGACCATGGGTATTTCCTTGGCGAAAAAGGACTGTGGTACAAAAGAAAAGCATTTGAGCGGTCCGCACGGATGCCAATGATTATCGCCGCACCGGGATTTGCGAAAGGAGCGAATTCCAGCAAGCCGGTCGAGCTTCTCGATCTTTATCCGACACTGGCGGATCTCTGTAATCTGAAAGCTCCCGATAACCTGGAAGGCGCTTCTTTGCGGCCGCTGCTTGGCAAACCGGAAGGCAAAGACTGGAACAAACCGGCGGTAACTCAGGTATGGCATAATCGGGATGCGTGGGGCTATTCCATCCGGACTGAGCGGTGGCGATACACCGAATGGCTGGAGGGACAAGCCGGACGCGAACTCTACGATCACGGGAATGATGCCGATGAAATCACGAATCTCGCTGATGATCCGAAACATGCCGACCTGATAGCGGATCTCTCGCAACGGTTGAAGCCATATGTGCAACTCAGTTCCGAAAAACGACCGAACCCGGTAATAGCGAAAAACGCGCAGGTGAAAAAGTTGGCCTCGGGGATGAAGTTTACCGAGGGGCCTGTGTGGCTGCCAAAAGAAAACGTTTTGGTGTTCAGCGATATTCCCAATTCGAAATTGATGCAATGGTCACCGAAAAACGGACTCTCAGTGTTTCGCGAGGAGAGTGAAATGACCAACGGGAATCTTCTCGACCTCGAAGGCAGGCTTCTCAGCTGCCGGCACAGGGGGCGGGACGTAGTTCGAACCTCTGCGGACGGCGACGTAGAAGTTTTGGCGGATTCTTTTGAGGGAGGCAAATTCAATTCACCAAACGATGTCGCTGTGAAATCCGATGGCTCACTTTGGTTTACAGATCCGCCCTGGGGACTGGGCGACCGGGAAATGCAGCAAAGAGGTCATTGGGTGTATTGTCGGCAGCCCGACGGAACGATTACGGTGGTAAGTAAAGATCAGGCCATGCCGAACGGCATTGTTTTTTCACCTGACGAAACGCGACTCTATATAGCTGATACCGGCGGACACGCGAAGGTGTCCGATCCAAAATTGAGGGATGCCCCCGCACAGGTATTTATCTATGATGTGGCCGAAGACAACACCCTGAAAAAACGAAACGAAACTCTGCCCGTCAGATCTGACGGAATGTGTGTGGATGTGGAGGGGAATATCTATACCACAACTGACGACGGCATTGTGGTATTTGATCAAGAGAATCGGCAAATTGCTGTGATTCCTGTTCCGGAACATCCGGCGAACGCCGCATTTGGTGGTCGGGATTTCAAAACTCTTTTTATCACAGCGCGAAAATCTCTCTATTCAATCCGAATGAAATCTCCCGGGGCGAAACCGCCCGGAGCAAAATGGTAATTTTCGCTACCAATTGAAAGAAGCGTTCGAAGCCGGGCGTATCCATCCTTTCAGAAGAAAGATGGGTACGATGGCAGAGCATTCGCGAATCAGTTTGGTTTTCCCGGAATGGAAAAGAATAGCGCTCTTTATTTCGGTAGTCGGAACTGCCGTGGTAACGATCCTTTCTATAATCATCGTGACGACCACTTATCTTTATTGGAAACCACGGAATCAGTTGGCGCAATCTTTTGATTTACAGAAGCTCGAAAGAGCCAATGCCGATCAGGACCGGGTTCGGTTTGAAGAGATATCCAGTCATTTCATCAATGCGTTGCTATCCGCCGAAGATCCCAATTTCTATACCCACAACGGCATCGATTACAAACGGATCCGCTCCGCAGTCTGGAAAAATATGCGGAAAAACGATATATCCGAAGGTGCCTCAACCATTACCGGAAATCTGGTTCGGCTGGCTTTTGCTGAAGAGTTGAAGCAACGATTGCCCAGCCCTTTGGTAAATATATGTTTGATTCAACGTGTCGAAGATAAACTGGATAAAGAACAGATCCTCGAATTGTATAGTAACAGAATTTATTTTGGCAGCGGTTACTACGGGATACGTGCCGCCGCCGGTGGATACTTCGGCAAATCACCGAAATCACTGAGTGTTTCCGAATCAGCTGCTCTCGCCGGTATGATTCGAAATCCGCTCTACCGGTCGCCCCGTTTGTACCCGGAAAGCTGCCGAATGACCCGCGACTCTATTCTGACTCTGATGCAAACGTACGGATATATCGATTTGGAAACTCTGAAAATCGCAAAGCGGAATCCGGTAGTAGCTGTATCTGAACCCGGTTATCGAAAATGATGCTTTAATTCCACCTTGAAGCGAGATGGAGGTAATTGTCCATCATATCCTCGTAGCCCGATTCATCATGAGCGAATTTTCCGTCTTCGCTCTGGTAGAAAACTCCCGATTCGAATCCTGTTGCGATATAGTTTACAAATTCCGCCAGCGTTCCGAACCATACCGGATTTTCCGGATCCTCAAGAATATGATGAAAAACGAGAGGAGTATCGGTATTAACATCGACGAAGAAACCGTCACCGGCGGAATCGCAGAGGATCTTAACCGCATTTCTCCTAATTTCCGGGACAAAAGGAATGGTTTGCAGAATTCGAAGATCTTCGATCGAGCGGTCGATTTCGATTGGCAGGCCTGACGGCAGAAGCTCCTCGGTGGCTCCGTTATGGCGGGAAAACCAACGTTCCAAAGCTTCGACCCGGTTCCCGCCGAGGCAGCTGCGCAGTTTTTCGATCTCCTCTTCCGACGCACCGGACGAAAGCGACGCATAAAGTTTCGGGGCCTTCTTTTGTAGAACCATTTCCAATCTGTCAAACGCGGCATCCAATTCGATAGTCTGGTTCAGCGACATCGTGCTTGACAGGCTTGCCGTTCTCTCTCCGCAAGAAGTGAGCAGAGCCGCGCACAGAAGCAGCAAATTAAGTGGTGAAGACATGGTGGTGGCGTTAATGGATAGAACGAATTTGGTATTTTGCATCGAATTTCCTGCAACGGAATTCCTTTGTGATAGCATAAAGTGTGCACAGAGTTCTATTTTGGTACTATAGATTTTTTGACCGGCATCTTCGCCGCCGGTTTTCACTGCAATCCTGCGATAAATCAGAGCAGGGAGAGTGGAATAAAAGGGTAGGGGATACCGGTGAAGATTTGGCACGTCGCTGGATGTGGGCTCACGGAATGAAAGTTCTTTACCGTCAATTTACTGCGCCGGGTGGCGGTGAAGTCGATATCATCGCGCGGGATGGGGAGATTCTGGTATTTTGCGAGGTAAAAACGAGAACCTCCGAACAGTTTGGCAGGCCCGCAGACGCGGTGGGCACGGAAAAACGTAAATTAATCACCCGCGGTGCCAACGCCTGGATTCAGGAGTTGGGTTTTATGCCTCTGCGATTTCGATTCGACATCATAGAGGTGATTCTTCGCGATGGGGAATTACCCGAAATTCGGCATATAGAAAGCGCTTTTGAATCAGCTCCCCGGCTTCTTGCCTGAAGGATTGCCCCACAATCACGCCCGCCAACAGTGCTTGAAATCGCCGCGATTTTTGAGAACTTCCCGGAGGATTTTGTCGGGAGAAGAGCGATGTTGAAATTCTGCTGCTGAAAACCGTTGACTGGTCTTCACAGTGGTGTCGATGTTAGAATCTCCTGATTCCTCCTAATCCCATTTTTCATTATGTCATCAACGCTTGATAAAATCCAAACGGTGAAAGTTCCGAAACCTGTCCCGGTTACGACCACAAGGTTCAGGGCTCCCAAGAAGAACATTCCCCAAACTAAAACCGAGCGCGACGCATTGCTTGCTTACATCAGGTCATATATTGAGCAGGAGAACCCCGTTCCACCGATGCCGCTCGATGAGTTGGAGACTCATGCGAAAAAAATTCTCGCTGAAACCGGATACAGCGAAATTTATCTGCATTACACAGCCGTGACGTTGAATAACGAAATGTGGCGGGAGACACTCGCGGAAATCCCTTACGAAAAGCGTCTTTTGTTGATGCCCAAGTGCCTTCGAGTCGAAGAAAAGTGCCCTGCTCCATTTGATGAATTTGGCCTGCTCTGCAAACAATGCGGTCTTTGTTCCATTCAGGATTTCCAGGAAGAAGCGGAAAAACTGGGCTACGCGGTTCTTGTGGCGGAAGGTTCAGCTATCGTCATGTCTCTGATTCAAACCGGACAAATCGAAGCTATTGTCGGTATATCCTGCCTGCCGGTGCTGGAGAGAACTTTTCCCTATGTGGAAGCCGCTGCCATCCCGTCAATCGCCGTTCCGCTTCTGCAGGATGACTGTATCAATACCACGGTCGA
>JARGOZ010000018.1 GCA_029213025.1 Verrucomicrobiales bacterium
CTCCGGGAAATGACCGTCCCGGAATTTCCATGGGATTGCGCGGATCAGACTGAAACGAAGTCGATCCTCCGTTCTCGCCGGCACGAGTTTTAGACAAGGCCCCTTCGGCATTGAGGAAATAGGGCGTCTCCTCCCCTTCCGGCGGCCAATCCTGCAAATCACGCCACACATTTCCCGGCGCGCCCGCTTCTTCGACGGCCCCCATTACAAAATAGCGAACCGGTGGGGCGCTTACCACATCGGCGGCCTCGGGCTTTCCTTTCAGCCAGTGGTCAAACCAGCGGATCATATGATCCTCGACCGGCCAGGCGGCCCGTTCGGGAAACTTCAGCTCACCCACCTGGTGGCCTTTATTCGTACGACCGTGCAACCAGGGCCCAATCGCGAGCCATTGATTGCCGCGCGAGTTTTCTCCCCCTTTGTGCTGCCGCCCGACGAAACTCGCAATCGATCCCTGGTTCATGAAATCAAACCAACTGCCAATCGTGAAACACGGGACGTTCATTTTGTCGAAATGCAGAGAAGCATCTTCAGCTTTCCAGTAGTCGTCGTAGTGCGGGTGCTGATACCATTCGCTCAGCAGTTTGCGATTAGCCTCTATATTTTCCTTTCCGCCAAATTCTGAAAATCGTCCCGGGCGGGTGGTGCCGCCGATCCGGTACCCTTCGTGAAAAAGGCTCAAGCCTGTGTCGATCATAAACTGGCAAACGAGATGAGGCGGTTGGGTGACGGCGAGGTAATTCTGCGCATAACCTCCCTGAGAACTACCGAAGGTGCCGACTTTGCCGTTGCACCACGACTGCTTTGCGAGCCATTCACAAACATCGTATCCGTCTTTTTTGTTGCCCCATTGCATGGCCCGATAGCCGACCCATGTTCCCTCTGAATCATGAGTGCCCCGATAGTTGATCAGCGCAACGACATAGCCCGCACGGGCCAGACGCGCTGCGGATTCACGGGTCCGGTTGGCGCGCAACGATGCATAACGTTGTTCGAAAATGGCCGGTAACGGGGTTCCGTTGTCCCGGGGGAAATACACCCATGCCGACAGTTTCACCCCGTCCCGCATCGGGATCATGATCTGTTTTTCGTCTACACCGGACAGATCAGGCTCCGCGCCGAATCCGAAGCCGGTGATGAGAACAAAGAGAGAAAATATCAGGCACAACCGCATTCCAGACCGTGGTGACTATTTAAACGATGAAAAGTCCGTGATGCCGCAAAACTGACAAGCCGGTCTGATTGATTGCCGGTTCAAGATTCGAAACTCTGTAACGATTTTTCGGAGAACGGTAAGAAGTCGGTAGAATGATACCGTTTCACCTCAGGTATCCAAAACCTATAGATAAAAATCAGAAAACCATGAAAAAAATAATCATCGCAGGATTTGCGGTCTTTGCGGCTACCGTAGCGACCGGACTCATCTACGCCGACGAAGGCATTGTCGAACCTCAGATTGTGGAGCCGCAAGTTGTGCAACCACAGATCGTCGAGCCACAGATCATCGAGGAAATCACCGAAGAGCCGCCGATTGAAGCCGTTCCGTGTCCCGCTCCGGAGCCGGTCAAGCCGCCTGTCTGTGAGACCTGCAATCCTGTTCAGCATACGGTCATCATCACGACCTATCATCAGCCGGTTTGGGTCGAACCATACTTTGACCACAGTTTTGCCAGCTACCATCCCTTCGGTGTGGCTCATTTCGGCGGTTTCCACTGTCTGCCGGTCTGCTGGTAGACTTAACAGGGTACAATCCCGAACCAAACAGGGTACAGTTTGAGACTTAACAGGGTACAGTGGGGAAAAACACCCTGTTACAGACCGTCCGGAGAGTATCTCTCCGGGCGGTTTTCGGGGCTTCAGACATCTTTGTCGAAGCCGCTTTCGACAAGATCTTTGATTTCGCTCAGCGCCGCAGTGGCGTCTTCACCTTCAGCGGTGATGGTAATTACCGCGCCCTGCTCTGCCGCGAGCATCATTAAGCCCATGATGCTCTTGCCGTTGGTTTCGTCGTCGTTTTTCCGGACCCAGATATCACTCGAGAAACGATTCGCCAGTTTCACAAACTTGGCGGCCGGTCGAGCGTGAAGCCCTTCCTCGTTCGGGATGATGATGTTACAATCAGGCATTTCGGTGTTGGTTGGTTGTGAATGAGCGGAACGGCCTACCTTATACCAAATCTGAACGTCGTTCCTGCATTCTTTTTAACAATTTTTTGTTAAATTCCACAGCAGAATCGTGGCCGAGTGACTTCAGTTTTTGATCGAGAGCGGCAACTTCCACCAGTTGAGCCATGTCGCGGCCCGGTGCGACGGGCAATTCGACCAAAGGTACACGCAAACCCAGCAGGCTGAATGTCTTACGATCCAATCCGAGCCGGTCCAATTCTTCCATTTCATCGGCATGTTTCATCGCGACGACCAAATCGAGCCGCTTTTCGGTGCGAAAAGTGCCCACTCCGAAGAGGGCTGCCACGTTGATAATTCCGAGGCCGCGAACCTCCATGTGACTGCGCCCCAGTTCGGGGGCGGTACAGATCAATTCCCGGCCTTCGATGTTGCGGATCCGGACCATATCGTCGGCCACCAGACTGGCTCCCCGGCGCAGAAGCGCGAGCACGGTTTCGCTTTTTCCGGTGCCGCTGTCGCCCCGGATCAATATGCCGATGCCCATCACATCGACCATACATCCGTGCTCGGTTGCGGTCGGCGCGAAGTCCCATTCCATGCGCACAGTAGCGGCATTTATGAAGTTCGTCGTGACCATCGAGGTTTTGAAAATGGAGATCCCGGCATTGTTAGCGATCGAGATCAGATAATCGGGCAGGGAATCGCCCCGGCTGATGACGATGCAGGGAATATTGCGGTCACAAAGGGCTTTGAAGCGTTTTTCGGCATTTTCCCGGGAAAGGTGTTTGATGTAGGAGCGCTCGGCTTTCCCGATCACCTGAATCCGGTGAACGGCGAAATAGGTAAAAAATCCGGAAAGCGCCAATCCCGGGCGATTGATGGTCGGTTCGAGGATTTCTCTTGGGAATCCGGTATCACTGCCGATCAGATCCAACTTCAATTCGTCCGCATGACGATCATAGAACTCACCAACGTTTAAGGTGGGAATTTTCGGCGCAATTTCTCTTCGAGGCATACATACAGGTTAGCCTGGCCCTGAGAATTCACAATTCACGGATCAATTCGGTAAGCTGCTGAGCAGACCATTGTCCCGGAGCGTTTTCTTTTTGCAGGTAGCCGTAATTCAGGCAGGAGCCGACTTTAGCGAGAACTAATCGCGACAATCGCCCCAGCGGCCCCATGCCCATGGCACTGACGGCACGGCCTTTTTCGATCTGCGTCCCAACGAGCTCCACCAGGGTATTTAACTCGGAAAATGTGGTCACGACGACGGCTACCTTGGCGATGTCCGCCCCTGATTCATATGCCTCCTCCACAGTTTCGAAAAGCAATCCGCGTTCCGGACATTTCTCAAAATCATGGAAAGACCCGACAATTTTTGCCGTTGTTGAAGAAAACGAATCGCGGAAATTGTCATCCCGGAGTGAGCGAACCTCGGTGTCGATCAAGTCGCAGCGGCCGAGGAATGGCCGATACATCCCGATTCTTTCCAGAACGGAGAGCCCCCCTGCCCCGCCCTCTTCCGGGCAGCGCGCGGTGATTAGACTCAACACTTCGACGGGAATTACTTCGAGAGTGTTTTCCACCAGATCGAGATGATTGAGCAGATTATCGAGCCGGAATTCCAGAACATCCGGCAACTCAAGGCCGGCATATTGATTCAGAAAATCCAGATCCTCCTTCTGCGTCACAGTCGCCACTACATTGGGCCGGTTTGAAAGAAAAGCTTTCACTCTGCCAATAACGGCAATTTGCCCGCAAACGCAACGATTCTGAATCGGTGAACAAAACTTTCTTAAGAAATTTTAAAAATAAGCACTTCCTTACTTAAAATTTTGTGATATTTTATAAAAACCTATTTCTAAGAAATCTTAACTAGATTTCCACAATCCAAACACAATCGAGATGAAACCTTCCATTTTGCAACAATCAATCATGCGGTTCGCCATCGCCGGCCTTTTGGGAGGCGCTTTGAGTTCCTGCACACCGACGCAGGAAGAGGGCAATAACCGGGCCGCATTTTTCAAATCGAAAGCGACTGAAGAGGTTCCCTGCAAGGAAGAGGTGTGTGCGGAGCCCGAGTTTCAGTGCGTAAAAATTGAGAAAACGATTTCCCCCATTTTGTTGAGGCCGCCGGCAGGCAGATACCGGATTGGGCCCGGTGATGAACTGGATATTGAGATCGCGGAAGATGCCAATACCCGTGCGACGGCGAAAGTCATGCCCGACGGTCTGCTTTACTACAATGTAGCCAACGGTATCAACGTAAAAGGAATGACCATCCGGGAAGTGTCCGACGCCCTGGCCGATGCGCTTTCCTACGACTATGTGGATCCCATTGTGACGGTGAATGTCGCCAGCGCCAGCAGCCAGCGCTTCTGGATTCTCGGCCAGGTGAAGAACCCCGGCACATTCCCGCTCGAAAAGCCGACGACTCTGATTGCGGCGCTTTCGCGGGGCGAAGGTCTCGGAGTATCCAGCTTCGGTAATGAATCCGAGGAAACAGTCGATCTATCCCGCGCTATATTGATCCGCGACAAAAAGCTGGTTCCGGTCGATTTCGAAGCACTCATTGAAGACGGCGATATGTCGCAGAATGTTTACGTCCATCCCAATGACTATATTTATCTGCCATCCCGCCAGTCCAATTCGGTTTATGTATTGGGTGCGGTGAACAATCCCGGTCCGGTTTTATACGACCACGATTCATCTCTGCTTTCTGCCGTCGCCTCAGCCGGTGGCCCCAGACCGGATGCCATCGTGACCAAAGCCCTGATTATCCGGGGCAGCACCAATGAGCCCAATGTCAGCGTGGTAAATCTCCAGCATTTGATGCGCGGAACTACGCAAAATTTGAAAGTGAAAGGCGGCGATATTATCTGGCTGCCCCGGAGTATGTGGACCAACATCCGGAACTACACTGAAGCAGTTCTCACAACAGCCGCACAAGCCGTAGCCGTGCAAGAGGGACTCGCCGTTCTCGGTTCGAGTGGAAGCGCAGGGGTTACGATTACAGCAGGGAACTAAACGAATTCTCATCCCGCAAACGAACGATGAAAGGCCGGCTGCGCATCTCTGTGCAGCCGGCTTTTCCATTTGCGGAGGGGAGACTTGAAGTCGCCTGTATTTTTAGTTTCTTCCTCACCGGAGATGGACTAGGAATCATTTACTATGTTCGTAACACTTTTCCGGCTCTCTTCGCTTTGCCTTCTCATTGTCTCACAAGTTCACGGCGAGGAGGAATCACCTAAAGACGACAGCTTTTACGAAGCGATAGTTCGAATCGAAAATACCTCGCAGAAAGCCAACTATTCCAACCCCTGGAATAACGGCTCCATCCGGCGAGGCTCCGGGACCGGATTTCTGATCGGCAAAAACCGCTTTTTGACCAACGCCCATGTGGTCAGTGACAGTCGGCTGGTGTACCTCAAAAAAAGGAACGACCCCAAACCCTACAAAGCCAAAATCCTGCACATCGCGCACGACTGCGATCTCGCCCTGCTCGCTCTCGAAGACCCTTCCGCGTTTGAAAAAGTGCCGCCGCTCTATCTCGGCGGAATCCCGAAACTGGATACCACCGTGCGGGCTATCGGTTATCCGGTCGGAGGAGACCGCATGTCGATCACCCGGGGAGTTGTTTCCCGAATCGAATTTAATACCTATACTCACAGCCGGGTGGACTCCCACCTTTCTATTCAGGTGGATGCCGCCATCAACCCCGGTAACAGTGGAGGCCCTGTAGTGCAGAACGGCAAAGTGGTAGGCGTTGCGTTTCAGGGATACAACGGGTCGGTCGCGCAGAACACCGGCTATATGATCCCGGTTCCGGTCATCGATCGTTTTCTCAAAGACGTCGGAGACGGCGAATACGATCAATATGTCGATCTGGGTATTTCCGAATTTAATCTTCTCAATCCTGCACAGCGCCGCGCTCTCGGGCTGCAGAAGTACGAAGGGCTTGGAGTCATGGTCGGAGCCGCATACAAAGCCGGCAGTGCGGAAGACACCCTGCAAGTCGGGGATGTGTTGATAGAGATCGACGGTCTGCCCATTGCCAGCGACGGCTTCGTCACGATTGGTGCAGACCGGGTTAACATGAGTGAAGTGGTGGAGCGGAAATTCCGTGATGAAACGGTGCAGATCAAATTTATCCGTGAAGGCAAAGAACAATCCGGGGAAATCAAACTGCGCCGCTTTGATCCTGCCTACATATCCGGAAACAACTACGAAGTCACCCCGCGCTACATACTCCTCGCCGGACTACTCTTTCAACCACTCGACCGGAATATGTATGCCGCGCACAAAAACAGGAACCTGCACCAGAGGTATATTTACAACTACTATTCCACCGACGGGATCTATGAAGAAAGACCGGAAGTGGTGGTGTTAACATCGATCCTGCCCGATGAAGTAAACACCCATTTCTCTATGTTTGAAGACAATGTGGTAGACAAAATAAACGGAGTTACCATCAAGACTCTGCAACAGGCGTATGACTCCCTGCATCCCGAAGAAATGCCCGACTTTCACGTCATCGAATTCATCGGATCAGGCCGCCCTCTGGTCCTCGAAACGGACCGGGTTGAAAAGGCTCATCAGCGGATACTCGATAAATACAATGTGACGCGGGATCACTATCTCGAGAAGCCGGAAAAAGGTTAACTCCGTGAACTCTACCGACTATGAAATCTTTACTTATCATTCTTTCCTTTCTGCTCAGCTCTTTTTGTTTGGCAGATCCCGGTCCGGTGCAGTCGCTGGTGCGCGTCAATATGACAAGCCAGAGCTACTATTTCTACCAACCCTGGGAGAAACAGGATCCGTCCACCCGCCGCGGTCTCGGAGCTGTGATCGCAGGCGACAAAGTTCTCACCGGAGCGAAGTATCTCGCGAACTCCACTTACATCGAAATCGAACATCCGGTGACCGGCAAAAAGCTGCCTGCAAAAATTGAGGCGATCGATTACGAAGCCAACCTCGCGTTGCTGAGTCCGCTCGAACCGATGTTTCCCGACCGGGAACCGCTCGAACTTGATACGGATGCCTCCGCCGGTGATACCCTCGAGGCCTGGCAGGTTGAAAGCAACGGAACACCACTCATCATCGAATCGAAAATTTCCCGCACCCAGGTGGGCACGACCTTTCTTGATGATCACGAATTCCTTCAATATGAAGTTTCCGGAGTTATGCAATTCCGCGGTGGCAGCGTCACTGTGCCGATGATTCGGGACGGAAAGCTCGCCGGGCTTCTCGTGTCCTACGATTCCAAAGAACAGGTTTCCGAAGTGATTGCGGGCCCTATTATCGAACACTTCCTGACCGATATCGCCGACGGTGAATACGAAGGCTTCCCCAGTCTCGGCATATCTGTTTCCCAAACCCTGGATGATCAATTTCGCAAATATCTACAACTGCCGGAAAACGGCGGAGGTATCTACGTGAGTGAAGTCAAACCCGGCGGAACCGCTGATCAGTCCGGGCTGAAGAAAGGTGATGTCATCCTCTCCATCGACGGAAATCCGATCGATGCCCGAGGATACTATACTCATCCCGAGTTCGGCAAACTGGAATATCTCCACCTGATTCGCAGTAAGCCGTTCGTCGGTGATAATCTGAAACTCGGCATCCTTCGCAGCGGGGAAAATTCCGACCTTATCGTCACTCTCGATAAACAGCCGGCCTCGGCTGAGTTAATCGATCCCTACATGTTTGATCGAGCGCCCCGCTATATCGTTTTAGGCGGACTGGTTTTCCAGGAACTGACCCGCACCTATCTGGAAATGTATGGCAGCGACTGGAAAAACCGGGCTCCTTTCAAACTGAGTTATGCCGATGCCTACCCCAGCAAATACGAAAAAGAGGGCCTCGATAAACTTGTCTTCCTGAGCCGGGTCATCCCTACCAAAAACAATGTCGGTTACGAAAAACTTTCCCACCTCATAGTAAAGAAAGTGAACGGCACGAAGATTACCGATATTAAAGACCTGGACAAAGCACTTGCCGAACCGTTGGAGGGTTTCCACAAAATCGAATTCACCGAGTTCCCGTCCGTAATCTATATCGATGCTGAAGAAGCCGGGAAAACGAATGTCCAACTCAAGAAAGACTACGGGATTCACGAGTTGAAACAAATTGAGTAGACTACAGCGAGGCTCTCTGCATCCGAATTGCATCGTTCCATTCAGCTCCCAGCCGTGACGCAGGGCGAAGCCAGGCCTCACGATGCAGCCACAACATGTTATCGATGTCGGACAGAAGAGACATCACCTCATCCTGCGACAGGGAACCCGGGCCGAAAGAGAGAAAGCGTTCCGCCAGTTCGCGAATCTGCAGAGAAGGCGCCCCTTTACTCGGGGCGGACTTCACATCGTCCGCGCAGTAGACATTTTCGCGGTTCCCCTGAATGAGGCGGCGACGATTTCTGCGCAGCAGGGAAACATGTACCGCATTGAGAAACGGGTCCAGAACCGATGCGACAACACCCCTGAATCGCCCTGGTGGTATTTCTACCGGAGCCAAAGCGGCAGCCACTTCAGCGGGTGGGCAGATTTCTTCCGGCGTGACGAAGAGTTTCTCCTTCCGTGCGGCAAGCCCGGGTCCGGCCAGGCTGGTAAAAACCGAAACCGGAACAGCCAGCCACAGTCCCAGTAACACCGGAATCAACCACAGGAAAAGGGTGGTGTTCACCAGAGCGACCACTGTGCCAACCAAAATTCCGGCAAGTGTTTGCCAACCGTGAACGGCCAGAGCTTCATCCAGCGTCGTGCCGCTGGCGCCCCTTTGTTGAGGAGACCAGTCTACCGTTTTGCCGATCAAATTGGTAAGCACAAACCTGGTGTGAAACAACATCATGACAGGAGCGAGAAGAGCGGAAAAAACCGTCTCCAATATCACACTGCAAATCGCATTGGATGCCCCGCCGAATTGCGCGGTGCGTTTTCTGTCCACTAACAAATCGATCAGACACAGAATCTTGGGCCCGAACAAAAGAACCGCTGTCATGGCGAGCAGGGCTGCGCCGCCATTCGGAGCAGCGGATAGTAAATCTTCATTGCTACCTATAGCAAAAGCTGACAGGATCATGAAAAGCAACCAGAGCGGGCTGCTGACATACCCGAGTATACCATTCGCTAAATGCACCCGGGTGCGGCCTCGAAATCCCCGGGCAAAAAGTAGCATTCCGTGTTGCAAATTTCCCTGACACCAGCGCCGGTCGCGGACCGCCGATTCGACAATTCCCTGGGGGCCTTCTTCGTATGTGCCCTCCAGCTTATGCGCCATCCACACCTCCCAGCCCACCCGGCGAAGCAAACCTGCCTCTACGAAATCGTGCGAAAGTATATGCCCGCCAAACGGCGATTTGCCGGGCAGTTTGGGCAAATCGCATTGCCTGATAAACGGCTTCATCCGAATGATCGCATTGTGCCCCCAGAAATTCCCTCCGCTCTCCTGCCAGAAAGCGAGGCCTTCCATAAACACTTCACCGTAGAGTCGATTCGAAAATTGCTGTATTCTGCCGAACAGAGATTCCCCGCCCACGAGCCGCGGTGCAGTCTGGATCAATGCAACTCTCGGATTCTTTTCCATCATCCCTACCAGGTGCAGAAAAGTTTTGCCGGTCATGATACTGTCCGCATCGAGAACGATCATGTAGTCGTAATGCTTTCCCCAGGTGCGGCAAAAATCCGCGATATTGCCACTCTTTTTTCCCGTGTTACCCGGACGGCGTCGATAGAAAATCCGGTCGATACCGTTACACTCTCTGGTGAGTCGAGCCCAGGCCGCTTCTTCGGCCAACCATTGCTCCGGCTGATTGGAATCGCTCAGCACAAAAAAATCAAACATATCGCCGCCCGGTACCGACACCGTGGATTCAAAGATCGCACGAAGCCCGGCAAACACTCTGTCTACCGGTTCATTATATACCGGCAAAGTGACTGCAATGCGGGGTTTGCGGCTGCTCTTCGACGTACTTTCCAAATCCGGGGACGGTGGCAAGCCCGCCGACCGGACTCCGAGTCGACGAATAAAAAATCCGGTCGCCGCATGGGTAAAACCAAAAGCCAGATATCCGAACAGAATCGTAAAGACGATCCACAGACCTACCAGTAGCGGTTCCATACCGAAGCGCCACAAATAGTCAGCCATCAAATAGGAACCGATGGCCGTGATACCCAAAACAATCGAAAAGAATAGATACATTTTCCAACCGGAATCATGAGACTCTGTTTTCATATTGTCAGCGGGTTGCTATGAAGATCCAAACACAGAACAAAATGCCAATCAGCCAGAGAATGCGGACAAAGGTTTTCCTTCTCCGGGACATTCTCTCCAGAGTATTAGATGCGATTTTCACCAGCCCCAAATCGATTGGTCTCGGTTTCATCTCAACGAATTGAAAGTCCGGATCCGCATGCAGATAGGCGGTTTGCATCTTCTCTCGGTAGTGCCGGGGTAAAGGCTCGTCCGAAAGGAAATACTCCTGCCAGGGGACTTCCTCCTGCACATTCCACAACGCCAGCCGCCCCCTGGCGGAAATCCGGTCTTTGAATTCCGAGCCCGGATCATCCAATACATTTCGAAACCAGTCGACAAGGAGCCGGTCGGCCTCATAGCAGGCCAGCTCTACGGGAGACTGTCCGGCGTCTTCTGATTCCATTCTGTCGCTCGCTTTACCGAGAATTTTAAGCACCACCGAACTGAGCAGAAGTTTATTTTCCACACCGAGAGCGAGAAAGTAATTTTCAATCCGCTGATAGGCTTCATTCCATTCATCGAGCGACCTTTCGTGAGAAAAATCCATTTGATGATGAGTTTTACCACCGCTTCGATTGGGCGGTTCTATATAGAGGGGCTCCACTGATAACTCCATGTTTCACTGAGGATTTGGTTGGTTGTTGAATTCTTCAGAAAGCATCGCAGTTCGACCGGATCGCGGTTTCCCGAATCGGTATCGAGTTTAAATTCGATTCGCCACCCGTCGGTGACGACGTTCTTGTAACATTGATTTTCGGTAATGTATCCATTGGCACTGGAAGTAATTTCTGCAAAAACCGGGCCATCCGCAGGTATAGATGAAATGCCAGGTCCGCAAAAATCGACAACAAACCTTCTGGTATCAGGATACTCTCTGATTTGTCCGATTCTTGTGGCCGTCACCCGATCAGCAGAAAGCTCTGCTTCATCTTCGAGCTTTTTCGAAACGGTATAGGCATAGTCATACGGCTCACCCGGAGACGGTGAGGTTCCAGGTTGGAAAAAAGATACGATATTATCATGCGCCTCTACATCGGTAGGCAACTCGACCAGTGCTACAGAACCCTCCCCCCATTTGCCCTTCGGCTCAATCCAGGCGGAAGGTACCCGGTGATACGTCGCGGTCAGATCCTGGTAGTTTTGGAAGTCCCGGTCCCTTTGCATCAGACCGAAACCTTTGGGGTCGGGAGTATTGAAAAAGGAGTACCGGATCAAGCGGTGATTGTATAGAGGTCGCCACACCACTTCGTCGTTCCAGGTGCGAAACAGCAGACCGTCGGAATCGTGAACTTCAGGCCTCCAGTCAGGAAAACTGTTTTCCGTGGAATTTTCCCCGAACCAAAACATGGACGTCAAAGGAGCCAACCCTACCGAATCAACCTTCTTTCTGAAATTCAGCTGGACGCGGGTTTCCGCTGAAGTGGAACTGCCGGGGCGAATTTTGAAATGGTAGGCCCCGGTTACGCTGGGACTGTCGAGAAGCGCATAGACTTCGAGAAAACCCGGGCTCGCCTGCGGCTTTTTGATCCAGAATTCGACAAAATCAGGAAACTCCTCCCGCTCTGTTGGATGGACTACATTCAACGCAAGACCGCGTGCGGAAATTCCGTATCGTTGCCCCCTGCCGACGAGGCGAAAATAGCTCGCGCCGAGAAACGAGCCGATCTCATCATACCCACCTCCTTCATCAGCGTGAAGGGGGTGGAGAATCCGGAAACCGGCGTAGGCTCCGGATTTCGCCGGATCAAATTCGTCCTCCAATACCAGGTTGGAGTAGTCAAAAAACGCGGGATCAAATTCCAGCGGCCTGGCGATATTTTTTTCATCAATGAGATAAAATCGCACCGGCTTTGTAAACAGGTAACCGGCGTGGTGAAATTCTACCCGGAAAGGCAGCTGTTCATCTTTCCACAAGCCGCCTGCCTCTGCCGGCCGGATCGCTCTGTATTGATCGTAGTTCAGCCCCGCGAGAACCGGGGCCACCGGTGGAGTCGGTTGGCAGGGACGCTTGGCGAGGTTGCCCGCCCGCTGTTTCAAAAAGTCGAAAGAGAACGGAGTCTGACTGAAGACCCCGGTGGGAATCAGGGTAAACAAAAGAAACGCGGATGTGGAGAAAAGGGTGCTCCTCATAAGGATGAGTCATCAAATTTGAAGCATGGGTCGTGCCAGATAGCGCGATCGCGGTAAGCTTTTTCCGGATACCACCATTAACAAGTGCCTATATGAACAGCAAAAACTACCGATGGCCCGTTTCCTGCGAAATTGATAGACCAAACAGAAAGCAGAAGGGCAATTGTGAAACCGGAAGACAGAACTACCATCATTCAACCAGGGGAAAATTGCTGGAAAAAAGCAGAAGTGGAGCGCGGTGCAATCATCATCGGCGGGGAGGATTATTTCCGTGCATTTCGTGAAGCGATTCTTTCGGCCAGGCATCGCGTACTCCTCATCGCATGGGAGATCCATACCAAAGTCGAACTCCTGCGCGGGGACGACTGGAAGAACTGTGAAGACGGCTATCCACAGCAACTCGGTGATTTTATGGAGGCTGTTTTAGAAGACCGGCCGGAGTTGCACATCCATCTGTTGTTATGGGATTTCTCACCCATCTATGCCAAAGAGAGAGAATGGCCGAGCTTCAATGAATTTCTCAAAAATCATCATCCGAGATTGCACTTTGCAATGGATGATCAACTCCCGAAGACGGCGTCTCATCATCAAAAGATGGTTGTCGTTGATGATGTCCTCGCTTTTTGCGGAGGGATCGATCTCAGTATTTGGCGATGGGATACGAACGAGAACATTGTCGGTGACGAACGCCGCACCACGCCGGAGGGCGAAAAGTACCATCCGTATCACGATACCCATACCGTAGTGACCGGCGGGATGGCGACATTGCTGCGCGATCACTGCCGGTACCGTTGGGAAAGAGCTACAGGTGAATCCCTGCCTCCCCTGCAAGCCGACAAGAAAGAAAAAGCCCTGTGGCCGGAAAGCATTGATCCTGACTTTGAAAACGAACCGGGATGCCTCGCGAGAACGTTTTCGAAATTTGAACCCTATGACGAAATTTTTGAGATCGAGAAACTACATCTCGCTGCCATCGAAGCCGCGAATGACTACATCTTCATCGAAAATCAATACTACTCGTCTCCGCAAATTAACAACGCGCTCATCGAAAAGCTGGAAGACCCGGACGGCCCGTCGATCATTCTGATTTTAAATAAAAGTGCGGGTTGGCTGGAGAACCACACATTGGGAGTTGTGCGCGACCGCCTGCTCGGAAAATTGACGCATGCATCGGGAGACAGCGACCGGTTGCGCATTCTCTACCCGTACGCGGAAAATAACGGCGGCTGCGAGGCCGTCTATGTTCATTCCAAATCGATGATTGTAGATGACCGGTTCATCAAGATCGGATCGGCCAATCTCTCGAACCGGTCGATGAGGGTTGACTCAGAAATCGATATCGCCTTTGAAAGTAGCGAAGCGAGGCAATGGATTCAACACACTATGGATCGCCTGCTCGCCATTCATCTACAACTGACACCGGAAGAGATCCGGCAACAGATCAATGCTTCCGGATCTCTACCCGCAGCGATCGACAAACTTCGTTGCCAACCCGGAAACACCCTGAAAGATCTGCCCCATACGTGTAAATCACTTTGGAAGAAAGCACTCGCTGACTCCCGTCTGCTCGACCCGGAAGAACCTGTCGATCCTGGCCACTGGATACAGAAAACCATTCCGGAGAACGACCGCACCTTTACTCTGAAGCGCATCAGTCTCGTTTCCGCCGCTCTGGTCACCGCGATCGGTCTGGCGTTGCTGGTGAAAAACGGATGGGGCAATTTGCTCAGCGAAGATGAGCTGACAGCCTGGTTGGAGAGTTTCCGCGGCGATCATTTTACCATCCCGCTGCTGCTACTTTTATTCTTCGCCGCCGGCATGACTGGCTTCCCCCTGAATCTGCTACTGGTAGCAGCAGTCACCGTTTTCGGCGCGTGGCCGGCTCTGTTCAGTGCGGTATCCGGATCTCTGCTCAGTGCTCTGGCGGGCTTCGGGCTCGGGAGAAAGTGGGGCCGTCCGCTGATCGAAAAATGGAACTCGGAAAAAATTGATCGAGTGAACAACATGCTGAAAAATCGCAGCCCTGTTTCGGTAGCGATGATACGACTCCTGCCGGTAGCACCGTTTATCATTGTCAATCTCGTAGCCGGGGCATCGCATCTGCGCTTTTGGGTGTATACCGCCGGAACATTCCTCGGTTTACTTCCCGGCATGCTGGGAGTGGTCTGGCTCACTTCATCTATTGGCTCGGTAATAGAGAATCCCGGTTGGGAAACGATTCCCGGTCTTGTTCTCGCCGTGGTCGTCGTCTTTGCCGGTATCTACTATTCGAGAAAAGCGTTAAAAAGCCAAACCAGCCAGGCCTGATATCTGAGCATGCGGGTTCTCTCCTACAATATCCACGGCTGCGTGGGGACTGACCGGAAATACAACCCGGACAGGATCTGTTCAATTATCGAACAATCGGAGGCAGATATCGTGGCTCTCCAGGAAGTATATGAATATCGAAGTATAAAAAACTTCTTCCACACTCTTGAGGCCCTAAAAGGATACCATATTATCCGGGGCCCCACCCTCGACCGGGAGGACGGTAGCTACGGCAATGTGCTGATGTCGCGATATCCCGTCCTGCAGGAAGAGCGAATCGACATCAGCGTCCCGCACCGGGAACCCCGCGGAGCCATCCGGGTGATGCTGGAAGCGGACGATGAACTCGTCGAAGTGACGACGACCCACCTCGGATTGACCGCCGGGGAAAGAATCCGGCAGCTTGAAAAGCTGATCGAATCCGGGGACAAGAACCCTGATCCCGACCTCCGGATTTTCGCCGGAGATCTCAACGACTGGTTTTCCCGCAGCCGTTTCTCCCGCTTGTTGGAGCAGCGCTACGGGAACGTTCCGAAAATGTCTCCGCGAACTTTTCCCGCTTTTTTACCGCTGCTGAAACTGGACCGCATCATTGTCGATCCGCCCGGCAGGCTTCTCAGCCTCGCGATTCTGAATTTGCCTTTCGTCAAAAAAGCATCCGACCACCTGCCACTTCTCGGTGAGATCAAAGGCCAAACATGATAGAGGTTTCTTCTTTGTTTTGGAAGGTGGATTCCGATACCCTGGACCGCGCTCACAAACTCGCTTTGCCCGGGCTGGCGGGGCATAGGTCCCCAAAGGTCCGAAACCGTACCCTGTTTAATGACGGACTGTACCCTGTTAGGTCGGGGACTGTACCCTGTTAGGTCGGGGACTGTACCCTGTTGAATGGTGATTTGCTTCTGTGGAAGCAAGTCGGGAAGAGAGCATCACCTGATTTTGGCAGCAAACCGTTTCACTCTGCGCGGAAGAGGGAAAAACTGCATCCCTCAACGCCCGCGCTCGCATGACGCTCCGGAGGACCGAACCGATCGTAGCACGGGGTGCAGCGAAGCGAACCCCCGGGGAAATGGCAAAAAACACTACCTGCCCCGGCAGGGCTGCAGAACAGCTATCAAACATTTTTACCATCCATACCGGGGCTGCACTCTCAAAAAACGAAGCGCCCCGGAATGGTTGCGCTCAAAGAGTGGCAATATGGTCACTTTTCATTCGGGAAAATGGAGGAATATTTATTACCTAATCCAATTCCCTTACCATGATAAGTAGCGTTACCTTCATTCTGGCGAAGCTTGTTATTCTCTACCTTGCCTACCTGGGCGCCCTGCTGATTTTGGAAGACTTTTCGGTCAGCCAATCAGAGGGTAAAAGTGAGTAACAATCCAGATCGCAGAACAACCAACCAAAGCCAAAGCGGGCCCATCGTTGGTATGAGGACTTATGGCCTCGGCGAGAGTCATGGATATGGGCAAAGTTCCCAGAAGAATCCAAAACGCCACGGGATCAAACTGTTCTTTAAAAATGAACAGCACAATGATCGATACGATAAAAACCGCAGCGCTGCCTTCGTAGGATCTTTCGAAATTTCCGTTCCAGAATTTTCCATCATACCAGAGCGAGCGGGTGCGGTACTTGTGCTTGCCAAAACGAATCCCGACCGGTTCAGCGAGCCCGTCCCCGAACTCGTTGATCAAATTCGGAATCATCACGAGAAGAGCACTTTTACCGAAAAGACAGATGAAAGGCAGGTAGACGAGGAATCGCAGAATGTCCTCCATGATGTCGTATCGCAAGGTGTAGGGACGGTCTTCAATCCGGTCCCAGGCCAGGAATGCCCGCTTCAGAACCGGCACTTTCCGGCGCAGCACGTTCCACTCGGTTCCGATGGTTTTCAGTACATCGAGAAAAGTAAACATGATGACCGCGACAACTTCGCCGCCACCGCCTTTTTCCAGACCGAATATACCGATCAACATCAGCGGAATCACATAGGTCTTGAGCTTCCGCCACGGGCGCAGCCCCAGCTTCCTCACATAGTTGATTTTGATGTTGAAACGGAGGATCGCCCACGAAAAAACGAGCTTGCCAATCAACTCAAAAATAATCCAAACTCCGAACAGAGCGTAGGTAAACGGACTTATCGCCGAGGCATATCCGAAATACTGTGCGGCCATTACGGCCAACACCCCGATTATGGCCAGGGGGCCGACGACTGCGACAAAACGGTTTTCACCGCTCCAGTCATATTTTTCATTTTCCAATCCATAGGGATCGGCGTGAAGTGTCTCGAAATATTTTTCCCGGGATGAATGCACATCCATAGGATTCTCCAAAGACACCTGCGGTGAAGACGAGGGTTGCGTAGGGCTCATAGCGTGGGTTTTAAGATGCAGTTAAGCACGGCTATAATAACTACCTTCCTGGACGGCACCAGAAAAAATGTAAAAAAAGTCAATTTTTCCTGACTTTATCCCGCCAAAGCAACTTCGCTCTCAACCTTTTCGACGAACCCTCTGAGCAATTCGATGTCCAGCGGCTTGGGGATAAAATCTTCAATACCCATCAGATGACAGTCGTCTTTGGCCAGTATTTCCGCCGAGATAACGGCTATCGGAATTTCCTTGTACCTCGCCCCGGCATCGCCATTCCGAATTTTTTGAGCCACGGTCAACCCGTCCATTCGCGGCATCCGTAAATCGAGTAATATGGCATCGAAGGTTGAATCCCTGGCGAGGTATTCGAGACACTGCAGTCCGTCACCGGCATAAGCGGGACGAATCCCGAAGAGATCGAAAATTTTTCCGATGAGATGCTGGTTGATTTCCTGATCCTCCACGACAAGAACGTTCAGGCGGCTGGGTTTGGACCTGGCTAGCTTATTTTCTTTCTTTTGTTTCGGCTTCACTCTGGCAGCAGGCTTGTTGACCGTCTCGAGAAAGTTCCTCAAATCATTGAAGTCCACCGGTTTTGATATCACTGCATCCACGCCCAGCTTTTCACTTTGCTCGGCTCCGAAGACATCCGCTGACATGATCGCGATCTTCACACCGGCTGTCTTTTCCCCGAATTTGCCGTCCCGGATTTGTTCCGCTATTTCCATGCCCCCGATTTTAGGCAGATGGAGATCGAGAAAGATCACATCATAGTTCTCCCCGGCGGAAAGAAGGTCCACACAAATCTGACCGTCTTCGGCGAACTCCACATCGAAGCCGATTTTGCGGAAGACTTTTCCGATCAGCAGGCGGTTCATTTTTTCGTCTTCAACCACAAGTATCCGCTGACCCTCGCTTTCACTTCTTCCAGAGCCAAGGCTCATCACATCACCGGATTCGTCCGCCGGGATTTCACAGGCAGGCACAATCTCCATGTCTATTTCAAATGAGAATACCGATCCTTTGCCCGTTTCACTTTCGACGTCAAAATTGCCGCCCATCAATTTGACGAGTTGATTGGAAATCGAAAGCCCGAGTCCGGTACCTCCGTGTTTGCGACTGATCGAGTTATCCGCCTGCGAAAACGGTTTAAAAATTTTCGACACGATTTCTTCTGACATTCCCACACCGGTATCGATCACGGAAAATCGAATCCGGTTAGTTCCTGCTACGCAATTCTCTATTTCGCGGGCTTCCAGAGTTACGGATCCTTTCTCCGTGAATTTCGAAGCATTACCTATCAGATTCATCAGAATCTGTTTCAGGCGATGCTGGTCTCCCACTACCCAGGCGTCTTTCACTTCGTCATAGTTGGTCTTAAATTTCACGCCGCGCTCCAGGAACACGGGTGACATCAAATTCCCCATCGCTTCGCAAAGATTGGGAATACTCATCGGCCCGGGGTCGAGCTGCAACCCGTCGGCCTCGATCTTTGACAGATCAAGAATGTCATTCACAATTTGGAGAAGGAATTCGCCGCTCTGGTTGATATTGTGTACGTAGCCGAGATCCTCATTGTCCAGGTCCGCCTCGGCCAGCAGTTTACTAAAACCTATGATCACACCCAGAGGCGTGCGGATCTCATGGCTCATCAGGGACAGGAAATCCATCTTCGCCTTGGCTGACTCTCTCGCCGAGCGTGCCTGCTCCGTGGCGCGAATGATCCGGGATTCATCCGCCGCCTTTTCGGCAAGGATTTTCGCAGTCGTATCCAGACTGTTATTCAAATTGCGAAATTCTCTTGTTCGAATCCGAAATTCCGGTTTCTCCGGAGTGGAATGAATCGCGATGGACTGTACCTTGTGATCCAGATATTCGATGGGTTTCACAAAAGTTTTCTGAACGAAAAGAATCATGAAAAACATCAGAATCAGCCCCGCCCCGAAAATCATCAGACAGTTTTCGATCACATTGCGAACGACGGGCCCGGCAAAATGTTCGTAGGACCAGCTCATTTTCGCTTTTCCGAATTCCAGCCCGAGATACTTCACCGGCTGGACGGTTTTTACCGTTTTCAGGGAATCACTGTTTTCGCGTTTCCAACTTGCCAGGACCTCGCCCTGCTGATTGAGCAACTCCACGGATACCAGTCCGGTTTCCAGCGACTCAAGACCACTAACTACCGTCTCCAATACCGGCCGGTCTTCCGAAATGAGAGCGTCCAGAGACAACAGGCAGATCATCGCTGTACCGGCACGGCTTTTCTCCGCCACGATATCGTGGATACCATGCAATTTGACCAATAGAAATGTCGCTGCGATCACCGGAAGCAGAACACTTCCTACGATCACGGAATTCAAAATCATCGATTTGTGAACTGACATTTCCTCTGGCTCAGCCTCTGTTTTGGATAAGTTCATTCCTGGGGGCATTAGGGGTTGTAATAGTGGGTAGCCCTCCTCCGGGGGGAGGCGGAGATTACTGGTTAGAATTCCTTCGACATGGCTATGGCCTTCTGAATAGAGGAATAGTCCTCGTCCGCCGCCGCCAAATACCCGTCTTTGCTCACACTTGAAGTCTCCATTTCCAGCAGAGCGGACCGTAGAGCATCGATCACTTCCCGTTCCAGTTTCGGGTGGGCGACCCATGGTTTAGTTACATTGTCGAACTTCAAAAGAACCCGCAGAGGTTCACCCTGTTCCACCAGAGTATTAAAGGTGCTTTCTTTTAAGGCGCCGGCTGTAAAACTACCCGCTGCCACTGCCATGCCCACCTTGTCGTGACGGCCGAGATATTCATATTTTGAAAAGTCCTCACCGCTCAATCCGGCTTTGAGCAATTCTGTCTGGGATAGATAGCGCCCTATAGTGGAAAGCGGATCTCCGAACGCGAAACTTTTGCCCTTCAACTCACTGAGTTCCCGGATTGGACTGTCCCGGTGGACTGCTATAATTCCGTTAAACACTCTTTCTCCCTTTTTCGATTCCATGGCGAGAAGTTCCAGATCAGGATTTCTCTTTTTGGCTATCACAAACGAAGCAGGCCCGAGTCGGCTGAAATCAACGATACCCTCTTCGATGAACTGAATCCCTTTGCCATATTCTGTAGTAATCTTCAGTTGCAACTTAACCGGACGACCAAGCCGCTCCGTTAACGACTTTTCCAGCTGCGTCAAAGTCGGGGCGAATTGTTCCACTACAGTGGAAGCTTTGTCCGCTGCGTAGAGACCGAAAGTCAAGACTTCCGCTTCCTGAGCCGATGCCGACTTCCTTTTTCCGGTGTGGTAATCATTTGTTTCACCAATCTCGTCTCCACCACAGCCGCAAATCAAAACGGATGCAGTTGCAAGCAGGAGAAACTGAACCAATCTGGTTGAAGATATATTTTCCATCAGGGATTTTTTCGAATCGTAAATTAGTAACGAAACCGTAACACTAATTATTGCTATTTCAATTATTTATGGTTTTTATGGAAAATATTTGTTTTTCTGTTATTTTTCGGCATGAACATCGAAAAATCCCTGCTTGTTGTGATCACCTTATTACTGGTGTGGCTGGCGATCACTTATGGTGCGCATCTCCCGGATACGGAACTGAGAACCCCTGCTAACGGTATTACTGCTAAAGGATATCAGGTAATCGGCACCCGCTGTGGCTTCCTTTTCCTCGCCTTCTTATCTACACTGTACCTCCTCGATTCGATTATTCCCGTATCGGAAGAGGACGATTTGCGATAGCTCTGAATAGGCCAGGTTACGAACCGGATTTTCCGGCTAACCGTTAGGCGTATGAGATATTTCATCTGCGCTATTGCCATCTACCCGCTGCTCACGTTTCAGTCGCCCGCCGATACACCCAAAGGATACCAACCTTTATTCAACGGCAAAGATCTTACCGGCTGGTATGGCTTAAATCCACACAGTGTGGCTAAACTGGAAGGCGACAAAAAACAGGCCCGCCTCGATCAAATGCGAAACGAATTCGCCGATCACTGGCGCATCGAAAACGGTGAACTGGTAAATGACGGACACGGTCCCTACGCCACCACCGAAAAAGACTACGGGGATATCGAGCTGCTCCTCGAGTATAAAACGGTAGCCGGGGCCGACAGCGGCATCTATCTGCGCGGAACACCGCAGGTCCAGATTTGGGATAAGACGCAGAAATTCAATCCCGAAAAACCAACCCGCCGCCCCCACCTCGGATCGGGTGGACTTTTCAACAACGAT
The DNA here is from genome assembly GCA_029213025.1 of Verrucomicrobiales bacterium. Classification (GTDB taxonomy): domain Bacteria; phylum Verrucomicrobiota; class Verrucomicrobiia; order Verrucomicrobiales; family DEV007; genus Arctic95D-9. The sequence goes on from JARGOZ010000018.1 coordinate 21,420, forward strand.
CCCGCAACTCTCGGCAGAGACCCACTCAACCTCGCGGACCGTCCCTTCGGCCAGTGGAACAAGATGAAGATCCGCCAAATCGGCGATCGTACCTGGGTATGGCTTAATGACCGCCCGGTTGTGCAAAATGTTGCCATGGAAAACTACTGGGACCGCAGCAAAAAACTGCCCGAAACCGGACCGATTATGTTACAAACCCACGGCGGTGAAATCCGGTGGCGAAATATCTATATCCGCGAATATACCGATAAGGAAGCCGCACAAATTCTCGAAATCAGCCCGCCACCGCTGCCCAACCCTACCGAATTCGATGTTTCCTACGGCCCGCACTGGAAACAGAAACTACACTTTTGGAAAGCCGAATCAGCCACTCCCACCCCGCTGCTTTTCTTCATTCACGGCGGCGGCTGGAACGGCGGAAACCGAATGAGCGGACTGGTCAATATGCTGCCGCAAATTATCGGCGCAGGCATTTCGGTAGTTTCCGTTGAATACCGGTTTACTCCGGAAGCTATAGAAGATGGCGTAACACCACCGGTGAAAGGACCGCTCCACGACGCCGTGCGAGCTCTGCAATTTGTCCGCAGCAAAGCAGAGGAATGGAACATCGATAAAGAAAGAATCGGTGCCTCCGGCGGTAGTGCCGGAGCCTGCTCCTCGCTCTGGCTCGCGTTTCACCCCGATATGGCCGATCCCGACAGCAAAGACCCAATTTCCCGCGAATCGACCCGGCTCTACTGTGCCTCGGTCACCGGGGCGCAAACCACACTCGACCCGAAACAAATGAAAGAATGGACGCCGAACAGCCGTTACGGCGGTCATGCGTTCGGGTTCAAAAATTTCGCCGAATTTCACGAAAAGAGAGATACCATTTTGCCATGGATCGCGGAATACTCGCCCTACGCTCTCGTTAGCAGCGACGATCCGCCGGTATATCTCCAATACAGTTCACCACCACGTTTGGGCGAAGACGAAAAAGACCCGACTCATACCGCTAACTTCGGTATAAAACTACAGGAACACTGCAAAGCAAACGGAGTCGAAAGTATACTTTTCTATCCCGGAGCTGAAGGAAATACAAAATACCACAGCACCACCGACTACTTAATCGCAAAACTCAAAGAGTCCCGGTAATCCAAACCATTACTACTCCGAAGTAAGCAACTCCCTCAAATCATTCACCACGGTCGGAGTTGGTGCCAGAGGTGCGTTGGCTTCCGAGGGGAAGTAGACAAAGTGCGCACCGACGTGGAGTGCGGCTTCCTGATCGGCATTGGCATCGCCGATAAATACCGTTCGCTGCGGTGCGGTTTGCGTTTCTGTCAGGATTCCTGCCAGGCTTTCCGGTTTGGCGGGAGGTGATCCGATAATAACATCGAAAAGATCCGTTCCACCGGTCGACTCCAGCATATCTTCGAGCGGACGTTGCGGGGTGCCGGACAAAACATAACGCGGAATTCCGGCCGCCATGCATGCCTCAACAAACTCCCGGGAACCCGGGCGCCACGGCGCGGTTGCACAGAGAGGTTCGCAGATGCCGGTGAATCGGTCAACTTCGGCTTCGATAAATTCGGGCGACACTTCTTCCCTGGCGATTTCCGAATAAAATGATTTCACATGATGGAGTCGGGCCCTGCCGAAACCACCCATCACTATATTCATAAAATCCTCGCGCAGATGAGCATATTTCTCCGGCACCCAGTCCCGGAACGCCTGAATCTTCACACCCATGCTGTCGAGAAGGACGCCGTCACAATCGAAAACGACGAGGTCGATCTGTGTTGTAGAACCGGCTATCAGTAAATTCATCCAGGACTCATGAACCCGTTTTTCCATCCTGGCAAACCCGATTATCTGCAATCGATATCGTCCAACCGTTGCTCACCGATCTGGTAATTTTTCGCCAGCGGAAACTGGTGCGACCGGCTCTCAAGGAAATGCATAAAATATCCTGCAGTATTCGGGATAACTACTAAATCGCCTCTCTGAATGCCCGACGGAAATCGAAATTTTCGCAAAAATATCAATTCCGATTCCGTGCAATAGGCACCTACCAGGTACCCCTCCATTTGCGTTGAACTTTCAGACCCTGATTTCACTACCAGTGGATCAATGAGAAAATCATCGCTTCCGGTCCGGCACTGGGTTCGATTCATAGACAGACCTATATAGAACTCCCCGTCACTGTTCGCCCGCGGTTTGACAAATTCCACTCTGGCAATCGTGCAGCCAGCCCCGTCGAGCAAGGCCCTGCCGGGTTCACAGCGAAGTTCAATTCCAACGTCCGAGATCTCCCTGTGAACTTGTTTGAGAATGTCGGTCAACCATGTCTGTCTGTTGTGCTCCTGGAAAAAGGTATAGGTATTCGGCCGGCCATACACCTGCCCTTCGAAAACCTGTAATCCAAGCGGATGATTCTTGTAGGTTACGGGAGAGTTGTTCGATACTAACGCATTCCGATGATGGTCCCAAAATTGTTGCCATTGATCCGCTTTCTCCAAATAACAGACGGGAAACCCTCCACCCATGTCAATAAAGTCGACCGGGTGGCCGTTCCTCCGCAATTCCCTCGTCAGCTGTAGCGATTGAAGAATGGCACTGACCCGTTGATCGGGGTCATATCCATCAAGATGAAAATGAACGCCAACGATCGAAGGCGTCCCCTTTTCCCGGCCGATGAGGAGTGCTTCCGGGACGGGAAAACCAAATCGCGAATTCAGAGTCGCACCGTTGTGATCAAAACCACTGACCCGGAGGGCGATTTTTGCATTCCCCGGTCTTTGCGCTACCAGGCCATACTCATCCCGGTTATCGATCGCGAGAACTACACCTTTCTCGACACAAAGTGCAATCAGCTCTCTGCTTTTGACCGCAGCGGTACAAATGATTTTTTCGGCAGGCACGCCGACATCGAGAACTTGAACAAGCTCCTCGAGAGACGCCACATCAATCCCCCCTTGCAGTGATTTCATCTCGCGAACAAAACTGATGCATTTGTTCGCTTTCCTGGCGAAGAACACGTCGAAGTCGATGCCGAACGATTTTGCTACTCCTCGCAGCTGAATCACATTTCTCCGAAACGGCTGGGTGTTGATCACATTAAGCGGTGAACCATACTTCGATACCAGGCTTCCGGGATCGTCGGCAGCCAGGTCCTGAATCCATGGTTCCAACTGTCCTTCCAACGGAGGTAATCCGGCACAATTTGCCCGGGTAAATTTTTCAGACTGTGGAAAACTCATATCCTTGTGACAGTTGATGAAAATGGCGCGCCCCAACGCTTTGCGCCCATCGGTCTATATGTGTATTTAGAGTTCGACTGAGTGTGTCATTTCCTATCACACAGCCTTCGGTAGCCCGGCCGACAACAGCGAGCCCGGCCACTGGATCTCCACTGGATGAAATGGCGTAACCACTTCGCCCAATCTCAATGCCCCGGTTGCCATTGAGCCGACGAACGTAACCTTGCTCCTGCAATTTTCGGAGGGGTGAATCCTTCGCCAGCGAATCAGGAGGTGGCATTCTTGCATCTATCACGCAATCGTATTCTTCCAGGCTGTCGACCGTCTCATCCACCAGAACAATTCCCTCCTCTACGAGCGCCAGCATTTTGGCTACATTGATCGCCGACGGCCCGAAAGCGATTCTTTCCAATTCCGATGAATAATAGAGATAGGATGGCCAGCCTTTCGCACCCAAACCTCCATGCTCCAGAAGCCGAACAATTTCGGGGTAGAGATTTCGCCATGCTTCAGCAAGTGCGAGAGACTCACCTGCCGGTATTTTCCCCGTTGCCGCTTCGTAGCTGACTCTCATTTTCTCCAGAGCCGGTGTCGGAGCGAGAAAGGACTGGAACCAACCTGCCGTATCACGGTTAGCCGCCTCGTCAGCGGCTTCAGATACCAACGGCATAATGTCACCGGAGAAATTTACTTCGCCGGTGTGATCGCTGATTTTCCGTCCGTAGTATCCCCATATGTCATTCCAACGATCGGGAATACGCACCTGGCTGTAGTCGGGTTTTGCCAACATCGGCCTGCCCGACCGGGAAAATGGAGTGATCGATCGCGGCTCTGAACCGGACCGTTCATAGCCTCCCCCTTTGGAAAATTTCCCGCCCCTGCCTTCGGTCAAAGCCAACGCGGCATCGATAAAGGTGAGTGAAAAACCCCTGACCGCCACTTTTGATCCCGGCGGGATCGAGGCCACTGACAACTGTCTGTCCACGGGAAAAACCCGGCGCTCGCCACTGCTTTCCGAGACAGGTCGCCATCCTTCATGCCCCACCGTTACTATGACTTCGTCACAACTAAAGTTCGAACGATCGGTTTTTACAATCCAACCGGAGGGATCTTCCACTATTTCCCCAGCCCTTTCCGCAACAACCTCTAGACTCATTCCGTCGGGCAGGGTTGCTGCAACGCGGCGAAAGCCATCGTGGAGATACTCGCCTACCATCGAGCGGGGCACAAAGTGATGCGGCGCTGAGAGTTCAGGGTACTTTTTCATCAACCACCGGTTGAGATTTTGCCGCACACCGGGGAAGTCGAGATGACTCTCTTCACTCCAAATATCAATATTCCCGACGGAGAAATTCATTAATAAATAATCCGGCTGTTGCAACGCATAGATTGTTCCCGCACCCGGATGTTCCGCCGTCTCGAATAAAGTAATATGGACTGGACGCCGCAACGCAGGGCATATATTGCCAAACTCAATCGCCAGTCGTTCGAGACAGAACAATCCCCGCGGGCCGCCTCCAACTATTCCGATACGAATCGCTTTATCTACCTGGTTGTTCATAATGTTTCCGGATTCTTAACTCCCAGTTCAGATTTCACCCATTCATCATTGAAAACCGTATCGAGATACCGTTGACCCGAATCATGGAAAATCGCAGCACAGGTCTTGCCTTTTAATTCACTTCTACGTCGGTCCACGGCTTCGACAATACCTCCGGAAGAACCACCCACGAGGACCGCTTCAAGGCGGGCTATTTTACGACACCCCCGTACACAGTCAGTGTCTGTAACCCGCTCCACTGTATCGAATTGCTGCCCCCGGGCGAGATCAGAGACCACTCCGGCACCGAGTCCGGGGATTTTTCTTTCACCCCGTTTCCCTCCAAACAAAATGCTGCCTTCCGCATCTACCGCCACGATTTTGGTGTGCCTGTTTTTTTCCCGCAAAAAGTCGCGACACCCGCGGGCTGTCCCGGTGCTACTGGTGGCGACGAAAAGAACATCCAACTCGCCATTCATTTCCCGGTCTATCTCCCGGATAGTCCCTTTATAGTGGGACCGGGGATTGTTTAGATTAGCATACTGGTTGGGCCAGTAATAGCTCCGGTTCTGTTTCACCAATCGATTAACGGCGGACAGCCGTGCGGAGAGAAAGTCACCATCTTCCGCTTCCTCTACCATCATGATTTTGCCACCGTGAGCCCGGATGATCGCCAGATTCTGCTTTTGCGCATGCGGATCGACCACACATATAAACTCGAGGCCATAGTACCGACAGGCTTGTGCCAGCCCTATCCCCATATTGCCGGATGAGGATTCGACGACGGTATCCCCTTTGTGTAGTTTGCCCGTCTTCAACGCCGCCTCGATCATCGCTGTGGCCGGGCGGTCTTTGGCACTACCTCCGGGATTGAAGAATTCCAGTTTCGCGTAGAATTCCATCGGGACTGAGGCAAACAGACGCTCCATTTTCACCAAAGGAGTGTTCCCGATAGCCCCCAGAATCCCACAAGAGCGGGAACGACTTACCGTATCTTGTTTTGCTATCATTCAGGCACGGATTAAGATGATACAATCGTAACTGCCCAGGTTGACCGTAGCAGACTGAGGCAGCCCGTGAAAAGACTCAGGCTCGGTGACAACCTCTATTGTGGCCGTATCACCAAAGTCGCCGCCATAGACTTTCGCATCGGCCTGAAAGATCACTTTCCATTTACCGCTTTGAGTGAAACCGATGCGGTACCCGTGCCGTTCGTCTTTACTGAAATTCATCGCTACGATGACCTGATTATCACCTTCTCCCCGCGCCAGGCAGATCACTTTGTTTTCGTCGTCACATGCTATGAATTCCAGGCATCCGGATTGCAGGCCCTGAGTTTTGCCCTCCCGGTTTGTTCGCAGGCGAATCAAATCGCGGTAGATATTCCTCACCCCTTCTTCATGGGGTTCTGACGCCCAGTCCATCTCGTGACAGTCCTGAAAATGTCCGGTTTCGAGAAACTCCTGCCCCTGAAATATCATGGGTATTCCGGGAGAAGTCATGGTTAGACAGGCTCCAAGTATCGACCGCTTTCTCGCCCAGTAACCTTCCTGGTCATATTCATCCACTTCAGTAGGCACCCGGCTTTTGCCATTCGCCACTTCATCATGGGATTCGGTATAGATAACCCGCTGGGCAGGGTCGCCGTTATAGGAGAAGCCGATTGCTCCGGCAACCACATCCATACTTCTGTTGCAGTCATCCTGCTCCGTCAACACAGATCGTATCGGGTGAACAAATTGCTCGTCCCATTGGCTGCCAAATCCGGCACCGCCTTCACCGGTTGTTTTTGTAATCCATTCGTTCGAGCGCAGGTCCTCGGCAATGGTAATCGCCCCCGGATGGTGTTGAGAGATTTCGTCATTTATCCACTGCGCGAGCGACCAACCATCGGGGATATCTGCACCATCGTCCACTGACCTCATATAAAAAGTCATATCCATCCGCAATCCGTCGACGTGATAGACATCCAGCCACATCAGGGCATTGTCCCGAATATATTGGCGAACCTCGTTTCTGCCATAGTCCGGCCGGGTATCACCCCACGGAGTACTGGCCCGCCAGTCATTGTAGAAGTAGATTCCGCCTTTTCCGTTTTCCTCCCAACCGTCAAACTGCCAAAGATCGAGATCACTGGGGCCAAAATGGTTGTAAACTACATCGATAAACACCGCAATCCCCCGTTCATGACAGGCTTTTACGAACCCTTTTAAGCCGTTAACTCCGCCGTAGTCTGACTCGATGGCAAATGGAAAGGCCGGATTGTAACCCCATGATTGATCGCCGGCAAACTCCGCAACCGGCATCAGCTCAATCACATTGACACCTAAATCAACGATATGGTCGAGCCGGGCAATCGCATCGTCGAATGATCCGACAGTTTGTTTGTCATCCCCGCGATGGTAGGTGCCGAGATGCATTTCATATATCACCAGTTCATTCCAGCCGCGTAACTGGAAATTGTCATCATCCCCCCAATCAAAATCACTGTCATCGACAATGATGCTGTTGCCTGCGGAATTTGTCATCGCCCTGGCGACCGGATCATTTCGCCAGAGAACCTGGTCGCCATTTTTAATCACATATTTGTACTCGGCACCGGGAGCCGCTTTAGGCACCTGAACTTCCCAATAATCGTCGTCGCCCCGCTTAAGAGGATTGGCTTCCTCGTTCCAGCCATTGAAGTCACCCGCCACGAAGACTTTCTCTGCGTGGGGGGCCCAAACCTTAAACCTGGTTTCTTTCCCGTCAAAATTGGCACCTGTGCCGGTAAACGTGTTTTCCATGAAGTCCCGTTTTGCACACACTGTGCCAGAGAAACGAAACACCGTTACCGGCGACCCCCAACAGGGTACATTCCCTGATTGTACCCTGTTACATGAGACAGGCAGGAGATACATTCCCCTACTTCGATGACGGAAATTCCATTGCACCGGGTTGCACAATGCAATAAGCCGTTCCGCGATTTGCGCGATTCGCCTCTTCTTAACAATATCAGCCGTTCACGCTGCGCCAAAACCAAACGCCCGACGTAGTACTTCAGTATGATCAGAAAAGGAACAAAAGTAGAATGGAGTTGGGGAAACGGAACGGCCGAAGGTACGATTACAGAGACCCACTCCGATCCGATCACAATAGAGATTGACGGAACGGAGGTGACAAGAAACGGATCTGACGAAGATCCCGCTTGTGTGATCGAGCAGGAAGACGGCACCCGGGTTCTAAAGCTTAAAAGTGAGCTTTCCCGGGCTGATTAACCCATTTACGAATCTCGTGCAATCGAGAATCGAAGGAAGCAAAGATCGGGCAAGGGCTATGAAACGGGCCGACGCACGCCGGTTAGTACCGCATCTTCCACCTTTTCATCTCCACTGGAGTGCAATACTGAAACGTCCCCGGTTGATTCGAGCACGACGCATTTCACCTCAGAGATTTGTAGAACGTTTGCCTCCCGCAGTTTTGCCATCAAGTCCCCTTCAGACATATTCACTTTACGCAGGACGTCGTGATGAATCCTTTCACCGGACATTAGCACAACCGGCTTATTAGTGAGCAGACGATTCATCAATTCGAAGCGGATAACCAGTCTCGAGAAAATCGTTTGGTAGAGTAAGATAAAGCCCACCGCCAATCCCCCGACGATCATAGACGGGCTTTTATTTAGCAAGGTTGATGCGAGTACCGAACCTATAGCAATCGTCGATGCAAAATCAATGATCGACATTTTTGCAAAGGATCGCAAACCCGAAATCCTCACAAAGAGAATCAGAAGAGTAAACACTCCCACCGTGGAAACGGCTACAAAAACTACCTGCTCAAAGTCTGATAAAATCCAATCTTTCATAGTATTTTTACTGATCGGTACACCGGTAAAGATTTTACGAAACGGCAGCCCGTTCTGACACGATGGGCTCAACCGGTAGCCCCACCATAATCCGGTCCAGCCATGTGGCGAACCGGGCCGGTACGATTTGTCTACCTACCGGTTGAAAATCCGCCATCCAGCAGGAGCCGTATTGGAAAACTCTCACCGGCGCGCCCCATTTCTCTGCCAGCGCAAGCGCAACGGCATTGGAGGTGGACAGATCGCACATGCCGGAATCGAATCGACGGAACATTTCGTCTATGTGATGACTTTCCACCGCGCAAGTTTCCCAGTCAAAGGGACTATTCTCAGTTTCTTTTTCAACAATTCTAATTCCGATTCGGCTTGCTGTGTTTGCCCGATCTCTCCGGGGGGCGTTGGCATTGTGTGACGTGGAAACCGGGCTGATTGACATATCGTGAAGAAGTTTGTTTCTGAAGCTTCGGGATTGTTGCAGAATATGGACCACAGCGACCGGTGCCATGATACCAATGGGCATTCCATCCTTTGAATTTCTTCTCACCCGCTCTCCAACCCGTTATGCAGGAACAATGCAGTCCGTCCATCCCCTTTCATAACCTGACCGACATCTTTGTTCTGAGCCGTCCATCCATCCGGGGTGTGCCGGATAAATACCGTGCAAAATACAAACCGGGATAACAGGATTTGCACGATTGCCGGGCCGAAATCAGGGGCATTCCCTGTAACTTCGGTTGCCTGGCTGTGGCATCGATATTGCAGAATCCCGGAACCACTATGGAAACTGTTGCGGCAAAGATGCTGTCTGAATTTATCGATTATGAGGCACTGTTAAAACTGGGGGGAGCCTTTTTGCTGGCTCTGCCAATCGCCTACAACAGGGAAAAAGCTCAACGCACAGCGGGCCTCCGTACATTTCCGATCGTCGCGATGACAGCCTGTGGATTCCTCATGATCGGACTCCGGTTTCTCGGCGGGGATTCAGAAGCGAATGCAAGATTGATCCAGGGAATAATTGGCGGACTCGGCTTCCTCGGCGGCGGAGCTATACTAAAATCCAACGGGTCGGTGAGCGGAATGGCTACAGCTTCTGCAATCTGGTGCGCCGGTGCATTGGGCGCCGCGTGTGCCTACAGCCAGTGGGAAGTCGCCGCCGCCCTCATGGTCGGCACACTTATCACGTTACAATTTGGACCGGAAATTAAAAAGGCGGTCAATGAAAACGATGACAAAGACCGACCGGCTACCGACTGAACTATGCGGGAAGAAAGAAAGAGAATTTACTACCTTCACCCAGACTGGATTCAACCTCGAGGTAACCGCCGTGTCTTTCGATAATCTGTTTCGAGAAACTCAGACCAATGCCTGTCCCGGGTATTTCAGAATGGCCGGAAACCCGGTAGAATAAATTCGACACCTTAGGCAGATCTGTTTCGGAAATCCCAACCCCGTTGTCTTCGATAGAAATCATCCAGCCGTTTTTCTGCAGTTTCGCCGAAACAGTCACTTTAAGAGGTCTTTCGTCCCGGTATTTAAACGCATTTGAAATCAGGTTTAATACGACCTGACGCAGCTGCAAAGCAGCCCCCATTACTACCGGCATTTCGCCTTCGACAATGACCTCGGCATCGTCCATCACATGGAATGCCCGCACCTCTCTGATTACATCCTCCACCAAAGCAGATAACTCGACAGGTTGTTTGGCAAAGTTCTCACCATCATATTTCGCGAAGGCAAGGAGTTCATTGACCAGATTTGTTAAATGGGTTGTCGAATCGATACCCAAATCAACCAACCTGCCGAGGGTGTTTTTTTCATCTTTCGGCAAGGCACTTTCCCGTATCAAGTGAAGGGCGGTCACTACACTCTGCAGCGGGGATTTAACTTCATGAGCAACGGTATGGGAAAATGTTCGCAAGGCTTCGTTTTGTTTCCGGAGATGGTTCAATGACTCTTTCCGCTTAATCGCATAGCGGAGCGATCTCGCCATCAGTTCACTTGTCACAGTCGATTTATCGAGGAAATCCTGCGCCCCCCAACTGATCGCGTTCTCGACCAGATCCTCATCCGCCAGAGATGTCAGAACCACAATGGGCAAAGCGGGAAATTCATCCGCAAACGCCCTCAAGGTATCTTCCGGCCGACTGTCAGGCAGACTGAGATCCAGCAGTACGATATCGAATCTCCCGGATTTCAGGATTGATATACCCTCCGAGGCGAGGGATTCCCATTGAACCTTTACAGGAAACCAGGCAACCTTCGAAATCTTCGAGAGGATTAAGTCGCGGTGATCCGGATCGTCTTCCACCAGCAAGACCCGACAGGTTTTTTTTCTTGTGACAGACATCTACTTTTCGTTGGTTGGAGGTTGATTCCATACTCCCCAATAGAGGCACAGATCGCTGACCATTTGGTGGAACTGTTCGAAATCCAGAGGCTTCTTCAGATAGGAATTCACGTTGTAGCCGTAGGCGGCGGCTATATCCCTATCGTCACCCGAAGTGGTTAATACAACTACCGGTAAGGCCCGCAGTCTTTCGTCGGCTCTGATCTCACTCAGAACTTCCAGCCCGGATTTTTTCGGCAGATTCAAATCGAGCAGTACCACAGTGGGCAATTTCTTCCCCGAAAACTGACCTTCGCCGCGCAGGTATTCGATCGCCTCGACGCCATCTTTGACCCGGTCAATGGAATTTACGATACGGGCTTTTTTGATCGCCCGTTCTGCCAGGATCGCGTGGTCGTCGTCGTCTTCCACGAGTAAAAATGTAACTAATGCTTCCTTTCTCATAACTTAGTTTTCCCCGAGTTCCCCGAACTCAATCCAAAATTCCGCCCCTTGCCCCGCAGCGGATTCCACTCCGCATTTACCGCGATGGAATTGCGCCACCTTTGCGACCGATGCCAAACCAACGCCGGTTCCCGAATGCGACGTATCAAGCCGCTGAAACAATTCAAAAATACGCGACTGGTATTGGGTTTCAATCCCCTCACCGAAATCTTTCACCGAAAAGCGATAGCCATTATCCAGTTTTTTGCCACTGATACAGATACGAGGCTGCTCTTTGGTGCACCCATATTTGATGGCATTACTAATTAGATTCTCCAACGCCCGGCGCACTTCGATTTCATACCCGTGGAAAGCAGGCAGATCGTCATCTATCTCCAGTTCGATTCCTTTTTCCGCCAGCAGGATCTGCAACTCTTCCCGGATATCCTTACACAGTTCATCCATGTCGATCAATTCGATCTCCCCTTTCATCCGACCGATTTTCGAAAAGGCGAGAAGATCTTCGATCAGAAGCCCCATTCTGGTGGCTGCCCCCTTGATCCGTTCGAACGCCTCGCGCGCCTCCTCGTAGTTTCCGGCCTCAAGCTCTTCTTCGAGCGCAGCAATCCATCCGTTAATTGTCACCAGTGGTGATTTCAAATCGTGCGACACAGAGTAGGCAAACTGCTGAATTTCGATGTTCTTTTCCCGCAATTGACCATACAGTTTCTGCAGCACAACGGCCTGATGCATTACGAATACCATAAAAACACTGCGCAGTTCCTCCGCGACAAGTAGATCGACCTCTGTCCAGGGATGGCAGCGACCCTGCACAGACTCGACCCATTCGGCGAACGAGTTTCGCGGCGTCAGCACTTTTTTTTCCGCCGACTTATCACCGGGATCACCGCCCCAGCGAATTTCATGGATGTATTCTTTCCGGAAAAACATCAATTGCCAGTCCTGGCTGCAGTGAATGACGAGAAATCCTGCCAGTGGCGAGGCTTCCATATCGACATCAGGGAAGGATTCGGCAATCGAATCGCAAGCGTGGATCTTTGCATCCGGTCCACCTGGACAGCGCTTCCACAATTCGACAATGGTTGTTTCAGAAGGGGTAATCCCTTCGGTAAAAATCGAATCGCCATCCAGAAACGCCATTCCGTCAGCATGGCACATCCCGATTAACTGTAAGGCCCGCTGTTTGATTGTGGTGTGGAGATCGGCGCTTTTTGATAAGATCTTTACTTCCCCGGCAATCCCCTCCTTGCGGAGATTCAGTTCCCGTGAGAAGAAACTTCTCATCATAACCTGTAGTTGAGAAGCGATTACAATTCCATAGTGGACGCAGGATACTCTCGTCGAACAGGGAACCAACATAGGACCCTGGTAGTGATGACACGCCAGCAACCCCCAAAGCCGGTCACCCTCAACAAGGGAAATCGACATTGAGGACGCCACTCCCATATTCTGTAGATATTTGATATGAAAAGGTGAGACCGCCCGCAACGAACTCAGTGACATATCCATATCACCCTCAGCCGGATACAGACCAACAGGATCCGCATTGACGTCCGCAATCAACCGAATCAAATTCTTTATATACAGATCCCGCGCATTTTTCGGAATATCGCCAGCGGGAAAATGCAATCCGAGGAAGGGTTCCAACTCCGGTTGTTTCGCTTCCGCAATCACTTCCCCGTGATTGTCAGGGGCAAACAAATATAACATCACCCGGTCAAATCCGGTAAATCCCTTCAGCTCGCGACACACCGTAGCACCTGCCTCGGCTACATTCGGTAAATTTCGAATCAAATCGAGGGTTCGTGAAGTGAGACCAAAATGATGCTCGATACCGCGGGCGACAGCATTCGAACGGAAAGAAACCGGTCTGCGATTTTCCAATTCCAGAATGATTTGCCCGTCGGCCCGGTGAGCAATACCGTCGTAATCGCAGGTTTCGTCACCCGAGACAACTGAAATAGTGAGGGGATTCGGATAGGTGACCACTTCGCCGGAAAGCAGATCCTCCAGAGAAGCCTGATTGGCGGACGATAAAAATTCCGTCACTTTTCGGCCGATTAACTCCTCCGGTTCCAGACCGAAGTATTCTTTTGCGTTGAGCGAGATTCTTTCGATTAAAAACGTTTTCTCCTGGAGCGCCAGCAGCACTCCGTGAGGCTGGATAAATTCCGGTCGCGAGATGACTTCCATCTCGCAACTCTCCAAATCGGTGGGCATGGAACGACCGCTCATGCTGGTGTTTTCTGAAATTGACCGAGAAAATAGCTAAAACACCGATCTGCGCCCTCAGCCGCTGAATCGAGCCGGTCAACAGCGAGCACCGAATCGGCCCATTTTGTAAACTGCTTCCACATGGCCGCGGTCTCATTTCCATAGCCGGAGAAAAACTTCCCGCCCCATGCCGGGGTGATCCCCAAATGCCCGGCTTCACGCAAAATGACGCTGCCGCCAAACCGCGACCCTTCAAGCACATACAGCGCACCAATTGCTTCCTCCAGCGTCATTTCAGGAACCGGCACGTATTCACACACCCCGGTAGTCCGGTCTGCGAGGCTGGTCTTCACCGTATTCAAATCTCTGCGAAGATCATCACTCCTCATCCTGCGGTCGAGCTGAATCGTTTCGCAATTCCGAAGTTCGGAGGCTTTGATCGACGCCTCCACAGGGATCCAGACACTGGCAAAACGGAGCAGCAAATCACGATATCCCGACAGGTCGGAAAGGTGTTTCTCCAGCGAAATCTCCCGTTCGACTTGCGAATGGACTTCAGAGGTCCTGCTCCGCATAACTGTGAGGAAATCACTCATAACGAAAAGCAATACGGTTGAATGGCACGATGTGGTTTGGGTGGAGGTGTACGCATCTCTAACTTCAAAAAATCGACCAGGTATTGGCCGAAATCAGAACGACGTTGTTCTTTACGAGCAATTCCCAGGCGACGTTGGCTGAGTTAGCTTTGAACCGGATTTTTCCACAATTGAGTTGGTTATGCAATACGAAAACGGCAACCCGACATTTGCATTCGTGGATCGAACTTACCATCTGGCGCTAAGACAAGCCTGACAGTCGACGGTTTTCAGCAAGCAACGCGGTGTAGGCGGAATTGCCGTTTCGCTGATCAAACTGCTCCGCCAGACGGGTTGATTCATTGCCAAACCAGGTGGCAAGCTCAGCTGGATCATAGACGCCCTCACTGTTGCGGAGCGGGAAAGAGCGGGGTAGAGAAATCTCCCACTTACCACGGCCGCCCCGCTCTGCCACAGCTCCGGCAAAACACGCCACTCCGCTGTAAAACCGCATCTGCAGCTCCACGGCGGAGGTCTCCACTGCGAGAGGCAAATTGCCCTCAATCAGATCTGTTCCCAGGTTCCACTTATCTGTCCGCGCGAGAAGAACGAGTAGATCACCCATCGTTCCGAGATAGTTATTATCGCCTTTGACCGCTCTCGAAGCTTTGGCATACAACTTACCCGCCGCATCAACTTCACCGGCATTGAGGTAGGAGCGCACGACATGTCCGTAGGTAAATTCCGGAACTTCGGCACAGCCCATCTTTCCGCTCAGGATCGGCTTTGCCAGCTTCATGCAGTCATTATGGCGATGCATACGGCTCATCAGCTCCACCTGGCGATCCCTTTCGCAGGCTTCGCAATCGGAGTAATAGTTGCGCCGCATACCGGTATACATTTCATGGTATTTCAGAGCTTCATCGTAGTCGCCCATTCGCATCAAATTCCACGAACGGAAATAGTGAGCGGTGCGGACCGACTGTCCTGCCTCTACCAGCCTTTTCTCCATATCATCCTGGACCTGTCTGATTTGCTCACGACTGATCGTGGGAAATACCGGAACATACTCAAGGATAATTTTGTAGTTATCCAGCGGACTCCAGTGTCCGGCGATTTGCGGATCTTTATCGTGTTGCGCAACGCACCAGGAAAAAGCGACCAGCATCTTATCCGGGAAGCCGGCATCATTGGCCATCCCGATCAGCCTGCTCCTTTCAGAGAAAGCGGCCCGGATATCTTTCTGCGCATCGTAGAGACGGATTATGTCCTCTGTGACCGTGACCCTTTCACTACTTTCATAAGGAAGCTCGTTCCTCTTTTTCAATAAACTTTCGATACTATCCATTTGAATTTTCGTTTAAAAAATGATTGATCAACCCCAGCAGTCCATTGCCGAGGATCTCCAGTTCACCGGAGCGCAGGGGATAATGTCCGAGCAACAGGGACTGCAGATAGAGCAGCTCGATAATCCTCGCAACCAACGTATCGTCAGCCATCGCAGCCAGCCTGCGGATCAGCGAATTTCTATAGTTCAGGACCAGACGGGAGTAGGCATCCATACTGCGGGTTTCCGCGACAGAATCGAGGATCCCGCTCCACAGTTCATCGGTTTCCTCCCTGGCATTGTCAATCGTGCGAAGAAATGCGGCGTTATCGTTCGCGGTATATAATGTCGGCAGTTCATCGGGTTCAAAATTTCTTGCGATAGCGGAGCATTCGTAAGGTTTTAGAACGGCGTCAGCCAGCTTCACCAGACAAAATACCGCCTCCTTTTCATCGAGTGACAGTTCATCGAAATTCAATACCAAATCCGTGACATCAACCCTTTCCACGATTCGTCCGGGGATAACATCCGCCATCCGCTCAAACAACTCGGAGTCGTAGGTGTAGCCACCGTTAAATACACACATTTGCTGGGCATTGGCGACGCTGGCGACCTGACGAAACTGGTCGTGGCTGCGAACATAGTTGAGACTTTTATCGCCGCGAAAATGATCACCCAACGTTGTTCTCCCCAGCGATGATTCGAACGGCAGCCAGTCGATAAACAATTTGAAAAACTCATCATCTTCCACGGCCAGTGCTTTCATCGGCAGAAAATGCAAAGCGATAATGGCGTCGAGCCGTTTCCGGTCTGTCGCCGCCAGTTTTACCATATAGTTTTTTATACTTTCACCGAGATGATCTCTGGCTTTGGCAAGAGCGTCATCTTCGTGAAAAGCCTCGCGGGCCGCATTGGGGCGCAGGTCGTTGGCATTTACGACACACTTTACAAAGAACGCCCATTCCGGCAGCAGTCCCTCCGCATTTTCGGCGAGTAACATATTTTTCAAATAGACCCGATGGGATTGCCTCGATACCGCGCTGGCCGTGTAGGGCAGGATAAATGCGACTCCCTGGATCTGCCCGGCTTCCGACTCCAGCGGAATCGCATCGAGAAAATCGGTTTCAAAAACCTCCCGCCCGTAGTTGAGGTACTTTTCCTTTTTCTGTTCGTGCGGGATTTCCGGATTTTCCCACGGAGCCGCTTCGTTGAGAAGTTTTTCCCCGCCCCCCGTGGTCAGGCTGATTTCGCACGGCAAATGACAGCCGTAGTGACGCAGAAGTTTCTCTACTGTCTCCGGCTCAAAATATTCCTCACTGCCCGTTTTGGCCCGCAGATAGACCCGCGAGCCCGGTGCGATCTGCCTGTCGAGAATCCGCACGGAATAGGTCCCGTCCACCTGGCCTTTCCATTCCACCGGCGTGCTGTCATCTGCGAGCGATTTGGTGATGACCGTGATTTCGTCAGAAACGACAAAACCGGAAAGCAAACCGATCCCGAACTGACCGATAAATCCTTTCCGGGAGAAATCTCCTTTTTTGGACGACTGACCAATCGTGGCGAGAAACTCGTGAACTTCGGCTTCGGTCAGACCGATCCCATCATCCTCGACCACCAGGGTCGGAGCGGAGCCTGCGGAGGAAGGCAACACCTCGATTCGTATCCGGCCCGGGTGCCCCGGTTGCTTTATCTTGCGGGCTGTGACGGCATCCACCGCGTTTTGCATTAGCTCGCGAAGATACACTTCCGGACCGCTGTACAAATGGTCCGACAAAAGCTTTATGACGCCCTCCAGATTGACCTGAAAATTACTTTCCATCAGAAAGTTGTGTATACGAGATTTAACAACGCGTCCAGACCCGTTTTTAAACGGGAAAAAGAATTCGTTTTCTATTGCATTCTGAAAAGCGGCTCCGTGCAGACTGCTCGAAAGCGACCCTGCACGGACGGAGGTACCGTGGTCCGGCGCTGGCACACTTCGAGCAAAAGAAAGACTTTGATGAAACACCTCCGGCTGTTCAACAGGGTACAATGCGCCACCGTACAGGGTACAGTCGGGCACTGTACAGGGTACAATCGAGGACATAACAGGGTACAGTCGTGCCGTCCGGTTCCCCGCCCATGAAAGGAAAGTCGGTTATACGGGCAATCCTGCTCCTCGCGATGTCTATGAGCACGAGCGGCTGCCTGTTGCGCACTCCGTATTGTGTGACCCACGAAGTCGCCGCCAACTACAAACTTGAGCGCGGGCAGTACAACGTCTCCACCACAGCGGAGGAGTTCCCCGGTGCCACGCCCGGAAAACCGGTCGGCGGATGGTATGGCTGGAACAGCTTTCTCAATCGAAAAATCGCCAGTCGTCGCTGCGGTATCTATACTTCCGAACCTTTTGATGCATCGAAAACTCCGGTGCTGTTTGTTCACGGACTCGTGTCCGATCCCTATACCTGGTCAAGAACAATCAAATGCCTGACGAAAGACCCGCAGATCACTTCGAACTTTCAGTTTTGGTTTTATGCTTATCCTACCTCCACCCCCCTGCTGAACTCCGGTGCGGTATTCCGCGAACACTTCCACAGTTTCGTGAGGGATATAGAAAAGGAACACCGAATCTCACTACAGAGTAAAGTCATCCTGGCAGGACACAGCCTCGGCGGGATTCTCTGCAAAACGCTGGTCTCCGACAGCGATGATATACTTTGGAACAAAGCCTTCCAATGCCCGATCGATGACTTGAAGCTCGAACAATCCGAGCGCGAGCTGCTGCGCAAATCTTTCTTTTTCGAACCGAGTCCCTACGTATCGCGAGTCTGCTTTTTCGCCCCTCCGCATCGCGGCAGCCGGCTGGCGGAAAGCGGAATCGGCCGCCTCGGAATGAAAATCGTCAATGTCCCGGGGTTCATCGCCGATCTCGATAAAAATTTGAAACGCCGGGAAAACCTCTCCCGGGTTCGGCCCGGATTCCGGGAGTATTTTGGTAACCCGCTCAGCTCGGTCGCGTCTCTGCAACCTTCGGCACCGGTTACCAGACTCGTGGCGGAGTTGCCCGTCGATCCGGACACACCTTTCCACACCATCGTCGGGCGAAAGGACGAGAGCGAGGCTGGCGACGGAATCGTATCGATAAAAAGCTCCAGACTGGCCGGGGCGATCAGCGAGATCGTGGTGAATTCGGGCCATAATGTGCACCAATCCCGCGACGCGGCGCGGATCTTTGCCTACCTCTTGAAGTGTCACATCGGCCTGATATCTGAAGATAAGGCCCACCGTGAGATTCGGAAAATCAAAGGCGTGGGGCTGGCGAGAAGTCTCGGCTAGCGATCATTCGATGCGCAAAAACAGCTCGTCTTTGGTCGAGGAGTAAATCATTTTCTCGATCTCGGATGCCGGATTGGACTGGCGCAGCGAGCCCCGCGATATTTCATTGACATTCACTTCGCTCAGATGGGCGACCTCTTCCTCCGCGTAAAAAATATCCGCGATCACACGGATGTAATCCAGACCGCCCCTGCCGTTCTGCGCCACACAGACCCACAGCTTCGAGCCGAGAGTGCCGTTGGGCCCGTGCCATTCCTCAAAGCCTTTGTGGCCTTTGCCGAAGAAGGCTTCCAGCGCCTCGAGTGTGCGGCATTTTTTGATCTCGTCGTCCCCCGGGATCTTTTCCACCAGCAGTGGGCTTTCGACTTCCATCTCCCCGGCGGGATCAATGCTGATCAAATAAATTTTGCCCTTTCTGATCTGCCCCATTTCGAGCCGCAGCCGGGTAAATTCGCCATTTACCTCACGCACCTCCCCGATCCAGTCCCGATCCAGCGGCAGCGGATCCTGCGATTTTCCCTGCTTTTCCCGGACCGCCGCCAGCATTTGTTTCAGACTGGTGGTCTTTTTCGACTTTATCACCAAGGCCGGCTGCGAAAGCTCCAGCTTCGGCGGCGTTAAACTGGCCGGAACGGGATCTTTTTGCACGGTGGAATCCTGCGCGTAGGAGACGCAGATCCAGACGGCAAAGAAGCCGAGGTAAAAAGGGACTTTCATGGTGGTGGTGAAGCCTGAATTCTTTCCGAATCTAAAAAACCTCTTCGGAAAAACAAATTATAAAGAACGACTGATCGCGCAACTGATTGATTTTAAAACTTTTCAGTTTCGACGGCGGCGCCTGAACTCAGCTTGCATTTTTTTCCGATGCCGCCGCCCAAAAACAACGGCCGGAATCAGCAAAATCACGGAAATCATCCACACCGGGAGCTGCGCGATGATAATTTTCGTCCCCGGTAATGCAACCGTGTTCGGGCCGGTTTCGATCAGTTGAAGGGCCGGTGGACTCCCCAACAACGACAAAAGATGAACCGGCGCGGCCTGGTCCCAGTCGGGAGTAAGGCGGAATTTGAAGGTATCAAAACTGTCGGTATGCCGAAAGCTCGTCAGCTGCAGATTCCCATTGCGCAGCACTACATCGATCTGCCGTTTGTTGTAGTTCGATTGCAGGTCGTAACTGGTTTTCACTACCGCAGTATGGAACGCGCAGAGAATCGGGATCAGCGCCGGAATCAGCAGTATGGCGAAGGATGACTTCATGATTTCTACACGGCCTGCATGCAACATAGCACCATTCGAAACGTGTAACAGGCACTCTTGCCTGTAGCGATGCGGGAGCCGTCGTGCCAGCCCACAGGCAGGAGTGCCTGTGACACATCCACGCCGCCCCGATTGCGGAGCGAAATTCCCGGCCCTTCCAATCAATTTCCTCTATTCTGTTTTTGGTATGAGAATCATAGCTCTGTTGCTTGTTTTGTCCGTTTCAATCGGAATTTGCGAAGAACCGCCTCCTCTTCCCGGCGATGATTTTGACATGGTCCAGCGCCTGCACAAGCGCGCCGTAAATTCCGCGAAAACTTCGAAACTCATCGACTACACATTCACGTACGACAGCACCGACCCCGAGCCTAAAACGAACGAAATCGAGATGGTGGCTATCAAAGGGGGAACCTTTACGATGGGCAGCAAAGGCAGAGGCAAGCCCGATGAATCGCCACCTCACAAAGTGCGGGTGTCACCATTCTGGATGGGAAAATACGAAGTTACCTGGGATTTGTATGAACCCTTTATGTTTACGCGCAACCATCGCAACCGCTACGGAAGCCCGACCCAAATTCCACCTGGCGCGGATGACGCATTTGTTGTATCCAAACCAACGACTCCCTATACCGAAATGAGTTTCGGTATGGGCGTAAACGGCTACCCGGCGATCAATATGACGCAGCACGCCGCCAGCAAATTCTGCCAGTGGCTCAGTGCGAAAACCGGGCATTTCTATCGACTGCCCACCGAGGCGGAATGGGAATACGCCTGCCGGGCCGGAACTACAGGACCCTTTAGTTGTCCGCAGGGGAAAATTCACGAATATGCAGTCTGCGAACCGAATATAAACAACCCGCTCCTCGTTGGCTATGCTCCGGTAGGCACAAAGAAACCCAACCCCTGGGGGCTCTATGATATGCATGGCAACGTGATGGAGTGGTGCCTCGATCAATACAATTCTTTAACCTATAGAATGCGCCCTCAAGGTAGAGATTTGATCGTCGATCCGTGGATTCGGGCGAACCGCGTTTACCCGAGAGTAGCGCGCGGCGGCTCGTGGTATGATCCACCGGAAGACTGTACTTCTACAGTCCGGTATTTCTCCGATCCCGACTGGAAAATGGCGGACCCTCAACTACCGAAATCAATCTGGTATCATACCGATGCGCACTGGCTCGGGTTCCGGATTGTGCGTCCTTTCGAAATCCCGTCTGCGGAAAAAATGGATACTTACTGGAACAGTGCCCACCCCGACCGGATAGAGAAAGAGGAATCGGAAAATGAGTAGAACTCACTACACGATTTGCACCGCTTTCCGAAACTGCCGCAGCGCCGACTTCGCCGCATCGTCACCGGCAGCGTGAACGCGTCCGATCAGATCGCCGGATGTCACTTTGGTCCCGGTTTTTACGATTTGATCAAAGCCCACCGAAAAATTGATCTCGTCATCGGCACGTGATCGCCCGGCGCCGAGAGCAAGGCTGGCGCGACCAATGGTATCGGCATCGACGGCAGCGACTTCTCCGGATGAGGTGGCTTTGATGTCTTTGACCACTGCAGCGGGATGAATCGAGGCAAACCTGTCGAGACGCGAGGAATCGCCTCCCTGGGCATCGACCAACTGTTCGAATTTGGCCCACGCCGTGCCATCATCCAACCACTGCCCGAGCTTTTTCGCATCCGCCTTGACGGTGACTTTTGCGGCGAGACTGATCACGATTTTGCGCAAATCTGAAGGCCCGCCTCCGCGGAGGGTTTCGAGCGCCTCCTGCACTTCGAGAGCATTGCCGACTGTCTGACCGAGCGGCTCTTCCATGGGATTTAAAACGGTGTGTGTCTCAACGCCCATCGCTTTGCCGACCCGCTTCATCGCTGAGGCGAGGGATTGGGCATCGCTCTTTTCCTTCATAAATGCGCCGCTGCCGTATTTCACATCGAGAACCAGCGCATCGAGACTCTCGGCGAGTTTCTTTGACATAATCGAAGCGACGATAAGCGGCTGACTCGGCACTGTCGCCGTTACATCGCGCAAAGCGTAGAGCCTTTTATCAGCCGGACAAACTTCCGGGGTTTGCCCCATCATGACGACGCCAATTTTTTCGAGCTGCGCCACAGCGTCTTTCCGGGAAACCGATACGTTAAACCCGGGAATCGATTCCAGTTTATCGAGCGTTCCGCCGGTGATGCCCAACCCCCGCCCGGAAATCATCGGCACCCAGACATCATCGCAGGCGAGCAGAGGAGCAAGTGCCAGCGAAACCTTGTCGCCAATGCCGCCGGTGGAATGTTTATCCACCACCCGGGGGGCGGTTTTCGGGTATTCAAAAACCTCGCCGGACTCCAGCATAGCATGGGTCAAAGACGCGGTTTCCTTGGCATTCATTCCCTGAAAATAAATCGCCATAGCGAGAGCCGACATCTGGTACTCGGCAATCGAGCCACTGGTATAACCGCTGATAAAATCGCGGATTTCAGAGTCGGACAGGGTTTTGCCATCTCGCTTTTTTTCAATCACCGAAGGAACATGCATGACCGAAAACTAAGCAGCGAAACGCGCTAAAGCGATCTTGAAATTCATGTTCGGCCTGGCTAGGATTCGCCCTGCTATGGCAAAAGAATTGAATTTCAAACAAGAGTTGGTGGGGTGCTTCGGGTTTCCCGTTTCGGAAAATCCGACCCAGGCTATGATCGAGCCAGCCTTCCGGGATATGGATTTGGACTGGCGCTATCTCACTCTCGAGGTAAAGCCCGATGACCTCCCCGCCGCCGTAGCCGGGGCACGGGCTTTTGGTTTCCAGGGTTTTAATTGCACAATTCCCCACAAGGTTGCCGTAATCGAGCATCTCGACGGTCTCGGTGAGTCCGCTGAATTGATGGGCGCCGTGAACTGCGTGGTGAATCGCGACGGCAAACTCATCGGGGAAAACACCGATGGAAAAGGATTTGTCTCCAGCTTCCAGGAACTCGCCGACCCGGCGGGGAAATCGATGGTTCTCCTCGGCGCGGGTGGCGCGGCCCGCGCTATCGGAGTGGAAATGGCCCTCGCCGGAGTCAAGTCCATCACTGTCGTCAACCGCAGTGTAGAGCGGGGCAATGAGCTATATGAACTTTTCACAGGAAAACTCAACAATGCCGTTGGCGGAGGTCTGGACGTCAAATTTGTCCCCTGGGAGGGTGATTTCGAAATCCCGGCTGGAACCGATATCGTCGTAAACGCTACCTCGATCGGACTTTTCCCTGATGTCGATGCGCGAATTGCTTTGAATACAGATACCTTGACCTCGGAAATGCTAGTCGCCGACGTAATACCGAATCCCCCGAAAACCCGCCTCGTCCGCGAAGCTACAGAAAAGGGGTGCCAGGTCATCGACGGACTGGGTATGCTCGTCGCGCAGGGAGTTATTGGTATCGAATACTGGACCGGTCGAACCCCGGACGCTTCGGTTATGCGCCGGGGACTGGAAGATGTTTTCGGAGCGTAAAGACTATAGATATACGACGATGAAAATTCCGATCCTGATTTCGCTCTTCGCCATTCTGTTACATCTATCAGTTCAGGCGGAAAATACCTTTCGCAACTGGACCAATTCGGAAGGGCGAACCATCACTGCTGAGCTCGTTGAATTGAAAGGAGACAACGCGACACTCCGAATGAAAAACGGCAGGAAGTATGTCGTCGCGCTGTCCACACTCAGTGAAGAAGACCGGCAATATTCCGCCACATGGCTTGAAGAAAAAGCCGCCGCTGAAGCGCTCAGCGGAGTTGACACCAAACTCGGAGTACCGACTGGAACCATCGTGGAGACGACTTTTGACAAAGACACACCTCCGACACGCAAAGGCGACATCGCCGGGTGGAAGGCGGGGATCGGGGAATGGCAAGTCGCCGACGGATCTTTGATCGGGAATGAGTTACCGGAAGACAACCATCACTCCTCGCTCACCTATCGATTTGAAGCAACGGATCTTATCATCACCACCACGGTCATGCTGGGCGAAGCCACACAAATCGCAATTGCCTGCCGGGATACCGTTCCGCCCAACCTGCACCTCGGGCGTCTCTACATTACCCCGGACAAGTTATGGATTCAACGCATGTCGGGAATCGCAAAGACGACCAAAGCCGAACGACTGGTAACAAAGGAAGTCAATCTGAAGCCGGATGAGTGGTACGACGTGACTATAGAAATCATCGGCGACACCTACCGGGCGAAAGTTGGAAAAGAGGAACTCGAAGCA
This sequence comes from Verrucomicrobiales bacterium, assembly GCA_029213025.1. Classification (GTDB taxonomy): domain Bacteria; phylum Verrucomicrobiota; class Verrucomicrobiia; order Verrucomicrobiales; family DEV007; genus Arctic95D-9. Next base: position 45,770 of record JARGOZ010000018.1, read on the forward strand.
AGCCACTCCCGCTTCGCCGACGCAAAAGGTATACTGGCTCTGGTGAACAAAGGTCAGGGAGCAAGATTCAAAGATGTCGCCATCCGCAACGCGAAGCCGATCGAATAAAATTCATCGTTTGTGACGAATGTGTTCGCGGTGATGAACTGTCAAAGGCCGGATTCCTTCCTGTCTTTCACGTTCAAATTATCGAATCTTATGATATCGTGCCTTCGAATGACCGATTTCAGCCGCAGATCAATTCTATCGAATCTGGCAGTTCTCCTTTCCATCGCAATTCTCACTACATCCCGTGGTGAAGACTCCAGCGAAAAAAGCCCGGGCTCTGATGTCGTTCTGAGTCTGGACAAACAGAAGGTAATTTGGGACGGTGAACACTGCGCGTTTTTGATCGAAACCCATTTTGGCAAACCTTTGCTCAGCGAACTTCGGGAACAGAAGCTCGAATCAGTTAGACATCGATGCTGCGACGACTTTTCCGGATCGGTTTTGCAGCGAACACAACCGCAGCCAAAAACGGCAGGCAATGTGACAGAAATCAATTTCCCGAAGGGGTCGGAAACACGGGCCGTGAACCCTGACGAATTTTGCGAAGCTTTATTGAAGAGATTTGCCGGTTTTTCAGAGATCAAACAGACCGGGCTCCGGGCTCTGAAAACAAAAAGTGTCGAAGACGGAAAAGTGTGGACGTGCAGGCTCATGATCAGTGTTTCGGGCATTGCTGCCGACGGGCGCATGTACGAATCAGTTTCCGAGCACGATGTCGATTTCCAGGTTTCCGCCGATGATGACTTTAAAAAAGACCTTCAGGAAAAGCCGGTCATCCTGCGTTGGAAAGATGTAAAAGAGGCGAACCGGTATTCCGAAAACCTTCTACTGACAGAAGTGACAGCCGGGGCGGGTCTGAACCGGTTTTCACTTCCTGATAACTGGATTAACACGGAATACTCCGAGCAATACTGGTTCCAGTTCGGGGTTCATGATTTCAATCTCGACGGTGTCAACGACATCGCAGTGGCTACCACTGAAGGAAGAATCCTGCTGCTTAGCTCCCTGAACGGGCAACCGTTTGCCGACTACGCCCAACAATTAGGGATAGCAAGTCATCCCCATCCAACGAAAAACTTCACCTTTCTCGTTTCCTGGATCGACTATGATAACGATGGATTTGCCGATCTGTTCGCCGGGGACCGGCTGTTCCACAATGAAGGAGGGAAATACTTTGTCGACGTGACTATACCATCAGGGATCAGGGTACCCTTCCTCGCCATGGGCGCGACTGTGGCGGACTTCGATTGCGACGGATTACCGGATCTGTACGTCTGTGCCCAAAGACCGTCGAGTGTTAGTGGGAAAAGCTCAAAACCGGCTTCCTGGGTGGGCGATCATGAAAACGGAGGCATCAACCAGCTATGGCGCAACCTCGGGGACGGACGCTTCGAGAATATCGCGAAAAAGGCGGGCGCAACCGGCGGAAGGAGAAAAAGTTTCGCCGCCTCAGCCTTCTTTTATGATGATGACCATTTCCCCGATCTCTATATAGCCAACGATTTCGGAGAGAATGTCATGTTGCGAAACCGTGGCGACGGAACTTTTGAGGATATCACCAAACCTACCGGAACAGGAGATTTCGCAACCAGTATGGGAGTCTGTGCCGGTGATATCGACAATGATGGTAAGGCAGAGCTATACGTAGCCAATATGTTTTCGAAAATGGGTCGGCGAATCATTGCCAACGTCTCGGAAGCGGATTATCCACCGGGAATTTACCAGCAAATCAAAGGGTCGTGTGCCGGAAATAGACTCTATCAACTCCGGGAAGGTGAAACTGTTTACCGGGAACTCAGTGAAGATCTCCATGTCAATAAAGTCGGCTGGGCCTACGCGCCGGCAATGGGGGATTTTAACAGAGACGGCTGGCTGGATTTGTATGCCACTACAGGGTTTTTGAGTAGAAACCGCGGCAAACCCGACGGATGAACCTGTCTCTGGAGGGCTGTCGTGTCACAGCCCATGAATTGCGGGAGCATAAATCCAGTCCTCGGAGCGATTGACAAAGAGAACGGTGAGTTTTGGGTGGAAAATCCTTTTCAACTGGCGCAGCACGATGAAAACCTGAGTGCTTACGAAAAGAACCGCCTGTTTCTGAACAACGGCAAAATGGAATTTGTCGATGCCTCCTTTTGTTCCGGTGCGGATCTCGATTCCGATTCCCGTTCGGCTGTAGTCTCCGATTTCGATCTCGACGGGAAACCGGATTTGCTGGTCGGATCAGCGGGTGGCGGAGCGCTGCGATTGTTTCGCAATACCTTTCCCGACGAAAACAACTGGATCCGCCTGCGCCTGCAGGGAACGACCTCCAATAGATATGCAATAGGTTCGAGAGTGGTTTTACAAGTCGGCGAACGCAAAATTGTCCGCGACCTTTTTCCGGTAAACGGATTCCAGGGACAGAGCCCCTGCGAACTCCTCATCGGTATTGGTAAATCAGACTTTATTGATCAGTTAACCATTCGATGGCCCACCGGAGCGATGCAATCCTACCAAAAATTGCCAAGCGATCAGACCTACCGGATCACCGAGGAAAAAAAGCCGTGGTGATGAAGAAAATCCTCAAGTGACAATATTGTTGCAGAGCGGAATCCGACTGGCAACTGATCGATACATGGATTTCCGGACACATTTCAGGCGGCTATAACGGGCCTGCATTAAATACATTTATCGTATATTTTATAATTTCTATAAAGCAAATACGATTTCACCAACTTTTTCACGATTTTTGTTGACGAAATTTCGCCAGTTTCACAGTCTCGCAGTCAAGCAAATAGGCTCTGTTTCAAAAGCTTGTGAATATTTTCACGAATCTTCAGCTGCGCTTAACCACCACACACCACCGGAAATATTATGAAAAAGCGATCCTTACTTGACAAGATTCTGCCACAAAACAAATCGGAAAAGGAGGACACGCAACGGGAATATATAGCTGAACAGTTGGAATCCAGAATTCTCTACTCCGGTGCCCCGGCCCCCGCTGAAGTCCCCGTGCAAGAGGTGGTTCAGGATTCATCGGGGGAATCTCCCGGGTTCGAAGGTGTTGAAAGTTTTACCGGCCCGGATCATCCGGTTATAGCTGATCAATCAGCGAGTGAAACGCTGAATGAGATTGTGACCTTAACAAGTCTCGACAACCTCTCGGCGGACGAAATCGACTACCTGGCAAACGCAGCGGTGGAGCGTTGGAAAGCAGCCGATCTCTCGGCGGAGCAGTTAGAAGCACTCGAGGCGATTGAAATTTCTATCCTTGATATCGAAGGGTTGGCTATCGCGGAGACAAATGGCTATGACATCGAGCTCGATTTAAATGCCAATGGATCCGGCTGGTTTATCGACTCGACCCCGTTTCTTGATGAAGAATTTGACTATGCAGAAAGCTCAACTGTCTTCCGGGATACCGATGGAGATGCGCAGCACGGCATAGATCTTCTCACTGTGATGATGCACGAAATGGGACACGTGCTGGGTATGGAAGATATCTATGAGTCCGCTCAAGAGCATAACTTGCTCTACGGCGGCTTTGAAGAGGGAGTTCGGAAATTGCCTGTCGCCGGTCAGGCGGATGGCGCCGCGGCGGGGTCTCAGTCCGATGCCCATGCCAGTATTACGGTGACCAACTTACTTGATGATGATGGTGCGTCAGGTACTCCTTCGCTGCGAGATGCCATTAATCAGGCTGTATCAGGTGAAACTATAACTTTGGTAGATGGTCAATATGTGATCTCAAAAGTTTCGACCAGTGAAAACGGAAATCTAGACGGTGACTTTGATATCAATAACAAAAATATCACAATCGTCGGCGCCGGAAAATGGGACTCAACCCTGATGACAGGCACCCTTATCGACGCACAACAAATCGACCGCGTTTTTCACATCCTTGGAACATCGAATGTAACGCTCCAAGACATGACCATAACAGGAGGTCTGGTTACCGAAGGAAACGGAGGCGGAATTCTTCACGAGGGAGGAACTCTGATGCTGGAAAATGTAGCCATCGACAGTAATGAGGTGCAGGACACGGTAGACAACAACACTAACGCTCTGGGAGGCGGTCTGTATAATAACAACCGAACCCTGATCGCCACGAACACTGACTTTACCAATAACAAAGCAACCAGAAACGGTGGCAACGAAACGGCCGGTGGCGGTGGTCTGTTCAGTAGTGGAGGATCAGCTGATGTGACCATAACCGGGGGAACGATTTCAGGAAATACGGCCCGTGACGGCGGCGGCCTCTATATATGGAGTCAGGGAGCAACGGCAACACTGGACGGTGTGACGATTACCGCGAACCGAGGGGACAATACGGGAGGCGGATTCCGGTTTCATGACGGTGCAACTATCGATTTTGTAAATGGTGCTACCATCACGGATAACACAGCGCACAATTCCGGTGGCGGTGGCTATATCTCCGCGGCTGCTACCGTTAACATGAATGACGGCAGCGCGATTACAATCACAGGAAATAAAGTCGCCGATGCGGCGGGAACGACAATTCGAGGCTCCGGCGGAGGATTTTATGTCCACGAAGGCAGTCAACTGAGCATCGACAACGCCACTATTCAGGGTAATACAGCTGATGAAGGCGGTGGTTTCTATATCATAAGAAGGGATTCGACTATAGACATCAGCAACTCGACCATTTCGGAAAACTTTGCCGAGGTCCGTGGAGGTGGTTTCCGCTCAGCCCAGGAGGGAACGATCGTTAACATGACCAACACAGTGATCTCGGAAAATACTGCCGAGACAGAACACGGTGGTGGATTTTATAACGTCGGTGACGTGAAGTTGACCGGAGTAACCATTTCGGCGAACCACGCAGGAATCGGCACCGGAGATCGCGGGGGCGGCTTCTACAACACGTTGGGTAACGTGACCATCATCGGAGACAGCAAGATTATCGACAACTCAGCCACCGAACACGGGGGCGGATTTTGGAACAGGAACGGAACCGTTACGATCACAGGAACGGACACTGAGAAAATCGAGATTCAGGGCAACAAGGTTGGGGTCAGTAATGCGGGAACAATCCTGGGCAACGCCGGTAATGGAGCGGGATTTTGGTCCTCCGACGCCTCGACCTCGAAATTAACTCATGTCGATCTGATTGGCAACATCAGCTCAGAAAACGGCAGTGGTGTCCTCAACGGAGTCGGTGCCGGTGCCTACATTACCAGCGCCAGCCAGGTAGAGCTGACCGATGTAACTATCGACGGACACACGGCGAACGAAGGCGGGGCTTTTTACATCTCTGATCCTCATTCTAAGTTGACGGGAACCAGGGTTAGCCTGGATGACAACACGGCCCGAACCAGGGGCGGCGCCTTCCGCGTGGCCCAAACATTTGCAACTGTCGAACTGACCAACTCGACGATCAACAATAACATCGCACAAAACGAGCACGGCGGCGGTTTTTACAACAATGGAACGGTTTCTCTGACTAACACGTCAGTAGACAATAATCAGGCCCTTGATCTTGTGACCACCGGTATCAATCTCGACGGGACCGACGGAATATTGTATCGCCGGGCCAGCTACGGCGGCGGCTTTTACAATGGCGGGGGATCGGTCAGCTTATTGGGAAGCTCCACAGTGAAGGATAATGATACCTATGGGCATGGGGCCGGTTTTTATACATCCGGCGGTACCGTTACAGCTGCAGGAACAGTTATCAGCGGCAATGAAATTTTACGGGACCTCGCTGTAGCAGCATCCACAGCGGATGGTGATACGATTAGACATGGCGCTGGTTTTGCCAGTTTCGGCGACGGAAACGTAAACCTCACTGACGTAACGATTTCGGGAAATAAAACTGGCATTGATACCGGCGATATCCTGAGGGGTTCAGGTGGAGGTTTCTACAATCAGGATGGTTCCACTGTCAACATAAGTGGAGATAGCCAGATCATAGGAAACCATGCCCAGGAGGGCGGCGCCTTCTATAACACTTCAACCGGTAGCACAGTGGAGATAACGGGCACTACCGGAAACGCAATTGAAATTGGCACCCAGACAGATCCCAATGTCGCAAGAGTCCGGGGGGGCGGGTTCCGCTCCACAGGAAATACCAACGTAAATTTGTCGTATGTAGATATTAGCTTCAATACGGCCGAGGGCGAAAGAGGTGGCGGCATTTATGCTGACGGCGCTCACATCGTTGGTGATAATGTATCTATTACCAACAACGCAGCTATTGATACCGGTGGCAGTCGCGAAGGTGGAGGGTTGTTTCTCTCCGGCAACGGTCTCACCGAGTTGACCGACAGCACCATTTCCGATAACTCCACCAATCACCACGGGGGCGGTTTCTACCTCGAAAGCGGCCAGATCGATTTGGCTGCCACCACCATTAGCGGAAATTTCACTAATAATTCAGGGGCCGGCTATTTTGTGACCGGTAACGGTATCGTGAATCTGACGGATAGTTCGGTTACCAATAATATCGCCCATGACCATGGTGGTGGTTTTTACTCAGCCAGCGATTCAAAAATCACGGCCACACGCTCGAATATCGATGGCAATCTGGCCGGACACAGCAACGCTACCACCCGTGATGAAAGCGGCACCAGTGGAATTGGGGGTGTTGCCCTGGGCGACGACCTGCGTGGCGGTGGATTTTGGGCCTCCGAGCGGGCCAATATTACCCTGATCGATTCAGCCCTTACCAATAATGAAGCTGCACGATACGGAGGCGGGGGAAATCTGGAAAACGAGGCTACCCTTACTCTTCTGGGAAGTACTGTGAGCGGCAACGTTGGTGATCAGCACGGTGGCGGTTTTCGGATTGCCTCGAATGCGCATCTCTATGCTACCAATTCTACGATAAGCGGAAACTATGCCGGCTTTGTCCGGGCTGAAAACAGCGGAGTGGTGAAGGCCAACTATGATGGCCGGTACGGTGGGGGGATCTGGGTCCAGAGCAGTGGTAATCAGGTCATCCTCAATCACACTACCGTGACCAATAACTTTGGCACTTCCGGAGGGGCGGCAGGAGGTGCCGGAATTTACCGAAGCGCGGGATTCATCCAGGCAGAGAACAGCATCATCTATGGCAACATTGCCGATGCGGATCTTGACGCGGCTTCACAGGACGCAAGTGACATGCGCGGCGCGATCACTCTGATTGGCGCCAACGTCCTGGGAACCCACAATAACGGTACGGTTACCCTGGCTGAAGACGCATTCAGAATCACAGCTGACCCGGGCCTTGCTGCTCTGGCCGATAATGGCGGCGTGGCCACCCCTGGTGGAAACGTACAAACCCATGCCATTACCGGTTCCAGTGTAGCAGCCGATGCGGCCGTCAATTCCAGGGTCAGCACCGATCAGCTCGGGAACGGGCGACTGCCAGGGGCATCTGCGGCTACGACTTCCGTCCTTTCAGATATCAACGGTGCGGACCTCCTCACCGACACCACCAACGTCACCATGGGAACAGCCCGGACCACCACTGTGGACGGCACATCCCTCGATTTTAACGCCGGTTCTGCCACTAATGAAACGCTGTTTGACGTCGCCGTCGCACAGGCAGGTACTCTGGCTGCCGGTGATCTGATCACGGTTACCGTGACTCTGGATTACACCCGCCCAAGCGGTGACCATGACCCGGCATTTATTTTGACTGATGGTTCGACCAATTTGACCATCTCAACTTCGGATAATGCTCCGGGCACAGTCAGTGGAAACGGCACTCTGTTTACCGGGACTCACCCGGCCAACGGAGCCGCTTCTCAGATCGTGTTAACCTATACGTTCTCCGACGCCGGTAACCGTCTCGGCGCAGCGGAAGGCGGCAAGTCGGGATCCAACAGCGGGACTGCCAGCTTGAACGCGGCCAATGGACTTACCTGGCGTATGCGCGGAGGTAATGCGGGTGAGCTTTTTCAGGTGGATAAAGTTTCTGTCAGTTACGACGTCATCTCCGGCACCAGCGATATTGGTGCCTTCGAAGTTGATCCGGTCACCGACACGCTAACCCTGGATACCATTACCATCCCGCAAAACGCAATTGTTACAGATGGTGCTTCTTCAGCAACTGTCGAATTGAGCGCCGCAGCAACCAGCACCGGTGCGGGCCCCCTTAACTACGACTGGACGGCAACCGCACCGGATGGCAGCGATCTGGCCGTGACCGGCAACGGAACGTCCGCTGCCAGCTTCGCCTACGGTCCGTCTGCGGATAACCCCGTCGGGTTTGTCGATGTTTCGCTCACGGTCACTGATGCGACCACCGGGCAGTTGGTGACGTCAGAAGTGCACCAGGTCCGCTTTGTGGACCCTAACGTCACACCCGCCACATTCACTGCCGGTACGATAGAAGTCGACACGCTTGGCGATGAAAATGACGGAGTTCGTCTCGACTACAACACCGAAACAGCCGATTTTAACGTTGGCCAGATTCTCACCGGAGCAACGACCGGAACTCAGGCAACGATTATCAGTGTGACTGACAACGGGGCGGATGGCACCCTGGTTCTGGAAATGATCCCGAACACCGGTACCGGGAATTTTGCCTCTGGTGAAGCGATCACCGATGATGGAACGACTCCGGGAGCTGCGCTTGCCGCCTCAACCCTCTACGACATCACTTTGCGCGAGGCCATCAATATGGCTAACGCGAGTGGCGCGGGGAACTTTGAAATTACGTTCAATGCGGGAGTTACCGATGCTAGTTCTATTCAGTCTTCTCTTACCTACAGGGAACTGAATTACGACTCCCAGAACGGCACTGATTTTATAGTTGGAGAAATCATAACCGGAGCATCTGACGGAACTCAGGCCACAATCATTGACATCATTGGAGATAGCGGTGGTTCCGACACTACAGGTCGACTGGTGCTTGAAATCATTGGCGGCACCGGCGACGGAGACTTTAATAACAACGAATCCATTAGCGCCCCCTCGGGTTCAACCGCATTAGCAAATGGCAGCCTGTTCCAAAGTTACAACTCCGGCTACGACTATGACATTACTAAATCAAATGGAATGCTCGTCATAAATGGCAACGGTCCCGCTTATACGATCATCGATGGCAACGGCGTCGACCGGGTCTTTGATATACGTCCCGACGCATCCGTGATTTTTAAAGATCTCACTATCCAGGGCGGTGCCACAACTTTGACCGACGGCAACAGTGAGCACGGAGGCGGAGTGAAAAATGAGGGCGGAATCGGTATCTTCCAGGGCGTAACTATCAGCAACAACAGTGCCGCAGCCGGCTCAAACGCCGGTCAGGGCGGAGCCATCTACACTACCAGCAGCGGGCGCAGCAATGGACTCATCCTGATGACGGACAGCCTGATCGAGAACAATTCTTCCGAAAGTAACGGTGGTGGTATCTATATGGCAGGCACCAATGTCGGTGAAAGTCTACTCTACCTCAAGGATACGGTTATCAGAGGTAATACCGCTGCGTCAGCGGGGGGGAATTTGGATGATCGCCGTGGTGGAGGTTTTTACATCACGGATGACGGCAACAAAATTGTCTTCGATAATGTGACAGTGTCAGATAACCTGACCAACGGTCGGCATCGCAACGATGGAGGTGGAGGGGCATTTACCGGTGCAGATCATACCATTGAAGTCACTGGAGGTTCATTTATCCGCAACAAAGCAGGACAGGATACCAACGGTAGCGACTCTGACGGAGGTGGTTTTTGGTCCGGCGCGACACGGAGTCAATTTACGTTTGATGGAACTGAGATCGGTGGTGCACTGGATGGAAGTGGCAATGTTGATTTGGGCAACACATCAGAAGACGACGGAGGTGGTTTCTATCTCGAAGGCCGCTTTAATACTTACGATTTCGTAGATGTAAAGATTGAGGGAAACCGTTCTTACGACGGAGGCGGAGGCTTTTTCGTTGCCAACGATTCTGAGACCTTGCATTTCGTTCAGACAGCAACCGGAAATTCCTATATTAAAGACAATTACTCGGAAACTGAACACGGCGGCGGCTTCAGAAATGATGGCGTCGTACATATCAACACAACCGACTCCAAAGGCAATGCATCGGTAGGTGTATTTACGATTTCGGGAAACCAGGCTCGTACCAACGGAACGTTACTCCTGCCGGATGGCACCGGCTCAACCAATGCCGACCGGATTGGAGGCGGCTTTTATGCGACCTCGAATTCTGAAACAAATCTTCAGGATGTTGTACTCGAAAACAATATCGCCAACCGTCGCGGGGGAGCTTTTTATGCCGCTGGCGGATCAGTCGTCAACATAACCTCTACATCGGCTTCTACATCGGGCGACGACTCCTCTTTTGTATCAAAAATTCAGAACAATCATACGGTAGATCTCAATGACGGTGATGGAGGTGGATTCTATGTATCCGGTGCCAACACCAGAGTAAACCTTACCGACGTCCTTGTGGACAGTAACACGGCATCCGATGATGGCGGTGGATTTCTTTCCCAGTCGAACAACAGTCATACCTCTCTAACCAGGGTTGATCTAACCAACAATGTCGCGCTTGACAACGGGGGCGGCTTCTACAATGAATCGCAAAGCTCCAGGGTCTCTCTCGACACCGTCCAGATCGATACAAACCGTTCGACCACATTACACGGTGGGGGATTCCGCAATAACGGTATCGTAGAGGGTAAGCTCGTAACGATAACGAACAATTCCGCCAACAACACCACAGACGGGCTTGAGAACACCATACTTACCAACAACCAGGACAGGATTGGTGGAGGTTTCTACAACTATCAGGGAACAGTAACCCTGGAAGATGCGATCATCGAAGACAACCGCGCATACAGCCGCGGAGCAGGTATCTTCAATCAGTCCGGAGGGATCGTGATAATTACGTCCAATACGATCCGTTCCAGCATTTCCAATAATCTGATTGATCAGAACTCAGACCAAAACAACCAACAGTGGAGAAACTTCGGAAGCGGGGCCGCGATCTTTCAGGAAAGCGCGGGTAGTATGTTTGATCTAACGGGCGTCGACATCGTCGGCAATATGGCAAAAGATGACGGCGGCGGTATCTTCATGACCAGTGACGGATCCAGCGGCAGTCTTACCGATGTTCTGATTCAATCAAACCAGGCCGGCGACGAAGGTGGTGGTATCTATATAGCTTCCGGAGGCATCACGTTGACTCTGAGTCATGTCGCAATCATCGGAAATATGTCGGAAACTATAGTCGGAGCACTGCGTCCTGACGACCAGAGCCTGACGCTGGGCGACAGTGGTCATGGTGGCGGTATCAGCAACCGGGGTGTAATCATCGGCGACAACGTTACCATATCAGGCAATAAATCCGGAGTAAGCGATGTTGCTGCCGGTAACGACAGTAACAATGTAGGAGGCGGAATTTACAGCACTGGAACCAGTGCCCGGGTCCAGTTAACCAACGCGGCGATTACAGACAACGAAGCGTACGGTCGTGGCGGCGGCGTTTACAATGCGGAAGGTATCCTCGAACTGACCGACTTTGTGGTTTCCGGCAACTCGGCCGATCAGGGAACCAGCGAAAGCCAGGGTCGCGCGGGCGGTATCTGGAACAGCGGAAACGGTGATGTAACCTTGACGGGAGGCCTCGTCAGCGATAACAAATCGTTCGGTCATTCCGGAGGTATTCATAACCAGGACACCGGTTCGACGCTGACGATTTCAAATGTGACCTTAACCGGAAACACCGCCGGCTATGATGTGAATGCGGGAGCATTCGTCGACAACCGGGTCGCCGGCGCACTGTGGGCGCTGAGCGGCGGGGCTGCCAATGTGACATTGACTCACAGCACGGTTACCAACAACCATACCACCAGAAACGGAACAGACAGTGGTGCGGGTATCCGAATCGATAACGGCGGAAAAAAAGTCATCGTGAGCGACAGCATTATCTATGGAAATCGGCGCGACGTCGACAACGCCGGAGGTGTAGTGGAAGATATCGATAATAACATCGGCGCTGAACTGATATTTGAAGGAACCAATATCGTCGGCACAACGGCCGGAACAATCAGTGGAGGTACGATTCTTCGTGACGACCCGACTCTCGACACCCTGGCGGACAATGGCGGCCCTGCAGTGGGAGCAACGCTAACCACTACAAGTGGAGCGGCGAGTGCTAATACTGATTCGCAGACCGCGATTATCCAAACCCATTCGTTTCAAGCAGGAAGTGCCGCCACCAACGCAGCCGCCAGCACGGCTTCTGCTACAGTAACGACTGATGCCAGAGGATTTGACCGTCCAGCCGGTGACACCAGCGACCTCGGTGCCTACGAGCGTTCGGTTCCAACTTTGAATGTGACTGCTACACCTACGTCCATTGCGGAGGGCGCCACAGTTACATTGAGCGGTGATATACTTTACGATTTATTTGGCTCAGATACAGTGTCAGAGGTCGTCCTGACGGTTGACTGGGGAGACGGCACGGAAGGATACGTTGAGCACTTTCCCGAAACGACAGATTTTGCGGCGACGACTCCTGATATCAATCTCGATCATATCTACGGGTATGGTACAGACGGGCAATTCACTTTAACTGTATCGCTCCAGGACGCAGTAAACGGCCCTGTAGTCTCTACGGCAACATTCACTGTAAACGTAACTGATACCGAAATCACCGTGATGCTGAACGGCGAAGACCTCACTGCTTCGACTACCGAAGATGACACGGTGACCATTGATCCATTTGACACCACAGGCGGTACGGCAACTCAAATTGGAGATCTCAGTATACCTTTCGGCGATTTGAATGCCACCGGCAACCGCATGGGTTGGTCGGTAGATGTTTCCGGTGATGTGGCGGTAATCGGCGGGGAAGGCCGAGACGGGGAGGAAGAAGTCTGGGTGTACCGTCTCAATAGCGGGACGAGTGAATGGGAGCTGGAGCAACGCCTCAAAAACGACGACATCACCCAATTTGACGACTTCGGCTATGCTGTCGCAGTCGTTGATGACGGCGTGAATGAACGCATTTTCGTCGGTGCTCAACTGGATGACACGGGAGGCAGCGATAAAGGTGCCGTTTACTACTACAGATTCAACGGCACTGACTGGGTCATGGAACAAAAGATCCAGGGCGCTACCGGACATGACAGTGGCGATTACTTTGGTGCCTCATTAGCGGTGACTTCCGATGGACAATATCTTGCAGTTGGAGCTCCACGCGAAGACTCTGATTCACTGACGGATTCAGATGTGGGCGGCTCCAACGATTCGGGCGCCGTATTTCTATTCTCCTTCGATGGAGCGGACTATGTGCAGGAGGACAAGGTTAAAGCTCAACTCACAGCCGGAGTGATCGATAATCAGGGAGGAGATCAATTTGGCCAATCCGTGGCTATCGATGGCACGACTCTTGTGGTGGGCTCAGAGCTTGAAGACATAGGCGGTTCAAATTCCGGAGCGGCATGGGTCTACATTCGAAATGCCGGGACATGGGATTTGGAGCAGAAGATCGACGGCGGAACCGGTATTGATGCGGATGATCGATTCGGATACCGAGTCGCGATCAGCGGCGACACCATTGCGATCGGAGCCCGTCTCGCCGACACAGGGGGTAGTAATACCGGACAGGTAAACATTTTCACCCGGACAGGCGGAGTCTGGACTGAAGCACAGGTCATCGGCGATGCCGACGACGGAACTATCTCAGACAGTGATACTTTCGGCACATCCGTATCCCTTGATGGTAACCGACTCATCATCGGGTCTCCGGCGGAAGATAATCCTACCAATAGCGGCGCAGCCTATATTTTTGACCGCGCTGATGCAAGCTCAGCCTTTACTCTGACCGGCATTCTCAATGCCGACGACGAGACCGCCAGGGATTCTTTCGGCTGGTCTGTCGCGGCAGATGGCGAGAACTTCGTCATTGGGGCACGCCAAGCCAACTTGACCTATGATATCGATGCGATCAACCAGATCGAAATTCCCGATTACGGAGCTGCCTACATATTTTCCGGAACAGGGTCTCCGACCCAGGTGGGAACCCGCCTTGATGGAGATTTCGCCAACATCACCCGCCTGACTCTTGAAACCGATTATGGACGGCGAGTTGCTATTGAGGGCGATTTCGCGATCGTCGGTCAACCCAAAGGAGCGAAAGATCCAGCCAACGCTGACGAGCGGACCGGCCAGGCCCACGTTTTCCGAAAAAACAACAACGGCACACCCGGCAATGCTACCGATGATACGTGGGATCTTATTGCAACGCTTGCTCCTCCGACAAACGCAGATGATAACGATGACTACTTTGGCTGGGGCGTAAATATATCCGCTGATGGTTCAGTCGCTGTGGTTACCGCCATCTACGATGACAACCCCAGCAATTCGGGAGCCCTCTATGTATTTGAACAAAATGCCGATGGTGATTATGACTACCAGGGGCGGATTAAATTAACGGATGCAACCAGCAATGACAACCTGGGCCGTAAAGTCGACATCAGTTCCGACGGCAAAGTCATTATTACAGGTGTCCCGGGAGATGATGACGGAGGTAGCGGCTCCGGATCGGCAGTCATCTACGACGTCAGAGATACCGGGACTTATCCCAATGGATGGAGCAGTTTCTTCACCAGCGTCAATATTGCTTCAGATGGAGTGAAGCTGCTCCCCTCTCTCGATGTAACCAGCACGGCATCTGATCAGTTTGGCTATGCGGTAGCGATTGACGCCACCGGTAATAGAATCGTTGTCGGAGCCTGGGATGATGACTATCCGACTGATGACAATTCAAACAACAACAGTCGAGATCGTGGTTCTGCCTACGTGTACGACTGGGACGGAAGCAACTGGGTAATGTCGCAGAAGATTTTTGCATCCAACAACGGTAAAGACGACCGCTTCGGTCGCGATGTCGATATCGATGGTGATGTCATAGTTGTCGGAGCCTATACAGAAGATTCCAGCAGCCCGGCTGGAAACAACAACAGCGTGGGCGATTCAGGAGCGGCCTATGTATTCGAACGGAATAATACCACAGGGCTCTTTGAAGAAGTCCAAATCCTAAAGGCGATTGACCGTTCGGGTAGTGATCAATTCGGAATCAATGTAGCTATAGATGGGAATGACATCGTAGTTGGAGCCTTTGTCGAAGACACAGGCGGCAATCAGGCGGGCTCCGCCTATGTATTCCGCAAAGACGCGTCTGCCGCCGCCGGTCAACAGTGGGTCACCACCGATGTATTGCGAAACCCAAATCAGAACGGAGTAACTGTCGATCAATTCGGTCTCGCTGTTGATGTCAGCGATGGAATTGTCATAGTGGGTGCACCAAACGATTCATTCACTTTGCCTAACGGGGTGGAAGCAGTCAATTTCGGATCGGTATACTCGTATGCTTTGGATCCAGACAGTGATCCAACATCCGCAGCAAATAATCCCGGAATCGTGGATCAGGGTGCTCTTTTTGTGCCTGATGAAGCTGATCTCGCAACAGCCAACCGCATCGGTTACGCCGTTCATATCGATGGAAACCTCGCCATTGTTGGCAGCGAAGGACTGGGCCACCAGGAAGAAGTCTATATCTACCGGGACACCACCGGTAACGGCGACTGGGTTCTCGAGAGCACCCTGTTCAATCCGGCCGCACTAACCTCGGGAGTCGATCAGGATCAAATCGATGATTTTGGACAGTCTGTATCCATTATTGACAGCGGAACTGTCGACGGAATTGGAGACAGAGCTTTTGTCGGTGCACGACTGGAAGACAACGGAGGAACGGATAAAGGACGGGTCTACTTCTATGAATTCGACGGAACCGACTGGGTATTGAAACAGCAAATTATCCAGGGTAATTCCGGGGATGATTTTGGCTGGGCGATGGCAGCCGACGGTGATTTCCTCGCCGTGGCAGCCCGCCTCGAAGATGCAGACACTGATGACGCTGCCGACACCGGCGGGGCAAATGACTCCGGAGCGGTTCTCACTTTCGTTTACAACAGCGGCACCGGTGAATATGATCTGGTTCAAAAAATCAAGCAAACCGATGAAACCGGAACCCTTGATGTTTTTACCAGTGATCAGTTTGGCTCCTCTGTGGCGATTGACAATGGCACCCTTGTCATAGGTCAGGAGTTGGAGGATTATGACGTGATCGGTGGCACTAATGACACTGCCAGTAACTCCGGGGCCGCGTATGTCTGGGTCTGGAACGCGACCACATCGACCTTCGATTTCGAAGCTAAACTCAAATCGTCTGACAGCCAGGCTGATGACCGGTTCGGAGTCAAAGTGGACATCAGCGGTGATACAATTGTAGTGGGAGCCTCCCAGGAAGATACCGGCGGCTCCAATACCGGTTCGGCCTATGTTTTCACCCGCACCACCGGTGTATGGACCGAAAGCCAGAAACTCGGTGATGCAGATGCCGCCAGGATTTCCGACGATGACCGCTTCGGGCATTCCGTAGCTATCGACGGCAACAGAATTTTAATTAGCGGCCGCCTTGATGATACGTCAGGCAGCAACTCCGGCCGGGTATGGGTATTTGAGCGGGCGGACTCCGATCTGGCTACGCCTTTTGTCATAGCCGATATAAATGGTATAGCCGCTTCGGGCACGGAGGCACGGGATGAATTCGGCTACCATATCGCGATGGATGGAGATAGATATCTAATCGGTGCCCGCCGCGCAAACGTCACGCTCACGATTGATGATGCGACGAAGGAAACGATCAACATTTCCGATTGGGGAGCAGCCTATGTATTCGAAGCAGGAAGCGGTGGTGCCGTAACCGAGCAACACAAGTTTGATGGCGATATTCAGAATAAAACGGAAATCGGATCAACATCTGAATACGGACGCCGGGTAGTTATCAGTGGCGACTACGCAGTAGTGGGAGCTCCACGCGGAGGAAAAGGACCTAACACAGGTGATGAACGCACTGGTCGCGCCTATGTCTACCATCGGGAAGATATGGGTACCAACGATACCTCTGACGATCAGTGGACGCTTGTCTCTGAGGTAGCTCCTCCCACCACCGATGATGACTTTGATGATTACTTTGGACAGGGAATCGACATTTCCGAGGACGGAAAGGTTCTCGCTGTGGGAGCCTACAATCACGAAGGGGCCGGTGGCGGCACGGATCGCGGAGCGGTCTACATCTATGAACTGAACGCAACCGGGGATGGATACGATTTACAGGGTCGTATTCGACCTTCAACCATTGCAGGCAACAATACAAACGACCTCGAATTCGGTCGAAGCGTGACGTTAAACGAAGACGGCAGCGTGCTCGCTGTAGGCCGGTGGCTCGATGACAACGAAGGAGTCGCCACTAATGTCGGCGCGATTTTCCTCTACGATGTTACCAGCCAGGCCGGAGCCACTTCCTCCGCAAAATGGGATACATTCCTGCAGGCCAACGGAACTGTCCAAAATGGAATCGACTACAGCGTAAATGACGACGGCATCCATATCGTCGGTGATACGGCTGATGATCGTTTTGGCCGCAGCCTGGCGCTAAGCGGTACCACCCTCGTAGTAGGTGCCTACAATAACGATACCGGCGGCAGCAACAGGGGCATGGCTTACGTCTTCGATCAGGATAGCGGTGGAGCCGGAAGCTGGGGACTTACTCAGGCTTTCCAGGCTTCAGATGCCGGCAATTCCGATCAGTTTGGTATCGATGTTGATATCGATGGAGACAAAATCATTGTGGGCGCACAGGGGCAGGATGCCAGCTATTCCGGCAGCACCGATAATTCCCTCGGCGATTCCGGCGCGGCCTATATATTCACCCGGAGCGGAGCTGCTGGAACTGCGACCTGGACGGAAACGCAAATACTCAAAGCAAGCGTTCCCGGTGGTGGAGATCAATTCGGATTCTCCGTTGGAATTGACGGTGACATTGCCGTTGTGGGTGCCTACCTAAACGACAGCGCCTCGACAAATGCCGGAGCCGCCTACGTTTATCAAAATGATGCTGGAACCTGGAGTGAAATCAGTACGCTGCTTTCGCCGAACGGCGATACCAACGACAACTTCGGCCGGGCTGTTGATGTAGGAAACGGTTCCGTCATCGTGGGTGCACCGAGAGCTGACCGTACTCTCGCAGGCGGAATCGTGAACAAGGAATTTGGCGCGGCTTATACCTACCAGGTGGTTCCGGTTTCAACTGCAGGCAATACATTGACAATTGCTTCGGTCGATGATCCAAACACCCATCTGACTACCGGAAGCATAACGACAGACGGGTCTACGATTTCTTTCGATCCGGGCGAAGATTATGATTATCTGCAGGAAGGCGAATCCGCCACCGCGTCTTTCACCTACACGGTTAGCGATGGCGTCGGCGGTTCAGCAACAGAATCAGTAGTTATTACGATTCACGGCATCAACGATTCACCCGTCGCAACGGATGAAACGATCACTACCGATGAGGACAACCCCGGTAGCGGAACCCTGGCCGGGTTCACCGACCAGGATACCAACAACACTGATCTGAAGATCAGCGCAGTGAATGGAGATTCCGGAAATGTTGGCACTGCTGTCGCTCTCGCAGGTGGAGGCACCGTGACGATCAACGCGAATGGAACCTATTCCATCAATCCGGCCGGAGCCTACGATTATCTGGCCGACGGCGAAACCGCGACCAATACGGTGAACTACACCGTGACCGACTCCGAGGGACGGATCGTTTACCAGCCGATCGACGGCGCTCTCGTCGGTGAAGCCATCGATACCTCGAGCCGGGTTGGTAACGGTTGGAGCACAATCGACGAGGCGAATGCCGGTCAAAATGTAAACAGTCTCACCGGCAGCCGCACTGGCACCTTCCTGCAAGTTCCCGATACTACGGGAGGGATTCTCA
This sequence comes from Verrucomicrobiales bacterium, assembly GCA_029213025.1. Taxonomy (GTDB): domain Bacteria; phylum Verrucomicrobiota; class Verrucomicrobiia; order Verrucomicrobiales; family DEV007; genus Arctic95D-9. The sequence goes on from JARGOZ010000018.1 coordinate 64,611, forward strand.
ATCCTGGCGGTTCGGGTCTTCTCGGCTCACCGGCCCTGGAGTACCAGGTAGAGATTCAGGAAGCAGGAACCTACACACTGCATCTGAGAGGAGCAGCCTTCGACCTCAGCTCCGACTCGCTATATGCCTCTATCGTCAATAACGGCGATGGTCTTGCTGGTGGCACTGCTGACTGGTATCAGGTGGGTATCCCGGCTTCCAGTGATTTTACCTGGGTTAGCACGGGCCGTCCCGAAGTCACCGACGGAAGCGGATCAGCCACTTCTCTTGACTTCAATCTGGGCGTGGGAATCCACACGATCTACCTGAGTGCCCGGGAAGATGGAGTGGCACTCGATTCCTGGATGCTGCGCAAGAGCGATTCCACGGTGACGGCACCATCCGGAACCGACGCGGGGCCTGCCGGGCAGTTGACAGCGACCGTAACCGTCGAAATCACCGGCGTGAATGACAATCCTGTCATCACCAGTGATGGCGGTGGTGCCACAGCGACGGTGAATGCCGCTGAGAACCAGACTGCAGTCACCACGGTGACAGCGACCGACGTGGACCTCCCCGCTCAGAACCTGACCTTCACGATCACGGGTGGAGCGGATGCGGCCCTGTTCGATATTACCGCTGGAGGCGTGTTGACCTTTAAAGTCGCGCCTGACTTCGAGAATGCCACGGATGATGGGACAGACGGTGTCTACGACGTGCAGGTGACCGTCACCGACGACGGGGCCCCT